>JAPKMO010000014.1 GCA_026645945.1 Anaerolineae bacterium
CCGCGCGTGAAAATGCCGTGATTCACGTCCGGCCACATCTCGAATTGATAATAAACCAATCCATCCCGTTCGACTCGTCGCAACCTGCCGCCTCCATGCCTGTTTCATCCACTTCCATTCTAATTCGCGCGCGCCAACTGCCCAAGACCCAACCGAATACATTTGTTGCGATGCCCAGCATTTTAGGTGTATACTGCCGATAACGTAATCGAGCGGCTGTGTCACGGGCAGCCCACTTCAAAATCTTACAATCACCGACGCGGCTGACCCTGTGCATTTACTTCAGCAGTGAAAAACAGCGATCAGATCACGGTTGAGTGTTGTTCGTCTGGCTCACCTTTAATCAGGCGATAAGGCCAAGTTTCCCCCTTCGATCCAAAGGGGCCATCCAGAGCGCGAGGAGCAAAATGAGTGAAAGTAAAGAGCGCCCCAGGAGCATCTCCGTTTTAGTGGTAGATGACCATCCCCTTTTCCGCGAGGGCTTGCAGCAGGCGCTGGAACTTGAAGATGATATAGTCGTCGTTGGCTTCAGCGAAGACGGCGAGGATGCGCTCAGGAAAGCCCGCCAGTTACGCCCGGATGTGGTGTTATTAGACATCAACCTGCCTGGCATGAACGGCCACCAGGTGGCGCGCCAGTTGAAGGCCGAGCGCCCGGATATTGCTGTCGTCGTGTTAACGGCCTATCACGATATACAGCAGGTCGTCCATACCATGCGCGCCGGGGCATCCGCCTATTGTTCCAAAGAAGTCACGCCCGATGAACTGATCGAGATCGTGCGCGATACCGCGCGCGGTTATTATATCGTCGGCGGCGAAAAACTCGACCAGCGCGCGCTCGAAAGCTGGATTCAGGCCAGCATCGAGGCCATGAGCGGGCCGTACATCATTGACGCCGAGGAACATTTTGTCCCCCTCAGCCCGCGTGAAATGGAAATCCTCCAGTTTGTCACGCACGGCCTCAGCAACAAAGAAATCGCCCTCAAACTGCGTATCAGCCAGCAGACTGTCAAAAACCACATGACTTCTATCCTTAAAAAACTGAATGTCGAAGATCGCACGCAGGCCGCCGTCAACGCCTTGCGCCGGGGCTGGGTGCGTCTTGAAGATGGCCGTTCAAACAAACTGTAGGCTTTAGAGTGAAAATCTATGGATCGCGATAAAACGGACGCTAAAGAACAGATTGTCGAGTTCATCACCCAGGAGATGAAACGCACCAAAGAGCG
The DNA here is from genome assembly GCA_026645945.1 of Anaerolineae bacterium. Lineage (GTDB taxonomy): Bacteria > Chloroflexota > Anaerolineae > Aggregatilineales > Phototrophicaceae > CFX2. The sequence goes on from JAPKMO010000014.1 coordinate 1,226, forward strand.
CCTGGCGGAGATCAAAAGCCAGATTGACCAGATTCAACTGGTGGTCGGGCGCGAGGAGCAGCGCAACACCGACATCGCCACCGAACTGCGTACGATTCAGGACAATATCGAAACTGTCCCCCGCCAGGACATCCGCAGCAAATATGACGAGGCGATGGACGCCCGCTTCCGGCTGACAACCATGCGCGGCCAGCTTGAAAAGTTCCAGTCCAGCCGCGAAATCCTGGAAAAACAACAGGCTTCGCTGGCCCAACTGCTCAATATCGTTCAGGGCGTGGACATGCTGGCAAACGGCGCAGAAGAAGCCATTGTCGCCAACCCGAAAGGCAGCCTGAACATCGTCCGTATTGTCCAGGCCCAGGAAGAAGAAAAACTGCGCCTGGCGCGGCTGATGCACGACGGCCCGGCCCAATCCCTGACCAACTTCATCTTGCAGACCGAAATCTGCCAGCGGCTTTTCGACCGCGACCCGGCCCGCGCCGCCGAGGAACTCAACAACCTTAAAACCACCGCCAGCATCACCTTCCAGAAAGTGCGCGATTTTATCTTCGATCTGCGCCCCATGATGCTGGACGACCTGGGCGTAGTGCCGACGGTGCGCCGTTATATCGATTCCTTCAAGGATAAAAACGACATTGAAGCCCACCTGGAACTCACCGGCGAGGAGCGCCGCTTGCAAACTCACCGCGAGGTGATGCTTTTCCGGGGCATCCAGGACCTGATGGGTCACGCCCGCGATTATGCCAACGCCACCGAAATCACCGTCCGGCTGGATATGACCACCGAGCGCATTAAAGTAGATGTGGACGACAACGGGCGCGGCTTCGACGCCGAAGCTGTTTTTATGGCCGGCGACGATGTGCATCTGGACGCCCGCGCTCAGGGCATCCTTACCCTAAAGGAAAAGTTCGAACTGGTCAGCGGCAATCTGTCCGTTTCCAGTTCCGAAACCGAAGGCACAACCGTTCACCTGGAACTTCCGGCCAGCGACGACACCATATGAATCTTCAAACCATCGGCCTATTTGACAGCTACCGCCAATTGACTACACTTAAAATTGTGTCTTTACGAATTCTTTGTTGTCTGCCCAGTGACACAACTCGCACGCAGACACCTGAATCCGAACGGAGGAGACCATGCGCGGTCGCTTGCTAATCCTGGTCGGGTTAGTCATTCTGATAGTTGTTATTATCGCCGTTGTGTTTTTGAGTGGTGGTTTACCGGGCCAGCAAACGCCCCCCCCTCCTCCGGGAGGCACGGTCGTCCCGCAGGCAACCGCCGGCCCGACCCCGACGCCGATTCGTTTCGTGAACATCGTCGTGGCGCTGCAAAACCTGCCGCGCGGTTATCGTTTTCCTGAAACGATGGCGGAACTCCAGAACGTCGTCAATTACTTCCCCTGGCCGGAGGACGCCGTGCCGTTTAACGCCCTTAAGGAAGCCGACGGTGGGCTGGAAAAAGTGCTGGGCAAAATCGCCCGCACCGATCTGTTCCGCGAACAGCCCATCCTCTCGAATCTTCTGGTGGAGCAGTTAACCGACATCGCCAACTTCGGCTCGGACGCGGCGGCGGTGCTGCCATCCGACCGGGTGGCGATTTCCGTTCCTATCAACCGTCAGACCAGCGTCGCCTACGGCATCCGCCCCGGCGACCGCGTGGACGTGATTATCTCCATGCTGTTCGTGGATGTGGACGAAGTTTTCCAGAGCATCTCCCCAAACCGCATCACCCTGTTCAGCATCAAAGATGACGGGACAATTGAATTCATCCAGGGTGTCGAAGGCCGCCCCGAGACAACCAGCCTCGGCCCGGCGGTGATCGGCCCCAGCGAACGGCAGCGCCCGCGTCTGGTGACGCAGCGCACCATCCAGGACGCGCTGGTAGTCTGGGTTGGCGATTTCCCGCTGGTCGGCAGTTATATCGGTGTGCCGCCCACACCCACCCCCGTCCCCAAAGAGCAGGAAAGCACCGGCTCCGGCACGCCGCCGCCGCCGCCAACACCCGTCCCGGCGCCGGATATTGTCACCCTGGGCGTTTCGCCGCAGTACGCCGTCTTCCTCACCTACGCCATCGAGGCCAAACTGCCGCTTACCCTGGTGCTGCGCTCCGCAACCGATACCTCTCGCGTACAAACCGAACCGGTGACGCTGGATTACGTCATGAACGAGTTCCGCATCACCCTGCCCGGTCGGCGCGATTACACTATCGAACCGGCTATCCGCAGCATTCGCCAGCTGTTGGCGGGTGACGAAATCAGCCTGACCGGAACACCATAACCCAAAATTCATGAGAGTCCCCCCGCTTTTGTGGGGGGACTCAATTAATCGGGCGAGGAATTGGTTTATAATACATACATAGGTGGAGCTGTTGGCTCCACTGGTAGTGCCTGCTATCCGTCTGATGCGGAGCGCTGGGGAGGGATATGAATGAATAGACCGGGCAGCCCACAGTCTGAAGGTGATGTGATTACCATCCTTCTGGTAGATGACATCCCGGAAGCGCGCGAAAATATCAAAAAACTCCTGGCCTTTGAACCTGATTTTCGAGTGATCGGCTCGGTCGGTACGGGGCGCGAAGGGGTGGCGATGGCGAAGGAAATGAAGCCGAACATCGTCATCATGGACATCAATATGCCCGATATGGACGGTATCCAGGCTACTTCGCTGATTACCGAATCCGTCCCTACGGCGGCGGTGATTATGATGTCCGTCCAGAACGACCCGGACTATCTGCGGCGCGCGATGCTGGCCGGCGCGCGGAACTTCCTCACCAAACCCATTTCGCCCGACGAACTCTACAACACCATTCGCACCGTCCACGCCCAGCACCGGGTGGTCGCCCAGCGCCTTTCGGCCATGCAGCAGGTCCCGGAGGAATCGCTGCGGAAGGCCGTCCAGGTGGAAGGCACCGAAAACCGCCCCGGCCACGTGATTGTGGTTTACAGCCCGCAGGGCGGCGTCGGCGTAACCACCATCGCCACCAATCTGGCTTCTGGCCTGATGAAAGAAGGTATCCGCGTCCTGCTGGTAGATGCCGACTTGCAGTTCGGCGACATCGGCGTGCTGCTCAACATCCAGTCCCAATCCACGATGGTTGACCTGGTGGATAACATTCATGACCTGGATACCGAGCTTTTTGACAGCATCGTGTTTACCCACGACAGCGGCATGAAAGTGCTGATGGGCCCCGCCCGGCCTGAATATGCCGAGGTGATCGAACAGAATAACCCGACGGCGGTCGCCCAGATGCTGGAAAAAATCAGCGGCAATTATGATTTTATCGTCGTGGATACCAGCCACCAGTTAAACGAAACCGTGCTGTCGCTGTTTGATATTGCCGCCAAAATCGTCCTGGTTGGGATGCCGACCCTGGCCTGCGTGAAAAATGTCCGTTTTGTCCTTGACCTGTTCGACCAGCTGAATTACCCGCCAGACAAAACCTTCCTCATCCTTAACCGCGTCCTGGATGACCGCAACCGCCAGCGTTTCACCATCCCGTCGGAAAAAATCGCCCGGTTTTTGAAACGCCCAATCGAACTGGAAATCCCCTCCGACGAGCTGACCGCCCTGGAAGCGATGAGCAAGGGTATCCCAATCATCGCCCGGCGCGATAAATCCCGCTCGCCGGTGAAAGAGTTAATGTCCCTATCGGATACGTTGTATACCCAACTGGTAGGTCAGGAAGAAGTTGAGGATTTTGACTCGTCAGCCGACAAAGCCCGGCGCAAACCGGGACTCGGTTTGCGGTTGGGTAAAGCCTGAGAGTGATACCGGAGGATAACGAATGTCTTTATTACGTCGTATTGAACGGGGCAGCGGCAGTGGTGGTGATCCGGGTTCGAGTGGCCGCCCCCCCGAAACACCTGGCCCCGCGCCGGAAAGCGAAGAATCGAAGCTGGCGGCGGCGCGGCTGCGCCGTCAGTCCATCGGCGATCCGGTACGCGCGGGCAAAAGCAATAACTACATGGATTTGAAGGCGCGCGTCCAGAACAAACTGCTTTCCGAACTGGATCAACACGCGATGGACGTTACGCGCAAGCAGGAAGTGCGCGAGCATATCGAAGAACTGTTTAACGCCATCCTGGCCGACGAGAGTATGGTGCTGGCCCGCAGCGAGCGCCAGAACCTTTTTGAGGCTATCGTCGCCGAAATCCTGGGCTTCGGCCCGTTGGAGCCGCTGCTGGCCGACGAAACCATCACCGAAATCATGGTCAACGGCCCCAAAAACATCTTCATCGAACAAAAAGGGAACATCACGCGCGCCAACGCCACCTTCGAGAGCGATGAACACGTCATGCGGATCATTGACCGCATCGTCGCGCCGCTGGGCCGCCGCATTGACGAAAGCTCGCCCCTGGTGGACGCCCGTCTGCCGGACGGCTCGCGCGTTAATGCCGTCATCCGCCCGATTTCGCTGGTGGGGCCGACCATCACCATCCGTAAATTCTTCAAAAAACCCCTGATGGTGGACGATCTGGTGCGCCTGGGTTCGATGACCAAAGAGATGGCCGAGTTCCTGCGCGCCTGTATTGTCTCGCGGCTCAACATCATCGTGTCCGGCGGCACCGGTTCCGGCAAAACCACGCTGCTTAACGTGCTGTCCAGCTTCATCCCCAACAACGAACGTATCGTCACCATCGAAAACGCCGCCGAGCTTCAGCTTCGCCAGGAACACGTTGTCACCCTGGAATCGCGCCCGCCCAACATTGAGGGTAAGGGCGCGATCACCATTCAAGACCTGGTGGTGAACGCGCTGCGTATGCGCCCCGACCGCATCGTGGTTGGGGAATGCCGCTCCGGCGAGGCGCTGGACATGCTCCAGGCCATGAACACCGGCCACGATGGTTCGCTGACCACGCTGCACGCCAACAGCCCGCGCGATACGCTGGCGCGTCTGGAAGTGATGTGCCTGATGTCCGGCATGGATTTGCCGGTGCGCGCCATCCGCGAGCAGGTCGCCAGCGCCGTTGATATGATTTGCCAGCAGAGCCGCCTGCGCGACGGCTCGCGCAAGATCGAAAAAGTCTCTGAAGTGCAGGGTATGGAAGGTGAAATCATCACCATGTCCGACATCTTCGAGTTCGAACAAACCGGCATCGAAGGTGGCAAAATCATTGGCCGCATTCGCCCGACCGGACTGCGCCCCAAATTCATTGATCGAATCGAAGCTTCTGGTATTCACCTGCCGCCGGCAGTTTTCGGCATTGGGCGTGGTTATTAGTTATAAATTTACAACCCAGAGGCATTGGGAAGCGCGTCATCTTGACGCGCTTTCCATAATCCACATACAATGACAGTAAGTTAATTGAGTTGGAGGGTAGCTGGCGTGCCCGAACAGTTAATTCCCATCATTATTGGTATCGCAGGAATCGCGGCTATTGCCGTTATTGTGATCGGCATAGTGAGCGTCCGCTCGGAAAAAAATCTGGTTGAGGAGCGTTTGGGGCGCTACGAACAGGGTTATCAGTCCTTCCTCGACATCGAAGACGAGGAAGAGGCTCGAAACGAGGATAAACAACAGCGCAAGGCCCTGCAAGCCATTGATAAAGCCATCGCCGAACGCCCCTTCGCCCGCAAATGGAAACAGCAGCTTGCCCGTGCCGACCTGAAGCTGACGGTCGCCGAATATGCGGTGCTGCACGTGGTTTCGGTGATCGGCTTTTTCGCCGGCGGTTATTTCGTCCTGTTCCGGGGCGATCTGATTATGTCCATCGTCGCCGGTTTCATCGGCCTGTTTTTCCCGCGTATTTACGTCTCCCGCGCCACCAGCAAACGTCTGCTGCGCTTCGAGCAGCAGCTTCCCGATACACTGGGGCTGTGGGTCAACGCGCTGCGCTCCGGCTTCAGCGTCATGCAGGCGATGGAGGCCATCTCGCGCGATGCGCCCGAACCCACCTCGACCGAGTTCAAGCGCGTGGTGCAGGAAGCCCAGCTTGGCATTGACGTGGAAGATGCCCTGGAACACCTGTTGGCCCGCGTGGAAAGCGAAGACCTCGATCTGGTCATCACCGCAGTCAACATCCAGCGCGAGGTCGGCGGCAACCTGGCCGAAATCCTGGAGGTCATCAGCCATACCATCCGGGAGCGTGTCAAGCTGAAAGGCGAAATCCGCGTGTTAACGTCCCAGGGGCGTATCACGGGCTGGCTTATCAGCCTGCTGCCAATTGCGGTGGCGCTGTTCCTTTCGGTCATCCAGCCCGGTTTTATGAACCCGATGTTTGAAAGTCGTACCTGTGGCTGGCCGATGCTGGGCATCGGCCTGGCCCTGATCGGCCTCGGTATGGCCGCCATCCAGAAGATTGTCAACATCGAGATTTAGCGAAAAGAGGCAGCCGCTATGGAAGGCGTACTGATTATTGTCGTATTGCTCGTCGTTGCCGGATTGGTTTACGTTGGCCTCCGGGATGATCGCAGCCGCGATCCGCTCCAGGAGCGCCTGGCGCAGTTCGGTGAGCGCGAACTGCCGGATTCGCTGGAAGAAATCGAACTTTCGCTGCCCTTTAAAGATCGTATTCTGCTCCCGCTTATGCGTAAGGTGGCCGACCTGGTGGTGAGGTTCACGCCCGAAAAGCAGCTTGAACAAACCCGCCACCAGATCGAACTCGCCGGCATGTCCGGGTCTATGGAGCCGACCACCTTTTTCGCCATGCGTATCGGCGCGACCATCGGCCTGGGGCTGCTGGCCTTTATGGTCTTTTACGTGCTGTCCCCCAAACGCGACCCCAACGCCCTGGCTTACGTCATCGGCGGCGCGGGGCTGGGCTACTTTTTCCCGGTGCTATGGATTAAAAGCAAAATCAGCAAGCGCCAGGATAATATCGTCAAAGCCCTGCCGGATGCGCTCGATCTGCTGACCATCTGCGTCGAGGCCGGCCTGGGCTTCGACCAGGCGATGGGCAAAGTTTACGAAAAATGGGATAACGATCTGGCCGTCGCCTTTGGCCGCGTTCTGCGGGAGATTCAGCTCGGCAAGCTGCGCCGCGAAGCCCTGCGCGATATGTCCGAACGGATGGACGTACCCGACGTAACCGCCTTCACTGCCGCCGTCATCCAGGCCGACCAACTGGGCGTCAGCATGACCAAAATCCTGCGCGTTCAGTCCGACCAGATGCGGGTTAAACGCCGGCAGCGCGCCCAGGAAAAAGCGCACCAAGCGCCGGTGAAGATGATGATCCCGATGGTTCTGCTCATCTTCCCGTCGCTGTGGATTGTGCTGTTGGGGCCGGCCATCGTCTTCCTGCTCCAAAGCGGTACGTTAGGGAAGATTTAACGAACCCTTACGCCGTCCCTCAACTGAAACCGTTTTTTACCACCTGGGATGTCCGATATGCCCGGTCTGTTACTTTTTTCCTCTTTCCCTTCCGGCCATCCGCAAGGCCGGCAGCGTGGGTTTTTTGCGCCCGATTCCAGGCCGCGCCGTCTGGCGGACGCGCTGGTAGACCTCATCTTCCCGCCGCGCTGCGCGGGCTGTGGCCGTGTGGATTGGGGCTGGTGCGCGCGCTGCCAGGCAGACCTGGAACAAACCCCTTATCCGCAGTACGTCCAACCGCTGCCGCCGCTTTCCGGCATGGCCTCCACCGCCGTTCATGAAGGTAAGGTTCAGCAGGCTATCTGGTCGCTGAAATACGAAAACGCGCGCCATATCAGCCAGCCGTTAGGCGACCGGCTGGCCGCCCGCCTGGGGCTGCTGGGCTGGCCGGTAGACTGCCTCGTGCCGGTGCCGATGCCTGTCGAACGGCTGGCGCAGCGCGGGTATAATCAGGCGCAGCTTTTGGCGGAACAGGCGGCGCGGTTGGTTGCCCTGCCCTGCCGCCCGGATGCGCTGCGCCGCTGGCGTTTTACGCCGTCCCAGGTCGGTCTGGGGCGCGAAGCCCGGCTCGAAAATGTTAAGGACGCTTTTGAGGCCAACCCGGCGCTCGCTAACGGCCAGATTGTGCTGCTGGTGGACGACGTGTACACCACCGGCGCAACCCTCAGCGCCTGCGCCGCCGCCCTGCTCGATGCCGGCGCTGCCGCCGTTTACGGCTTAACCGTATCGGCAGCCCGTCACTGACCCTATTTTTTACAGAAGGAGCATAAGCATGGACGTAACCATTCACAGCAACAACATCCGAATGACCGATGCTCTTGAAGCCTATACACGCAAAAAGCTGGATAAGCTGGATCGTTATCTTCCCAACATCACCAGAATTGACATTGATCTGTCGCAGCAGCGCAGCCGCCGGGGAGAAGACCTGGCGATTGCCCAGATCACCATCCGCCACAAACGCGGCGCCATCCTGCGTGCCGAGGAGCGCGTCCCCGGCGATATTCAAACCGCCATCAACGCGGCGGTGGATAATATGTACCGCCGCATCCAGCGTTTTAAGGGCAAACGCCAGCGCAAAGGCCGCGAACGTTTTACCGCCACGCTGGAAGAACTGAGCATTGCCGAAGCTATCCCGGACGTGGAAGAATTTGTCGAGGAAGAAATCTCTGTCGAAGTGCCAGCGGCAGAAGCCGCACCCACCACCGGCATCGTTCGCCGCAAGGCCATCTCCGTAACGGCCATGACTGAAGCCGAGGCCATCGAACAGATGGAGCTGCTGGGCCACACCTTTTTCGTCTTCTTTAACGACGGCACCGGCGGCGTAAACGTCCTGTACAAACGTTCATCGGGAGGTTACGGCGTCCTCGTGCCGCAGGTGGAGTAATGTTCTGAACTTCGATTTACCTGGGGGCGCGGCGCGCCGCGCCCCCCCATAACGCCTGCAACAGCCGGTATTTGCGCCATTCGTTCCAGGCCATCAGCAGACTCAGGCGGAGGCCGTGCAGCCCATCTCGCCAGCCTTTTAACGTTACGAAGCGCCACCAGAACTGCCGCCAGGGCTGCAAAAGGTAGTTGTGCGGTTTGGGGCGAATTCCCTGCTCGTACAGGATACGCGCGTCGTAGGCCGCGTATCGGCGCTGTTTTTCGATAAACTGCGCCACGTCCCGGTAGTTGTAATGGAGCAGGTGGTTTTGGAGCGTGCCTTCTGCTTCATCCAGCAGCACCAGTTCATGCACCTGCCGCGCCGGGTCATAACGCGCTGCGCCCACCCGCAGCAGCCGCGTCTGATAATCGGGATACCAGCCCGCGCCCAACGTCAGCCTGCCGAAGATATAGTTATAACGCGGGATGCGCCACCCGGCATAACCCGGCTTTTGGATGGCCTCCCGCGTTTCCGCCGCCAGTTCCGGCATCACCCGCTCGTCGGCATCCACGAACAGCACCCAGTCGGCCCGCCCGGCAGCCGCCTTCAGCGCCGCGTTGCGCTGCCCCGCGTAGTTATCAAAAGGGCGCTGAATCACCTCCGCGCCGGCGGCTTCGGCCAGCCGCGGCGTATCATCATCGCTGTAGGAGTCAAACACGATCACATGGTCGGCAAACCGCGCGCTTTCGATGCAGTCCGCAATGTGCGCGGCTTCATTTTTCGTCAGGATAATAACGAACAGCGTGGTCATGGCCGGCGCGCCAGTTCATAAACCGTCCGGTAAGCTTGCGCCAGCGGCTCTGCCCCGTCCCGGCGCGCCTGTTCCAGGCGGCGGAGCATCCCTGCCTGCACCATCAGCCGCGCGGCGTGGTACTTCCAGGCCGGGTAATGTTTGCGGAACAATCGCAGGCGGCTCGTCCACAGGTTGATGATGCTCTGCGGGCGAACCTGTACGGTACTCTGCCCAGCCAGATGCACGACCCGCGCCGCCGGGACACATAACACCCGCCAGCCGGTCTTGTGGATGCGCCAGGCCCAGTCTATTTCTTCACAGTACATAAAAAACTGTTCGTCGAACAAACCCGTCTGCTGGATGACCTCGCGCCGCAGCATCATCGTCGCCCCCAGGGGAAAATCTATAGGGAACGGCTGGCCGCCCTCATACCGTGCGCGCGGGTAGCGCCCGTTAAACTCGCCCTCGATCAAACGCCCCGGCGTGGGGAAAAACTCCACCCACAACTGCCGCAGCCCCGGAAAATGAAAGGCACTGTGCTGGAAGCTGCCGTCTTCATAACACAGCCGCGCGCCCACCAATCCCACATCCGCCTGCGCCATCAGTGCCTCGTACAGCGTCCGCGTCGCGCCCGGCTGCGTTACTGTATCGGGGTTGAGCAGGTACACCGCCCCCGGCAGATGGCCGGCGTCCGCCCCTCCAAAACCGATCTCGCGCAGCGCCAGGTTATTCGCCCGTCCAAAACCCAGGTTTTCGGCGCTGGCGAACACCCTCACCTGCGGGAAGGCCGCCCGCACCGCCTCAGCAGTACCGTCCGACGAGGCGCTGTCCACCACGCACACATCTGCTGTTAAACCACTGCTGCTCAGATCGGCCAGCAGACTGTCCAGCGCCGCCAGCGCCAGATCACGCACGTTCCAGGTAACGATGATAACGGCCAGTTCCGCCATTAACTGCCCAACAACGCAAAATCCAGGCCGGTGCTGCTCATAAAATCTGTCAGCTCGGCAAAATCGTCCGCCGTCACCGGCACAAGCGCGCTCTGCGCCAGCAGCGCCCGCAGTTTGACCGCCTCGGTGGTATCCTCGGACATAGCTTGCAGGGTTTCCGCCAGCGCCAGCCGCACCCCCAGCGGGATTTCGTCCGGCATAACCAACACACCGTAGGGGAAAGTAATCGTTGTCGCCAGGGTCGTGATCGCCTCGGCGGTTTCGCCCAGCGCGCCGGCATATTCTTCCAGTGCGCTTTCGGCGATGCCCGCCGCGTCACAGTCGCCATCCGCCACCGCCCGGATTAATTCCGGCACGTCGTCATAGTCCACCACCGCTTCCGGGGCGCTCACCGGGTCGAGGCCGCTGGCGCGCATCACCAGCGACGGCGCGAACCAGGAATAAAAGTCGTCGTAACCCAGCCGGCAAAATGTCTGCCCGCTCAGGCCGCGCACGTCACGAATGCTGCTGTCCTGCGCCACAATGATGAGGCCGGCTTCGCCGGAGCGGGCGTTCCGCCGCGTCCCCTGTTCGATCTGCAAAACCGGCAGGCCGCAGTTCTGCGCCCTGGCCGCCATGTAGGTCGGCGCATTCAGCCAGGCCGCCGACACCTGCCCCCCGGCGGAGTCGCACAGCGCCGCCAGCGCCTCCGCATAACGTTCGACCACCTCCACCCGGACGGCCAAACCCGACCGCTCCAGGATGGCGGCTTCCACATCAGCGGCAGCATTCCGGGCATCCGCCGCCGGCCCTCTAGGGCGCACGACCAGGCGAATCGGATTGCCTTCAGCGCCCGCCGGGATGAGCGTCGGCACTGCCGGCAGCGGTGTCGAAAGCGGTGTTGGCGTCAGTGGAACCGACGCGGCAGGTAAATTCTGCGCTGTTTCCTGGCGGCAGGCCACCAGCGCCAGCAAACATACGATCACCAGAGTCAGTCGGGCGTAGTTTGATTTGCTCACGTCACAATCCATATCCCGCAGTCAGGCGTTTGTTAAGCAGGACAAACGGGCGGTTCGCCGCTTTTTAATTATACTTCACCCGCGCCCAATCAGGACCCGCCGGAAACCGAAGGGGATGGGTCAATCAGTTCCACATCGCGCGCACCCACCCGCGAGTTGCGGTCGCTCACTTCTACATCCTCATGAATCAGCCCCGCCCAGCACTTCTGCGGGTTGCGGCCTTCAACTAGCTCCGTCATTCGCACCGCGCCCCACACGACGGCCTGCTGGCCGGGCGGCAGATAATAATAGGTGTTTCCGGTTTCCTCATCCGCCACCACCAGCAGATCATCCGGCGCGCCCACCGCCCAGCGCCAGGGATAATCGCGCGTGGCCGTGTCGCAGTCAATACCCACACGCCACGCCCCGGACTCGTCATACCAGCCCAGCGAGGCGGCCACCTGCGTCTGTTCGTAAACGGTGCCGGGCGGCGGCCCGCTGGTGCGGATCGGCACATCACCGTAGTTTTCGACCGTCAGCTTAAACACCAGCAGATCGCCCAATGGGACGTTGACCGCCAGAAAGCTTAAATCCTGCGGGTCGTCCGGCGGCGCGACCGGCATCCCGTCGCCCCCAAAGTAGCGTTCATCATACGGCGCGCGGACGAACACCACGTCCACGCCGATAGGCTGCGGCACGATCTCCGCCTGCGGGTCGCCGCCGTCCTGAATGGTCAGGCTGCCGGTTCGCCGCACACGCTGGCCTTCGGCGTCCTCCGCCACCACCACCACGCTGTAAAGGCCATCCGGCGGCGGGTCGGCCCCCAGGTCAACCCCGCCGTCATAATCAAAATCGTGCCGCCCCGGCTCGCCGGGTTTGCGCCCTTCCTGCCGCTCCTGCAAGAAAATTCGCAGGCCGTCCTCATTCTCCAGATAAGCGGTGAGCTGCGCCGCTTTCGCCAGATAAACGTTAATCCGCGCCCGGTCGCTGATGCCGTCCTGATTGGGCGTAAAAACCTCCGGCGACACGCCGAAAGTGACCAGTTCCGGCAGGCTGGCGGAGGCGTCCATCACCACCAGCGTCCCGGTGCGTTCGACGGTTTCGCCCCCATCGGCGGGAACTGCCGTCAGCCGCCAGGTGTAGCGCCCATCGCGCAGCAAACGGCGCTCCACCTCGCTCTGAATGGTTTCGCCCGGCAGAATATAACCATCCACCACGCCACTGAATTCGACCTGATAATCCCCTTCGGCGCGCAGTTCGCCGCTGCGGAAGGTGAACGTCTGGCCGTTTTCGTCCTCAAACACCAGCGAAACCCGCGCATTGCGCGACAAGCTGTAGGAAAACACCGTCACATCGTCGCTGCCGTCGGCGTTTGGGGTGATCGTCTCCAGCGAAAACTCGGCCTGCGTGACGAGCGGCAAATCGGGCCGCAGCAGCGCCTGACCGGCGACCAGCACCACGCCCAGAACCACGAGGGCGGCGGCCCCGGTAAGCCAGATCGAAAGTCGCATATTGTCAATCTCCTGCTTCATCCAGCGGCTTCGGCTCAGGCAGCCATCGCCGTATGTTAGTCTAACGTAGAACCCCCCCGCCGCCAACCGTCGGTTTACCGATGCTTTACGCATCCTGAAGTCTGCGGTAAACTGGTTCATCTTAAGATTGGCGTTCTTCAGACCAGCATGGCAACAGGTATCAAGGATTTTTTCAAGATTCAGGACGCAGTACCCGACTCAAATGGGCTGATCGAACGCCCGTTAGTACCGCTGCGCGGCCTGGTGGTTTTCCCCAACGCTGTCATGCCGATTGACGTGCCGGCCCCAGCGGTCTTATCGGCCATTCAGATCGCCCTGCTTAAAAAGCAGACCGTGATCGGCGCTGCCCTGCGCGGCCCCGTGCCGTCGTTAATCACACTGGATGATCTGCACCCCATCGGCACGGAAATGGCCGTCGGACACCTGATGCGCCTGCCGGACGACCGCCGCAACGCTCTGGTGCAGGGGCGGCGGCGCGTCCAGATTGTCGAAATCGTCCAGTCGGCGCTCTACCCGATTGTCCGCGCCAGACCCCTGGACGAAATAAGCGCCCCGCCGGATGAAACACAAGGCATCATGCAGGCCGTTCTGGAGCGTTTCCAGCGGGCTGCCGAGTTTAACTCGTCTATTTCCGAGGATGTGCTGGCCTACGCCCTTAATCTGGCAAATCCCGGCGCGCTGGCCGACCTGGTGGCCGCCACCCTCACCCTGCCCTTTAATGAACGCCTGCGCCTGCTGGAAACGCCCGACGAAAACGAGCGTCTCCAACACATCGCCGGCCTGCTGGAGCAGGAACTCCAAATGCTGGAACTGAAGGACGAGATCAGCAGCCAGGTTCAGCAGGAAATGGATCGCAGCCAGCGCGAAGTTTACCTGCGCGAACAGATGCGAATCATCCAGACCGAACTGGGCGAGCAGGATTTTTTCCAGCAGGAAATTAACGAAGTCCGCGAGTTAATCCTGAAGGCCGAACTGCCGCCGGAAATTCACGACAAGGCCACCAGGGAGCTGTCGCGGCTGATGATGATGCCGCCGATGGCGCCAGAGGTCGGTATGATCCGCACGTACATTGACTGGTTAACGGCTATCCCCTGGGCTAAACAGAGCGAGGATAACCTGAACCTGGCAAACGCGGAACGCATCCTCAATGCCGACCACTACGGCCTGCCCAAAGTCAAAGAGCGAATTTTAGAATATATCGCCGTCCGCAAGCTGGCGGGCAGCAGGATGAAAAGCCCTATTCTGTGTTTCGTCGGCCCGCCCGGCGTCGGCAAAACGTCACTGGGGCGCAGCATCGCCAGGGCGCTGGGGCGCGAGTTCGTGCGCGTCAGCCTGGGCGGCGTGCGCGACGAGGCCGAAATTCGCGGCCACCGGCGCACCTACATTGGCGCGCTGCCGGGGCGCATCATCCAGACCATGCGCCGCGCCGGGACGATCAACCCCGTTTTTGTTCTGGACGAAGTGGACAAACTTGGCATGGATTTTCGCGGCGACCCGGCCAGCGCCCTGTTGGAAGTGCTTGACCCGGAGCAGAACTACGCTTATTCCGATCATTATCTGGAAGTCCCCTACGACCTGTCGAAGGTGCTGTTCATCACCACCGCCAACGATCTCGACCCGCTGCCGCCGGCGCTGCTCGACCGGTTGGAAGTCATCGAGTTTTCCGGCTACACCGAAGAAGAAAAAATCGCCATCGCGCGCCATTTCCTGCTGCCCAACCAGATGGAAGCGCACGGCCTGACCGGGACGAAACTTTCGTTTGAAACCCGCGCCCTACAGGAAATCATCCGCAGCTATACCTACGAAGGCGGCGTCCGCAACCTGAACCGCGAGATCGCCAACATCGCGCGCAAGGTGGCGCGCCGCGTGGCCGAAAACAAACCCGTTCCCCGGCGTATTACCGCCGCCCGGCTGATGGATTACCTGGGGCCGCCGATTTATATGCACCAGTTCGCCAACCAGGAAGATGCCGTCGGCCTGGCGACCGGCCTGGTCTGGTCTTACGACGGCGGCGACATTTCCGTGATCGAAGTCGCCATCCTGCCCGGCAAGGGCAGCCTCACCCTCACCGGCCAGCTTGGAGAAGTCATGCAGGAGTCGGCGCAGACGGCGCTCAGCTACGTGCGTTCCAGAGCGTCCGATTTTGACCTGCCATACGACGATTTTGAAAATTATGACGTACACGTGCATCTGCCGGAGGGCGCAGTGCCAAAAGACGGCCCATCCGCCGGCATCACCCTGGCGGCGGCAATTCTGTCGGCTTTTACCGAATGTAAAGTTCGCAGCAGCTTCGCCATGACCGGCGAAATCACCCTGCGCGGCAAAGTGCTGCCGGTGGGCGGCATCAAAGAAAAGGTGCTGGCCGCCCGGCGTGCGCACATCCCTAATATCATTCTGCCGTCCCAGAACAAAAAAGACCTGGTGGACATTCCGCCGGAGGCGCTTAAAGACCTGACATTCTACTTTGTGGATGACATGCAGCAGGTGCTTGACCGGGTGCTGCTGCCGCCTCCGCCGGAAGGGCGCCGGCGCGACGCCGAACGGCAGGAAAACGAAAAACCGGAGGAGGCGCTTGAAGCCGCCGGCGAACCATGAACGACGCCGATGATCTAACCAACTGGCTCCGCAGTGGGCGAAGCGCTGAACTGGACTGGTTCGACGCTCAAACCCCGGTCGAAACGCTGGCCGACCACCTGGCGGCGATGGCGAACAGCCGGGGTGGTACGCTGCTGCTGGGCATCGGCGCGGACGCGGCAGTTTCCGGCGTGGACGATGCGGCGGATACCCTCGACCGGCTGCTTCAAGCGGCGCTTTCGCTCGACCCGCCGTTGATAATCCCCCTGCCGGAAAAACGCAGCGCCGGGGACAAAACCATCCTGGTCATCCGCGTGCCGCGGGGGATGCCCCACATCTATGCCGCCGGCGGGCGCTACCTGCGCCGCCAGGAGGCTGTCAATGTTCCCATTTCATCCCGCGAGCTGCGGCTGCTCATCATGCAGCGCGCCGAAACCAGCTTTGAAACTGAAGTCGCGCGCGGGGCCGGCCTGGGTGATATTGACTGGAACAAGGCCAAAATGTACGTGGCCGGGTTGAGCGGCATGGGCGAAACCAGCGTCGAAAAAGTTCTGCTCAAACGCGGCTGTCTGGTCGAACACAACGGCGTGCTGCGTCCCACCCATGCCGGCATTCTGCTTTTTGGCAAAGACCCGCAGCGGCATCTTCGCGGCGCAGACATCACCGCTGCGCGTTTCGCCGGCGATACCATGAGCGACCGTTTCAGCCGCCAGGACATCCTCGGCACGCTGCCCGATCAAATCCGCCGGGCGGAGATGTTTTTGATTGACCATCTCCGCAAGGGCGTCCGGCTGGGCCAGACGATGGCGCGCGACGAACAGTTCGAGTACCCGCTGGAAGCCGCGCGCGAGCTGGTGGTGAACGCTGTCGCCCACCGCGACTATCAGATCAGCGGCGATGGCATTCGCCTGTTCCTGTTCAGCAACCGGATGGAGGTCATCAGCCCCGGCGCGCTGCCCGGCCCCGTCACCATTGATAACATCAAGGACGAGCGTTTTTCTCGCAACCCGGTCATCGTGCAGGTGCTTTCCGACATGGGATTCATCGAACGGCTGGGGTACGGCGTTGACCGCGTGATTGACCTGATGCAGCAGAAGCAGCTCCGCGCGCCCCAGTTCGAGGAACGCGCCGGCACTTTCCGCGTCGCGCTTTACAACGAGCCGGTGCCGACCGCCCCGGAAACCCCGCCGCCCACGCCGGCCATCACCTTCAAAGGCACTTACCTGGGCTTAGAAATCAACCCGCGCCAGGAAACCGCGCTGGTTTACCTGCACGAAAATGCCCGCATCACCAACAGCGACCTGCAAAACCTCTGCCCAGATGTTCACCCGGAGACGATTCGCCGCGACCTGGCCGATCTGGTTGCCAAAAACATCCTGCGTAAGATGGGGCAGAAGCGCGGCTCGTATTACGTCCTTCAACAGACGGTGGCGGAGGAAACCTGATATGGCGCGCTGGTTGGTACTGCTCGTTTTGCTGCTGGCCGCCTGCAATCTTTCGCAGCAGCCGGCGACTCCCCAGGCGCTTCCCACTTTGGATACGCGCCTCTCGTGCGAACAGATCGTCAATGTGGCGGTCGAAACCGCCGGTTTGGCCTGCAACACCCTGGGACGCAACCAGGTCTGTTACGGCCACCGCCTGGTACAGGTGGAGTTCCAGGAGGCCGCCGAAGCCGCCTTCGGCACACCGGGCGACATTGCCGACCTGCTGGCGGTGCGGCAGATCAGCGCCTCGCCCTTCGATTCAACCCAGGTCGCCTGGGGCATCGCGCTGGTGAAGGCGCAGGCCAATATCCCGGATACGCTGCCGGGGCAGAATATCACCTTTTTGCTGTTCGGCGAAACTACACTGGACGCCCTCGCGCCCCGGCTGACAGCGGTGCGTCTGGAAACCCGCCCCGGCCCGACCTCCTGCATCGAAGCGCCTTCGGCCATGCTGTTGCAAACGCCCGCCGGAACACAGGTCACGCTCACGCTCAACGGCGCGACACTCACGCTTGGCTCGACGCTTTATCTGACGGCAGCTCGCAGCGACCAGCTTATCATCGCCACCATCGAGGGTTCGGCAGTCGTCAGCGCCTTTAATACCACCCGCGTGGTGCTGCCCGGCGCACAGATTCGGCTGCCGCTTGGCGGGGACTCGGAGTTGGAAGTCACCGGGCCGCCCTCCGAACCGGAGCCGTTCGACGCCGACGCCATCCGCCGCGCGCCGCTTTCACTGCTGGACGCCCCCATAACCGTTCCGCCGCCGATTATCGCCGCCTCGCCGGCGCGGCTGCTGGCGACCGAAACGCTCGGCGTGCCGTTCGGCCCACAGCGCCCAACCGCCGCGCCCTGCCAGCCGCGCGCCGACTGGACGGCCACCTATACCATCCAGCGCGGCGATACCCTGTTCAGCATCGCCCGGCTTTTTAACATCGCGGTCGCTGAACTCCAGCAGGCCAACTGCATCGCTAATCCCAATCTCATCCAGGCCGGGCAGGTGCTGCGCGTGCCGTTCGCCCTGGGGCAGCCAACCCTGCCGCCGACCTTCACGCCCTTCCCAACGCTGGCATTTACATCGTTCCCGACGTTCACGCCCGCGCCAACGTATACGCCGCTGCCGTTCGACAACGATAACTGGGACGACGGTAAACCCATCGTCACCGACGAGCCGATTCGTTAAATCCGGCGGCTGATCGTCGGTTTTCCGTTCAGTTAACGCCGGTTAACCGCGGTATGCTCGCCGGTTGATCTGATAACATCAGGATGTAACTTTATGCGTCGTTTGTGTTTTTTATTCCTGCTCGTGGCGGCCTCCTGCCAGGCTTTAACGGCTCCGTCGCCCACGCCGACGGCGACGCCGACCGGCACGCCCACCATCACGCCAACCGCATCAGATACGCCGACTCCGACGCCCGAACCGCCTACGCCGACGGCAACGGCCACCCCAACCGAGACATCCACGCCCACCACCACGCCGACCCCGACGCTGACGCCCACGCCGTCCATCACGCCTTTACCGGCAGCCGGCTTCGTTTTTGATAACTGGGCGCTGGTCAACCTGCCGCCGGATGTCCTGACGCTGCTGGAAAACCCGGTGATCGCCTTTATCAACACCAACGACCGGGACGGCGTTGGCGATGCGCGCACCCCGCAGCCGGCCACCAATATCCAGACTTTGTATTTTGTGCCGCCGACCAACTCCGCTGGGCGTATTGCCATCCAGCAGATGGCCGCTTCGACCGGGCGGCAGGTTTATCTCGCGCCGAATGGCCGCGCGGTGGCCTATTTCGTCGAAGGAACGAACGTCCAGTCCACCGGCCTGTACGTGCTGGATGTCGAAAGCGGCATCAGCGGGCGCATCCTGCCGCTGCCGTCGCTGGTGCAGCGCGGCAAGGTCAGCGAGCCGGCCTGGTCGCCGGATGGGGCGCGGCTGGCAATTGCCCTGGCAACCGGCTACAGTATGGACATCTTCGCCATCGGGCGTGACGGCACTAACCCGACCAACCTGACCGCCGACGGCGCTTACGACTTCTGGCCGGCCTGGTCGCCGGACGGCCGCTATTTGCTGTTCGTCTCCGACCGCGCCCGCTGCCCAAGCTGGATTCCGGGCGACCCGGACGCCTGCGACGCGCTGACGACCCCACCGCCCAACGGCGGCAATCCGTTTGTTCTGAACATAGATACCGGCCAGATCACGCAGGTATCCGACCAGTGGGTGACCGAGCCGCCCCGCTGGCTGAACAACCGCCAGATCACCTTTGCCAGCGGCGACCCCACCCTGGGCGAACCGGAGCGCACGCTCTGGATAGCCGACATCGTGACCGCCCAGGCGCGTCAGGTTCGGCTGGCCGACGGCTCTGACAGCCCGATTCGTCTCTCCGAATCCTGGACGGCGGACGGCAGCGCCGTCGTATACCAAAGCGCCGGCGATACCATCGAAATCATCGCCGTCAGCGCCAACGGCACGCTGCTGGGCCGCACTGACGAGCTGACCTTCGCCCGTTTTGGCATGGCCGCCGACTGGTCGCCGGATGGTTCGCGCATCGCCATCGGCGGCGCGGGCGGCCAGTGTCCGAACGGCATTTCCGTTTTCGACCGCCAGCTTGCTTTCGTCGGGCGGCGGCTGCCCCCGCCCAGCATGTGCGAGCCGATTTATTCGCCCGACGGCGTTTTTCTGGCTTTTACCGGCGTCGTCCCCAATGTGGATGGCCGCGTGGATGTTTATGTCGCCAACCCCAACGGGGCCAGCGCCGTCAACCTCACCGGCAGCCTGCGCGGCACGATCACGCTGCTTGGCTGGGTGGGCGGTTAAACGGTATAAACGGGGATAATTACCCGTCAGAGAGGAAGGCAGCAGACAGATGTTGACAGGCGCACAGCAGAAAAACGAACAACTCAGGAACATCATCACTCGCGCAAAGATTGACCCGCTCTACACCTATCGCGCCGATGATCTGATCGAAAGCAAAATCCGCTTTATGGCGGCCAACTGCCAGGCGGTGCTGGATGTGGGCAAATCGTCTCGCCACCGGTACAGCTACTTCCAGTCCGGCCAGATCAAAACTCTGGACATCAACCAGTACGACGATTATCCCGACATCGTGGACGACCTGTGCGACCTGCACCACGTCGCGCCGGACTCCTTCGACGGGATCATCTGCATGGCCGTCCTGGAGCATGTCTACGACCCACACCAGGCGGCCCAAAACCTCTACAGTCTGCTCAAATCCGGCGGGTACTGTCTGGCCTACGTGCCGTTTTTATACCGCTACCACGCCCCGCATGACCTGTACTATCAGGATTATTTTCGTTATACCCGCGATGGAATCGCCTACCTGTTCCGGGATTTTTCCGAAGTCACGCTCTACCCGTGTCGAGGGCGCTTTTCCACCATGTTTAACCTGATGGATTTCTGGAAATATCGCGTCGAAAAAATCTTTCATCAGACATTGAACAAAACGATTGACCGTATCGGGGGTTTACTTCCAAAGAGCTACCCGCCCGAATTGCAGGCTTCAGGGTATCATATCTGGGCGGTAAAGTGACTGTTGATTTTTACCCTAACATAGGAGTCGTAAAGTTATGTCTCAATTGCAGGATCGGACAGCCGTCATCACCGGCGCAAGCCGGGGTATCGGGCGTGCAATCGCCCTAGAGCTTTCCCGGCGCGGCGCGGCCATCGTCATCAACTACCGCGACGCAAACAACCTCTCGGACGCGCAGGCCGTCCTGGATACCATTACGTCCGCCGGGGGCAAAGCCATTATTATCGAAGCCGATGTCAGCACCGAAGATGGCGCGAACACCCTCATTAAAGGCGCGCTGGATGCTTACGAAAAAATAGACATCCTGGTGAACAATGCGGGCATCACCCGCGATAATCTGATTATGATGATGAAACCGGAGGATTTCGACCTGGTGATGAGCGTCAACCTCCGCAGCACGTGGCTGTGTTCGCGGGCTGCTGTCCGCAGCATGATGCGTAAACGCTACGGGCGCATCGTCAATATCGCCAGCGTCAGCGGCGTGGTCGGCCAAGCCGGACAAACCAACTACAGCGCCAGCAAAGCCGGCATCATCGGTTTTACTAAAGCCCTGGCCCGCGAAGTCGCCTCGCGCAATATCACCGTTAACGCCGTCGCGCCCGGTTTCGTGCTGACCGACCTGACCAAAGACCTGCCGGAAGAACTGACCTCGCAGTTAAACCAGCTCATCCCGCTGGGGCGCTGGGGTACGGTCGAGGACATCGCCCATGCGGTGGCCTTTTTGGCTGCCGACGAATCCGCTTATATCACCGGCCACGTCCTCAACGTGGACGGCGGCATGGCGATGTAGCCGGAGCAGCCGGGAGGCAGCCTTATGAGTACCATTTTCTCGAAAATCATTGCCCGCGAAATCCCCGCCGAGATCGTTTACCAGGACGACCAGGTGACGGCCTTCAAGGATATTCACCCCATCGCCCCGGTGCATATCCTGATCGTCCCGAACAAGGAAATCGCCACTGTCAACGACGTAACACCCGATGACGAGCAGATGCTCGGCCATCTGTTCACCGCCGCCAAAGAAATCGCCCGGCAGATGGGCATCGCCGAGAGCGGCTATCGTCTGCTGGTCAACTGCAAGGGGGACGCCGGTCAGGAAGTTTTTCATCTGCACATGCACCTGCTCGGCGGGCGCAAACTGGGGCCGATGCTGGCACGCCAGGACTGACATTTTTAGGGGACTGTCGCCAGGACAGTCCCCTTTAAAACCGCGCATCTTCTGACTACCGGCTGTGCTGACTAAAGACTGCTCTACGGCGTAGCCTCGGCGGTCGCCTCGACCGCCGCTTCGGTGGCTTCAGCTTCCGGCGCTGCTGCCTCGGCTGTCGCTTCAACAGTGGCCTCAGTCGTCGCCTCGGCGGTGGCTTCCACCTGCGGCTGAACCGACCCGGCATTGGCGAGTTCCTGGTCAATGGCGTTGGTCACGCCGGTCAGGTCGCCGGTGACGATGATGCCGTTAACCGTGACCGTCGGCGTACCGCTAAATCCTGGCAGGTTGCGGGCGGCATTGGTGGCAGCGCGCAGGATACTGGTCGGCAGTTCGCTGCCCATACATTGATCCCACGCCCCGCGATCTATCCTCAGGCCATCGATGCCGGTTTCGATGCGGTTGTTAGAAAACGCCTGATTGGCATACACCCCCTGCCACAGGAACAGCGCGTCGTGCATTTCCCAGAATTTATCCTGCTCGCCGGCGCAAACAGCCGCCCGCGCCGCACCCTCGCCGTTAGCGACGCCCCCTGTGCCGTAGAGCGGCACAAAAGTGAACCGCACTTGCCCGGCGCGCACTCGCTCCAGAATGGCAGGCACGACCGTTTCATGAAATGTGCGGCAGTGCGGGCAGTCAAAACTCGAATATTCGATTACCTGCACCGGCGCGCTCGCTTCGCCCAGCACCGGGAAACCGTCCTCATTCTGGCTGCGCGCCAGACCTTTGTACCGCGCGGCTGATTCTTCGGGGATGGGCGCTTCGGCGGGCTGGTTCGCCAGAATCAGCGCCAGCGCCGCCACCACCACGACGGCCACCACCGCCACCACCGCCGTGATCTGCTGCCGGCGCTGGCGTTCGCGTTCGCGTTCTTTACGGCGTTCCACCGTTCGACTGCGACTCATGGGCTTTAAACTCCTCTCAAGGCATGTGTTTTTCAGTGGCACAATAGTCTACAGCGCAGCGGCCAAACCGCAAACCCCCGGCTGATAAACACCTGATGAGATTCCGCCTCATCTGGTAATAAACGCCATTTCGGGTAGAATAAAATTTATTCACCGGCCACTGCTGGCAAACTTATGGATAAACGGAAAAGAATGAGCCTGACAGACAGTGAGGCTTTAGCCCACTGGCAGCAGGCTTTAGCCCACTGGCAGCGGGTTGAAGCCCGCTGTTCACTCAGGATCAGGCATCGTCTAATGGGTTTATCTATTAACTAACAGGCATTTCTGGCGTAAGCGATCTTTCGGATACGTGATGGTAATCCGTTATCACGAGCAAAGGATAAAGCGATGAGTAAAACCCTGGACAGCTTTGGAACGCGCGGCACGTTCGATACCGGCAGCGGGCAGGCGGTCATCTACCGTCTAAACCGGCTGGCGGCGCAAGGCATCGGCCACGTCGAGCGCCTGCCCTTCAGCATCAAAATTCTGCTGGAAAACGCCCTCCGCAGCCTGGACAACTTCCAGGTGGACGAGGCAGCCGTCACCCATATCGCCGCCTGGAACGCCGCCGCGCCGCAGCCGGTGGAAATCCCCTTCAAACCCGCCCGCGTCATCCTCCAGGACTTCACCGGCGTGCCATGCGTGGTAGACCTGGCCGCCATGCGAAGCGCGATGGTTCGCATGGGCGGCGACCCGCAGAAGATCAACCCCATCATCCCGGTTGATCTGGTGATTGACCACTCCGTCCAGGTGGACAGTTTCGCCCTGCGGGAGGCACTTCGCATCAACGCCGAATACGAGTTTAAACGCAACCGCGAGCGGTACGAATTTCTCCACTGGGGGCAGAACGCCTTCGATAATTTCCAGGTCGTGCCGCCGGCAACCGGCATCGTGCATCAGGTCAACCTGGAATTTCTGGCGAAAGTCGTCCAGACCGGCAGCGAGGACGGCCAGCCCGTCGCCTATCCCGATACCCTGGTCGGAACCGACAGCCACACCACCATGATTAACGGCCTGGGCGTGCTGGGCTGGGGCGTCGGCGGCATCGAAGCCGAAGCCGCCATGCTCGGCCAGCCGATTTATATGCTCATGCCGGAAGTCATCGGCTTCAAGCTGACCGGCCAGCTGCGCGAGGGCGCGACTGCTACCGATCTGGTGCTGGTCGTCACCCAGATGCTCCGCAAAAAAGGCGTGGTGGACAAATTCGTGGAGTTTTACGGCCCCGGCCTCAGTCGGCTTTCGCTGCCCGACCGCGCCACCATCGCCAACATGGCCCCCGAATACGGCGCGACGATGGGTTTCTTCCCGGTGGATGAGGAAACGCTGCACTTCCTGCGCCGTACCGGGCGCGATGAAAACCTCATCCAACTGGTCGAGCGGTATACCAAAGAACAGGGACTCTTCCGCACCGACGCCACGCCCGACCCAGAATTTACTGATACGCTGGAACTCGATCTGGCAGCCGTCGAACCAAGCATGGCCGGGCCAAAACGCCCGCAGGATCGTATCCTGCTGCGCGATATGAAAGCCAGCTTTGAAAAGGCGCTGCGCGCGCCGGTCAACGAACGCGGTTTCGCTCTGGATGAATCCCGCCTCAGCCGCACCGTCACCGTCCAGGACAACGGCCACAGCGCCGAAGTCGGTCATGGCGTGGTCGTCATTGCCGCCATCACAAGCTGCACCAACACCAGCAACCCTTCGGTCATGGTGGGCGCGGGGCTGCTGGCGAAAAAAGCCGTCGAAAAAGGGCTGGCGCGCAAACCGTATGTCAAAACCACCCTGGCGCCCGGTTCGCGCGTCGTTACCGAGTATCTCGATAAAGCTGGGCTGACGCCCTATCTCGAACAGCTTGGTTTTTACACCGTCGGTTACGGCTGCACCACCTGCATCGGCAACAGTGGGCCGCTGCCCGGCCAGGTGGCCGCCGCCGTCCAGGAAGGCGACCTGGTGGCCGCCGCCGTCCTCAGCGGCAACCGCAACTTTGAAGGCCGCATCAACCCGCTGGTGAAAGCCAATTATCTGGCATCCCCGCCGCTGGTAGTGGCCTATGCCCTGGCCGGTACGGTGGACATCAACCTGGACACCGAACCGCTCGGTTACGGCGCGGACGGCCAGCCGGTTTACCTGCGCGACATCTGGCCCAGCCAGCAGGAAATTTTCGACACCGTTCAGCAGGCCATCTCGCCCGATCTGTTCAACAAACAGTACAGCAACGTCTACACCGGCAACGAAACCTGGAACGCCATCCCCAGCACCGACGAAGCCGTTTACAACTGGGACGACAGCAGCACTTACGTCCAGGAGCCACCCTTTTTCGTCAACCTGCCGCTTGAACCGCAGCCGATTCAGCCTATCAGCGGCGCGTTCGCCCTGGCGCTGCTGGGCGACTCGGTGACGACCGATCACATTTCGCCCGCCGGCGATATTGCCGTTAACAGCCCCGCCGGGGAATACCTGCGGGCGCGCGGCATCGAAAAGGCCGACTTTAACACTTACGGCGCGCGGCGCGGCAACGACCGTATCATGACGCGCGGCACGTTCGCCAACATCCGCCTGCGTAACCAGATGATTCCCGGCAGCGAAGGCGGCGTCACGCTTTACCTGCCCACCGGCGAGCAGATGAGCATCTACGATGCCGCCATGCGCTACATTGCGGATGGCACGCCGCTGGTGGTGCTGGCCGGCATGGATTATGGCATGGGTTCCAGCCGCGACTGGGCCGCTAAAGGTACGTATCTGCTGGGGGTGAAGGCCGTCATCGCCAAAAGTTTCGAGCGCATCCACCGCAGCAATCTGGTGATGATGGGCGTGCTGCCCTTGCAGTTTAAAGCGGGCGAGGGTTGGGATACGCTCGGCCTCACCGGGCGGGAGCGGTTCGACATCCTCGGCCTGGACGACAGCCTCCAGCCGCGCCAGATGGTGGTCGTTAACGCCGCTGCCGCCGATGGCACGGTCAAAACCTTCGAGGTCGAGGTGCGTATCAATACGCCGGTAGAGATGGAGTATTACCGCAACGGCGGCATCCTGCACACCGTTCTGCGGAATTTCCTGAAAGCGTAGTAACAGGCGTGGGGCGCGGGCAGTCCAGCCGCGCCCCGCATTTTAACCCGCCGTTCAGCCAATCCATTCCTGCCACTGCTGCGGCATTGGCTTTTTCATGGCCTTCAGGTAAATGCTGGCTTTGCCGATGAACAGCATCAACGCCTCGCGGTAGATGTGTGCCTGCACCGTTCGGGGAAGGACAAAACCACCGCCCCGGTCTATCAGCGCGGCCATCTCCTCGTCGCTGAAGCCTTCAATCGTGGAATTGAGTTCTTCATCAAGCGCCTTAAACCACGCTCGCAGTTTTTCGATGCTGGTCGCCAATCCCGGCTCGTTATTGCGATAGGCGAAATCCTGCTTCAGCGTCTTGAACGACTGGACGTAAGCATGTTCCACCTCGCCCATTTCCTTGCACAGTTCACCCAGCGTCATGGCGTCCCCGCCGGGGGTAAAACTCAGGTCGGCATCGGTGAGGATGTCAGTTAGCTGTTCGCGCAGCTTTTGCGTGCCGACAAAAACCTCGAAATGCTCTTTCACAAAGCTGTTGCTCATCACTGCCTCTTTTGGGGTGAAAGCTGATCTCCATTCAATTTTAGAACATAAATTCTATCCCGTCAAGCCCGCTTTTGCGCATCCCTACCCGCTTCGAAACGCGCTCGCCCACAGCGCCGCGACCTCCGCCGGGGTCAGCGCCCGCCATTCACCCGGCTTCAGCCCGGCCAGCGTCACCGGCCCAATGGCTTCGCGCACCAAACGCAGCGTCGGGTGTCCGACCGCCGCTGTCATGCGCCGCACCTGCCGGTTGCGCCCTTCGGTGAGCGTCAGCCGCAGCCAGCAGTCCGGCACATTTTTACGAAAGCGCACCGGCACGGGGCGTTCGGGCAGATCGGGCGGGTTTTCCAGCCGTTCCACACGGGCGGGCCACGTGCGGCCGTCCTTCAGGTCAA
This sequence comes from Anaerolineae bacterium, assembly GCA_026645945.1. GTDB lineage: Bacteria > Chloroflexota > Anaerolineae > Aggregatilineales > Phototrophicaceae > CFX2. The sequence continues at coordinate 27,889 of JAPKMO010000014.1, forward strand.
TACCTTCCCGCAGCCGCCGGAGCGCCGCTTCGTTCGGGATATACTCCACCTGCACCAGATAAACGCGGGGATGCTGGAAGCGGGGATTCATCAGCCGCGTTTTCAGGCGCGCCGAGTCAGTCAGGATGAGCAGTCCTTCGCTGTCCATATCCAGCCGCCCCGCCGCATACACATTCGGCACGCGGATATAATCGGCCAGCGTGGGCCGCCCCTGCGCGTCGGTGAACTGGGTCAGCACGCCATAGGGCTTCCAGAATTTGATGATTTGAGGCATTTAATCGCTGCTCGCGCCGCCGCTGCTACCGGCTGGCGAGAAAATCCAGCAGGTCTATCTGCGTCAAAATCCCGATCACCCGCCGGTCGTCGCTGTTCGGGACGCTTTCCGTCACCAGGGCGATTTTTTCGGTCGAAAAGACGCTCATCACGCTCTCAATCGGCGTTTCGGGCGTCAGCGTCGGCACATGGGCGTCCACCACCCCGGCATCTTCGATGGCGATTTTCGAGGCCTCGCCGCCTGGCTGGCGCAGCAGGTAATTCAGCAGGCCGACCTCCGTCACCACGCCCAATAACTGATCGCGTTCACCCACCACTGGAAGCTGCGAAACATCCGCCTGTTTTAGCTTGGCGATCACCTCGCCCACCGACTCATCGCAGCGCGCCACAATTAAGCCGTGCCGCGTTTTACGATCCAGCACCGCCGCGACGGGCGTCTCCACCCATTCACTTTCCAGGAAGCGATTTTCGCGCATCCAGTTATCGTCAAAAACCTTGCTCAAATAACGCGAGCCGCTGTCCGGCAGCAGCACCACTACCAGCTTATCCGGCTCCAGATCGCGCTCTCCGGCATAACGCATGGCCCCCGCCACCGCAAAACCGCACGACCCGCCGCCGAAGATGCCTTCCTCGCGCACCAGCCGGCGGGTCATCAGGAACGACTCCTTGTCGTTGACCTTCACCATATCGTCAATCACGCTGAAGTCGTAAACCGACGGGATAAAATCCTCGCCCACACCCTCGACTTTATAAGCATGAGCCTCGCTCATTTTGCCGGTGTAAAAATAGTCGTGCAAAACCGATCCCACCGGGTCTACGCCGACGATCTGAATCTTGGGGTTCATGGCCTTCAGGTAGCGCCCCACCCCCGTGATCGTCCCCCCCGTCCCCATACCGACCACGAACACATCCACCTTGCCGGCGGTCTGCCGCCAGATTTCCGGGCCGGTGGTTTCGTAATGCGTCTGGGGGTTCACCGGGTTGTGATACTGGTTGGCGAGGATGCTGTTGGGCGTATCTGCCACGATCTGCCGGGCCACGCTGTAATAACTGCGTGGGTCGTCCGGTTCGACATTAGTCGGCGTTACCACCACCCGCGCGCCATAGGCCCGCAGCACGCGAATTTTTTCCTCGGACATTTTATCCGGCATCACAAAAACGCATTTATAACCCTTGATGGCCGCCGCGATTGCCAGCCCGACGCCGGTATTGCCGGATGTGGACTCGACAATCGTGCCGCCGGGTTTCAGTTTGCCTGTGCGTTCCGCATCCTCGATGATGGTGATGCCGATGCGGTCTTTCACCGAGCCGCCGGGATTAAAATACTCGACCTTCGCCACCATCTGGCAGCGCACCCCACGCGCGACGCGGTTCAGCCGCACCAGCGGGGTATTGCCCATCGTCTCCAGAATCGAATTATAAATCTGCGGCTCGGCGGCGTTTTCCGCAGCCTGCCGGGCGCTGTCATTCACTACCATACCTGCATCGCCTTTTACTCGTTTACACGCTCAACTAACCATCCCCAAAGTTTAATCAACCTGCTCACCTGCCACAAGTACGCGGCGCGTGGTACAATCCGGCATGTTATCAGGAGGCAGCTCATGAACGACACGCCCGGTTTTAAAATTCCCGTCAATATACCCGGCGCGCCGGAGCGCGTCACATGGCGGCAGTTGGTGGAAACCAGCCGCCCGCTGCTGCGCGTCAGCTTCGATGCCTTCCAGCGTAAACCCGGCGCTTACGAAGCTGCACTCCAACAGGCAACCTGGTGGCACTTCTGGGTGCTGGTGGGGGTCAGCAGCCTCATCAGCGCGGCGGCCTCGGCGTTCACCCTGATGGCACTCGAAGTCCAGGTGGCGGCGCTTTTCCCCGGCTACCAGACCAACTTCCTGCGGCCCATCGCCGGCCTGGTGATTGCCATCCCGGTCAGTTTTTTCGCCTTTTACGCCGGGTGTTTTGCCTCTCACTGGTGGGCGGCCAACATGGCCGGCGGGCAGGCCAGCCTGATCGCCCACAGCTATGTGCTGGTGGTCATCTGGGCCGCCGAAAATATCCTGGCCGCGATTCTCACACTGGGTTTGACACTGTTCGGCCTGGCCGGGGTGGCGCTGCTGATCGCCGTCGCCATCGTCATCTACGCGCTGGTGGTGATGGCCGGACACATCGGCCAGCTTTACCGTTTCCCCGACCGCAGCCGGACGTGGATTACCGCCGGGGTGATGGTTGTCACCAGTTGGATGGTCAGCATCCTGCTTCAGGACATTCTGTTATAGGCTATACCGGCTGCCCACGCAGTTTCGCCAGTTTTTCCCCGGCCTGCTTCAGCAGATCGTCGCTTTTGCAGAAAGCGAAACGCGCCTGCTTGCGGGCGATGTGGGCGTGTTCCGCACTGTAAAACGGCGACGGCGGGATGCAGGCCACGCCGATTTTTGCGGTGAGGTGCTGCGCGAACTCGATGTCGTCACCGTCGAACACGTCCGAAAAATCCGCCATCACAAAGTACGTGCCTTCCGGGGCACGCGCCTTCAGGCCCGCCGCCGTTAAACCCTGCATGATAAGGGCGCGTTTGGCCGCGTACATAGCCTGAAGCTCCTCAAAATACGTCCCCGGCAGGCTTAAGGCGAACGCGCCGGCTTCCTGCGCCGGATGGTTGACCGCGAAGGTGATGAACTGGTGCGCCCTTGCTGCGCCGGCCACCAAATCCGGGTGGCCGTAAACCCAACCCACTTTCCAGCCGGTGACGCTGAAACTTTTGCCCAGGCTGCCGATGGTCACGGTGCGCTCGAACATACCCGGCAGCGCCGCCATAGGGATGTGCCGCGCCGAGTCAAATACCAAATGTTCGTATACCTCGTCGGCAATCACGGTCACATCATGCTCAATACACAGTTCCGCGATCAGAATCAGTTCTTCTAATGTGAACACGCGCCCGGTCGGGTTGTGCGGGGTGTTCAAAATCAGCGCCCGCGTCCTGGCGCTGAAGGCCTGCCGCAGTTCGTCCGGGTCGAACGTCCAGTCCGGCGGGTGCAGCGGCACGTACACGGGGCGAGCATTCGCCATGATGATGTTCGGCACGTAACTGTCAAAAAACGGCTCGATGACGATCACCTCGTCGCCGGGGTCTACCAGCCCCAATACCGACGCGAACACCGCTTCGGTCGCGCCGGCGGTGATGATAACGCCCGCATCCGGGTCAATATCGAGGTTGTAATAAGCCGCCGCGTGAGTGGCAATCCCCTGTTTAAGCGCGGGCAGGCCCGGCCCCGGCGCGTACTGGTTGTGCTGGCCGGATTGAAGCGCGCGCACCGCTGCCGCCACCACCGCCGCCGGGCCGTCAAAATCCGGCTTACCCTGCCCCAGATTAATCGCCCGATGTCGGGCGGCCAGATCGTTGATTTCGGTAAAAATCGTCGTGCCAAAGGTGGCGACACGGTTCGCAGCAGTGGACATAAACAACATTCCCTACTCTATCGGCTTTTAGATCGGCATCAGGGGTTTGAATGATACCACAACCGGCGCGCGTTATGGCGCTAGTTGGTATCCTGTTTTTCCCGCGCGGCGGTCGCCAGCCGGTCTACCCGTTCGTTTTCGGGGTTCCCGGCATGGCCGCGCATCCATTTCCAGGTAATATCATGTCGCCGCGCGGCGGCGTGCAGCCGTTCCCACAAATCCTGGTTGGCGACTGGCTTTTTGTCCGCCGTGCGCCAGCCGTTTTTGACCCATTTCGCCATCCATTGAGTGACGCCATTTTTCAGATAGGTGCTGTCGGTGTACAGCGTGACGGCGCAGGGACGGTTCAGGGCTTCCAGCGCCGCGCAGGCGGCGGTCAGTTCCATGCGGTTGTTGGTGGTGGAAGGCTCGCCGCCGCTGATTTCCTTCTGGTGGTCGCCAAAAATCAGCAGCGCCGCCCACCCGCCCGGCCCGTTCGGGTTCGGCTTCGCCCCGCCGTCGGTGTAAATGATAACCTGCGGTTTCGGTTCGTCCATCGCCGCGCCTCGCTCAGGCCAATGCCTGCCGCAAATCCTCGATCAGATCATCAACATGCTCGATGCCAACGCTCAACCGCACCAGCGCCGGAGGTACGGCAATCGGGCTGGCAGCGGTGCTGGCATGAGTCATGCTGTAGGGGTGTTCGATCAGGCTTTCCACCCCGCCCAGGCTTTCCGCCAGGGCAAACAGCTTCGTCCGGCTGACCACCCGGCGCGCGGCATCCGGGCCGTCCAGAATGATCGAAATCATGCCGCCGAAGCCGCGCATCTGGCGTTTCGCCACCTCATGCCCTGGGTGGCTTTCCAGGCCGGGATACAGCACCGTTTTCACGGCGGGATGATCGGCCAGAAACTCCGCGATCAACCGCGCGTTGGCGCTGTGGCGTTCCATGCGGACGTGCAGCGTTTTGATGCCGCGCAGCGTCAAAAAACAGTCCATCGGGGCCGGCACCGCGCCGACCGCATTCTGTAAAAACTTAAGGTCGTGATACAGGCTTTCGTCGTTCATCGCCAGCGCGCCGCCCACCACGTCGCTGTGGCCGCCCAGGTATTTGGTGCTGCTGTGCATCACAATATGCGCGCCCAACTGGAGCGGCTGCTGCAAAGCCGGGCTGGCGAAGGTATTGTCCACGCCCACCAGCACGCCCTCCGGCGCCAGTTCGGCCAGCGCAGTAATGTCCGCGATGGACATCAGCGGATTGGTCGGCGTTTCCAGCCACAACAGCCGGGTCTGCGGCGTGAAGGCCGCGCGCACGGCGTCCAGATCGGCTAGATCTACCCAACTAAAACGTAGGCCGTAACGCGCGTACACGCGCTCGAACAGCCGGTACGTGCCGCCGTAAACATCGTTGCCCACCAGAATATGATCGCCGGGGTTGAATCGGCGCAGCAGGGTATCAATCGCCGCCATGCCGCTGGCAAAGGCCAGCCCGTACCTGCCGCCTTCGATGGCCGCCACCAGGTTTTCCAGCGCGGCACGGGTGGGGTTGTCGGTACGGCTGTACTCGTAACCTTTATGTTCAGCCGGGGCGCTTTGCACATAGGTTGAAGTCTGGTAAATCGGCGTCATGATCGCGCCGGTTGTCGGGTCAGGCTCCTGCCCGGCATGAATCGCTAACGTGTCAAAATGATAATGTTCCATCATCCTCAGTGTTCCCGCTTGGCAAATTAATCGGGCAGGAGTATAACAGCAATCAGCGATAAACGGTCAAGTTTCAGGCCGTTAACCGGGACACAATCCCGGACACGCCTCAGGTCTCAAAAATCGAATACGGAAATCCACTCATGCCGTCTCAACCAACCAAATATTTCGTCGCCATCGCCGGCAACATCGGCGCGGGTAAAAGCACGCTCACTGGAATGCTGGCGGAGGCCTTCGGCTGGCAGCCGTTTTACGAAGCCAACGCCGAAAATCCTTATCTGGCCGACTTTTATGCCGATATGAAACGCTGGAGTTTTCATTCCCAGGTGTTTTTCCTGGGCAAACGGCTGGAACATCACCACCAACTGCTCCAGCATCCCGGAAGCGTCATTCAGGACCGCACCGTTTATGAAGACGCCGAAATTTTCGCCACCAACCTGTACGAACAGGGGCATATGGCGGAACGCGATTACGACGCCTACCGCCGCCTGTACGACGCGATTCGCGCCTTCGTTCCCCCGCCGCATCTGCTCATCTACTTACAGGCAAGCGTGGAAACCCTGCTGGCGCGCATCCACCGGCGCGGGCGCGAGTTCGAGCGAAGCATCGCGCCGGAATACCTCGAACGGCTGAACCACCTGTATGACCGCTGGATTACGGGCTGGACGGCCTGCCCCGTGCTGCGGATTCCAACCGATGGCATGGACTTCCAGTTTAACAACGGTGATTTCGCCCGCATCGTCGCGGAAGTGGAAACCGCCCTGGCTGTGAAAATTCACTAAAAAAAGGCGCAAATCCTATAGACAGAACGGACAAAGTGTGTTACACTTTTTCCTATGAAAAATAGGATTAATCAGATGAATAGGGGCAGCCATGCCCGACCGCATTGACCTCGACTCCGACCTGCTGAACTACATCATCAAAAACGGCTTCCAACCCGGTGACCGCCTGCCGACGATCAGCGAGCTGCAAGACCCCAACAATCTGGGCATCAGCGTCAGCAAAGTGCGCGAGCAGCTTGAAGTGGCGCGCGCGCTGGGGCTGGTTGAAGTGCGCTCCAAAACCGGCACTCGTTTGAAAGAATACAGCTTCACCCCGGCGGTGCGCCTGAGCCTGTTTTTTGCGCTGGCGACTGATCTGCGTTTTTTCGAGCAGTTCAGCGCGCTCCGCACCCACCTGGAAGTGGCCTTCTGGAACGAAGCCTGCGCCCGGCTGACGATGGACGATCTGGCCGAACTACGCCAGCACGTCGGCGCCGCGCGGGCAAAACTGAGCGGCCAGTGGATTCGCATTCCGTCGGAAGAACACCGCGCCTTTCACCTGGGCATCTTCAAACGCCTGGATAACCCGTTCGTTCTGGGACTGCTGGAAGCCTATTGGGACGCCTACGAAGCGGTTGAACTTAACCGCTATGCCGATTACGCCTACCATCAGCAAGTATGGGACTATCATGAACGCATCCTCGACGCGATTTGTGCAGGTGACTTCGACGCGGCGAAGACGGCGTTCATCGAACATACCCGCCTGCTGCGCCACCAGCCGCGAATGCAGGATATGGAATCGCCAGTCGAGTTTTCTTCCGAAGTCGCCGAATAACTGAAAGGAGCAGCGCGCAGCCGCCTGCGCAAGGGGAAAAGTTATGGGTGTGATAGACATGCCTGCCGAGTCACAGCTTCAAGAGACCGGCAAACCGATTGTGAACGATTTTGCCTTTATGGTTGCTACAAAAAACGGCTCCGGCAGCCAGACTTCCAATATGGCACTGGTGCGGGCGCTGTTTAAGATGGGCATTCCGGTCAATGGCAAGAACCTGTTTCCGTCAAATATCAAAGGGCTGCCCACCTGGTATACCATCCGCGTCAGCAAGGATGGTTACACCGCCCGCCGCGCCACCACCGAAATCGTCATCGCCTTTAATGAGTCCACCGCTGCCGAAGACATCGCCGGCCTGCCGTCCGGGGGTGTGTGCATTCTGCCGCAGGAATGGAACTGGGGACACACGCGAGAAGATATTACCTATTACGAAGTCCCGGTTAAAGATACCGTCAAAGCCTTCGACATCCCCACCGAACGCCGCGAGCAGGTCAGCAATATGGTTTATGTGGGGGCAGTCGCCCGGCTGTTCGACATCCCGCTGGAGCTGACCCGCAAAGCCCTTATGGATCAGTTCGGCGGCAAGGAAAAACCCGTGACCATGAACTATCAGGTCATCGAGGCCGCTTACAACTGGGCCGCCGAAAACCTGGTCAAAAGCGACCCCTTTCACTTCGCCCCGATGGACAAAACCAAAGGCAAGATCATCATCACCGGCAACGAAGCTGCCGCCCTGGGCGCGCTTTTTGGCGGCGTAATGGTGGTCGCCTGGTATCCGATTACGCCCTCCACCAGCCTGGTAGACGCCATAATCGAAAATCGCCACCTGCGTACCGATCCCGATACCGGCAAGGATACGGTGGCAATCATACAGGCGGAAGACGAAATCGCCGCCGCCGGCACTATTGTCGGCGCGGGCTGGGCCGGCGCGCGGGCGATGACCGCCACCAGCGGGCCGGGCCTCAGCCTGATGGCCGAGTTCGCCGGCCTGGCTTATTTCGCGGAAATCCCGATTGTCATCTGGGATGTCACCCGCATGGGGCCAAGCACCGGCCTGCCCACCCGCACCAGCCAGGGCGACATCCTGTTTGCTTATTTCATCGGGCATGGCGACACGCGGCAAATCTGCCTGCTGCCCGGCAGCGTGGAGGAATGTTTCGAGTTCGGCTGGCGCGCTTTTGACCTGGCCGAGCAGTTCCAGACACCGGTCATCGTTCTCAGCGACCTCGATCTGGGCATGAACAACTGGATGGCCGAGCCGTTCACCTATCCCAACCAGCCGTTGAATCGCGGCAAAGTGCTGGATAAAGCGGCGCTGGAAAAATTTATCGCCGAAAAAGGTGAATGGTATCGCTACCGCGACTACGACAAGGACGGCGTTGGCTACCGCACCCTGCCCGGCACGGATCACCCGCGCGCGGCGTATTTCACGCGCGGAACCGGCCACGATGACCGGGCCGTTTACAGCGAACGTTCCGACGACTGGGTGGAAAACATGGCCCGCCTGCACCGCAAATTTGAAACCACCCGCCACCACGTTCCTGCGCCGGTTGTGGACTACGACGCGGCGCGCAAAGTCGGCATCATTTCTTACGGCTCTAACGACCCAGCCGTATGTGAAGCGCGCGACCGGCTGGCCGCCGAAGGCATCGAAACCAACTACCTGCGGCTGCGCGCCCTGCCGCTTTCGCCGGAAGTGCGGGATTTCGTGATGAATCACGAGCGTGTGTACGTCATCGAAAACAACTTCGACGGCCAATTATGCCAGGTCTTACGAATCGAAGTGCCTGAGGATACGACTCACATGCGGTCGCTGGCGCTGGGTGACGGCCTGCCGATGACACCCAAGTGGATTTATGAAAACGTGAAACGTTACGAGGATAAATAACGATGGCGGCGAATCGAACAATCGGAAAAACCAACGCGCTCGGCCTGACGCGCGAGGATTATAAAGGCGGCAAAAGCACGCTCTGCCCCGGCTGCGGCCACGACTCGATCTCTAACCAGATCATCAGCGTCGCCTACGATGTAGGGCTGAAGCAGGAAAACGTGATTAAACTCAGCGGAATCGGCTGCTCCAGCAAAACCCCGGCTTATTTCCTGGGGCGCTCGCACGCTTTTAACGCCATTCATGGGCGTATGCCCTCGGTAGCCACCGGCGCGACCCTGGCGAATCATGATCTGGTAGCGATTGGCGTCAGCGGCGACGGCGACAGCGGCAGCATCGGCTTCGGCCAGTTCAAACACCTCATCCGCCGCAACGTGCCAATGGTTTACATCATCGAAAATAACGGTGTATACGGCCTAACCAAAGGCCAGTTTTCCGCCACTGCCGATGCCGGACAGGTGTTGAAGTACTATGGCCGCAATGAACTCCCGCCCATTGACCTGGCGCTGGAAGCCATCATCGGCGGCGCGACCTTTGTCGCCCGCAGCTTCTCCGGCCATGCGGAACAGGTCCGATCGCTTTTAAAGGCCGCCCTGGCGCACCGGGGTACGGCGGTGATAGACATCATCAGCCCGTGTGTCACTTTTAACAACACGCCCACTTCCAGCAAAAGTTACGACTATGGCAAGGCGCACGAAATCGCCCTGCATGAAATCGAACTCATCCCTGAAGGTTTCGTGCCGGAACGGGAAGAAATTAACATCCAGGATTATGAGGAGGGGCAGATCATCGAAGTCGAGATGCACGATGGTTCGTACATCCGGCTGAAAAAAGTCGGCCCTGACCATGACCCGCGCAGCCGCGTGCGGGCGATGGAGCTGCTAGAAAAGGCGGGGGTGGAGCAGTTGTTCCTCACCGGCCTGCTCTACTACGAAGAGCCGCGCCCGACGCTTGGCGAAACCCTCAACCTGACGGATACGCCGCTGGCGCACTTGCCTGAACACAAGCTGCGCCCGTCGAAAGAGGCGCTCGATAAGCTGATGCAGGGTTTGATGTAACCTTGGCGGGGGCGGGGGACGAAAACCCCGCCCCTTTTATGTTCTGTTCGGCTCCGGCTTACGCCTCATGAAAAACATAATTAACCCGTTACTTTTCCATGTCCCCCTAAATCCTGGGGGTTCTCTGGCGTGAAGCCGGGTAATATGATTGGCAATGTTTAGCGGGCAGCATAGAAAATTCAAACTCAGCCCCTCTTTATTGTTTTATTCCTCGCAGACGACATTATAATCAGGACAGATCACGGGGAGTCCTCATCATGCCTGACTTTTACAGACTGAGTATTGATGAAACGCTGGCACAGGTCGAAAGCGACAGCGACGGCCTGGCCGAAACACAGGTCGCAGAGCGCCAGGCTCGGTACGGCAAAAACATTTTGCCGACCGAGAGCGGCACACCCTGGTACAAAATCCTGCTCAGTCAATTCACCGAACTGATGGTGATTATCCTGCTGATCGCGGCGGCCATTTCCGCCTTCCTGGGCGATACCAAAGATGTGATCGTCATCATGGCTATCGTCATCTTAAACGCCATCCTCGGCACGTACCAGGAATATCAGGCCGAAAAAGCCCTGGCCGCCCTCAGCGCGCTTCAGGTCCCGCTGGTGCGCGTCCGGCGCGGCGGGGTCGTCAAACAGATCAGCGCCGAAGACCTGGTTCCCGGTGACATCGTAATCCTCGCTGAAGGCGACCGCGTGCCTGCCGATGGCCGCCTGATCGAAAGCGTCAATCTCCAGGTAGATGAGTCCGCCCTGACCGGCGAATCCGTCCCGGTTGAAAAAAACACCCAGGCGATCAAGAGCGACCGCGCTGTTGCCGTTGGCGACCGCAACAACATGGTTTTTATGGGAACGGCGGTGAACTTTGGCCGGGGCGCAATGGCCGTCACGCAGACCGGCCTCAAAACCGAACTGGGTACTATCGCCGCCATGCTCATGCAGGTCGAGCAGGGCATCACCCCCTTGCAGCGGCGGCTGAACCGGCTGGGCAAAATCCTGGCGACCGGCGCGGCGGTAGTCGTGGCGATTGTTTTCCTGGCCGGCATCATTCGCGGCATCCCGGTGCAGGATATGTTCCTGACCGCCATTAGCTTGGCCGTCGCTGCCGTGCCGGAAGGGCTGCCGGCGCTCATTACCATCAGCCTGTCGCTGGGGGCCGCGCGCATGGTCAAACGCCATGCGCTCATCCGGCGGCTGCCGGCGGTTGAGGCGCTTGGCTCGGTCACGGTCATCTGCTCCGATAAAACCGGCACACTGACCAAAAACGAGATGACCGCTACCCGGCTGGCGCTGCCCGGCCACGATGAAGTTAAAGTCAGCGGCATCGGTTACACTACCGAAGGCCGGTTTTACCTGGACGGCGGCGCGCCGCTGAACGCCAAAGAAGACCCGGCGGTGGCGCGTTTTTTGATTGCGATGGCGCTTTCCACCAACGCTAATCTTGAAAACGGCAGCGGCAGCAACCTCTACAATATCATCGGCGACACTACCGAGGGCGCGCTGCTCATCGCGGCGCAAAAAGCCGGCTGGACGCGCGCGCACCTGGAAAAGGACTTCCCCCGCGTGGCGGAAATCCCCTTCAGCAGCGAGCGCAAGGCCATGACCACCATTCACGCGGTACACAACATCGAAGCGCAGAACATCTTTTGCGAATGCGGGTATGTCGCCATCACCAAAGGCGCGCCCGACCGTTTAGTCGAATGGGCCACCCACGAACGGGTCCTGAATGGCTCCGAACCGCTGACGCCGGAGCGCCGCCAGAAATGGATGGAACAGGTAAACCGGATGGCTGCCGAGGGCCTGCGCGTGCTGGGGCTGGCCTATCGCCCGCTCGACCGTGTGCCGGATGACATGAACCCCGACCAGATGGAACGCCAGCTTCATATGCTCGGTCTGGTCGGCATCGTAGACCCGGCCCGTCCAGAAGCCAAAGAAGCCGTACAGGTAGCGAAAGAAGCCGGCATCCGCACCATCATGATTACCGGCGACCACGCCCTCACCGCCGAGGCTATCGCGCTTGACCTGGGCATCCTCCAGCCGGGGCAGAAGGCCATCACCGGCAATCAGCTTGAAACCATGTCCGACGAACAAATCCTGAAGGCGCTGGAAACGACTTCCGCCTTCGCCCGTGTTTCGCCGGAACACAAACTCCGGCTGGTGCGCGTCTTGCAAGGGCAGAATCATATCGTCGCCATGACCGGCGACGGCGTGAACGACGCGCCCGCCATCAAACGCGCCGACATCGGCGTGGCGATGGGCATCACCGGCACGGACGTGAGCAAGGGCGCGGCGGAAATGGTGCTGACCGACGACAACTTCGCTTCTATCGTGGCGGCAGTCGAAGAAGGCCGCGCCATCTATGACAACATCCGCAAATTCATCAAATACCTGCTCAGTTCTAACGTGGGCGAAATCCTGGTGATGTTTATCGCCCTGCTGGCCGGGCTAAAAATCCCGCTGCTGGCGATTCAAATCCTGTGGATTAACCTGGTGACGGACGGCCTGCCGGCCATCGCAATCGGTTTTGAGCCGGCAGAACCCGGCGTGATGAAAAAGAAGCCCCGCCCCATCACCGAAAGCATCTTCGCCGGCGGCATGGATCGGCATATCATCTGGGTATCTATCCTGCTGACGGCCATCACCCTGGGAACTTATATCTACGGCTATGGCCTGCACAGCATGGACCCGCTCAGCCCGACGCTGGCATTGGAAAACCTTAGCGAAGAACAGCTTCACAACATCGTCGGCGCGGAAAACGTCCCGGCGGATTGGGACGAACTTTCCCAGGAAGCGCGGGTTGAAATTCTGCTCAACCACGAAAACGACGAAGCCTCGCATGAGGCCGTCAGCGGCGGGCTGATCGGCGAAGCGGAGCGCATCCCGCGCACGATGGCTTTTACGGTGCTGGCGCTGGGGCAGATTTTCCACGTGATGGCGATTCACGGCGGCGACCGCATCTCGTTCTTCAAAATCGGGTTCGGCAAAAACAAAATTCTGCTGCTGGCGGTGGCCTCGACCTTCCTGCTGCAGCTCGCGGTCATCTACCTGCCCTTCTTGCAGCACACCTTTGAGACAGAGAGGCTGCGCCTGGAAGAACTGGCCTTCACCCTCGTCGTGGCATCCGTCATCCTGTTCGCGGTGGAGATCGAAAAAGCCATCCGGCGCAGCCGCGACCGGCAGATGCCTGCCGCAGCCGCCGTTTAACGGCACTGCTCGCACGGGGCGGGCGAAGATGTCCCGCCCCCGCTCATCCCTCGGAACTGCCCCCATTCGGGACGTAGCCGCGTTCGATCAGGCAGTCCAGCACACGGCGCACCGCTGTTTCGACCGGCTCGTGATCGGTGCGAATGTGGATGTCCGGGTTTTCCGGCGCTTCGTAGGGGTCGTTCACGCCGGTGAAGTTGGGGATTAAGCCGGCGAAGGCTTTCGCGTACAGCCCTTTGGTATCGCGCGCGGCGCACACCTCCAGCGGCGCATCCACGAACACTTCGATAAAGTGGCCGGTTTCCTGGCGGGCGTGGTCGCGCATAGCCCGGTAAGGCGAGATGAAGGCCGCCAGCACCGCCACGTTGTTGCGGCTCAACAGTTTGGCGACAAACGTCACCCGCTCGATGTTTTTATCCCGGTCTTCCTTCGAGAAGCCCAGGTCGCGCGTCAGGCTTTGCCGGACGGTATCGCCATCCAGCCGCTCGACCCGCATCCCGCGCGCGCGCAGGTCGGCTTCCAACGCCATCGCCAGCGTGGTTTTGCCCGCGCCGGACAGCCCCGTGAACCACACCACAAAACCGGGATGTTCGATCATGCAATACACTCCATCAAGGCGAAAAGCGTAACACAGAGACTCAAAGGCACAGAGAGGAAATTCTTTACGACGACTGCGAGTACATCAACAAGATACGAATATCTACCTCCGACAGTGGGCTTAAGCCCACTGTCGGTGTGCAGATTAAGCTGGTTCATGTACCAGTCTTCTCCCCCTGCCCCTCTCCAAATCTTGGGTGGGGGGTCAAAACAGGTCATAACAGGTTTTTAATTCCCCTTTCCACAAGGTGGCGCCCCGAATGGGGACGCATGTCCCCTGAGGGGAGGGAATATAGGGGTGGGGAAGGTTCAGCACAAGACTTGCAATTACCATTAAATTCATCAGCCGATGACGCGGCCCTGCATATCGCCCGGCACGGCCAGACCCATGCGGTCGAGCAGCGTCGGCGCGATGTCCATCAACTGGTGACCGGCGACGCGCCCCGCCCCGCGCCGGTTCGGCTCGTGCAGGATGAACAGCCCGCTGACGGCGTGGTTGGCGTCGTCCGGGCCGGTGTCGTTTTCAAACGTGTAGTGCGCGCCATGTCCCAGGCTGCCCACCGAACGCCAGTGCAGCCCGCCGAAATACACCATCAAATCCGGCGCGATGTTGTTCACCTGCTGGTAAATCGCCTCCGGCTTAAAAACGGTCGTGTCCAGCCGTTCACCTGCCGGGCCGGGTATGGTCGCCAGCGCGGCGGCCAGGTCGTCGCGCACCGCCGCATAATCCCGGCGCGGCACGATTCCCGCCGGTTCGCGGCCTTCCACATTTAGGAACACGCGCCCGTAATAACCGCCGCTCGACCAGGCTTTCGTGCGCGGCCAGTCCACCTCGGCATCCTCGAACCGCAGCAAAGTCCCGTCCGGCGGCAGGCTTTTGAGCGCCAGCCAGCCCTGACGCCACAGCCATTCGTTAACGCAGATGCCGCCGTCCATGCGCGTGACGCCGTGATCGCTGACCACCAGCACCGCCGTATCGTCGCCCGCCAGCGCCACCAGTTCGCCGATGAAACCATCCACCATGCGATAATAATCGCGGATGGCGCCGGCGAACGGGCTGCCCGGTTCGTGCAGGCGGTGCTGCGGATCGTGAAAACGCCAGAAGCCGTGATGCATCCGGTCTACGCCGATGTTCACGTACATAAAAAAGTCCCAGGGTTTGGCCGTCAGGGCGTGCCGCACCAGCCGGTGCTGGACTTCCGCCAAGTCGAACAGACGCCGCAGCAGGCCGGCCTTTTGATCGGTGCGGAAACCCTTCACGTCAAAACCGTAATCCGGGACGGTTTTTAACACCTCCTGCTTGAAGATGGCCGGGTAGGTGAAGGCGCTTTCGATGCCCGGCGTCAGGAAGTCGCTCACCAGATGGCCGTTGAGCGGGCGCGGCGGGTAGGTCTGCGGCACGCCGATCACCACCGACTCGCGCCCGGCAGCGCCCACGTAATCCCACACGCGGGGAAGCGTGATGGCGGCGCTGTTGGCTGTCACCATGCGGTCGTAAGAATAATCGGCGCGGTTGCGAAAGCCATAACAGCCCAACACGCCGGGGTCGCGGCCGCTTAACATGCTGGCCCAGGCCGGGATGGTGATACACGGGATGCTTGATTCCAGTTCGCCCCACGTCCCACCGGCCACCAGCCGCGCCAGATTCGGCAGGTCGGCCTTAAATTGGTCGAACACTAAGTCAGGGCCGGCGCAGTCCAGCCCCAGCACCAGCATACGCGGCTGCCGTTTGCGACGAAAAATCACGCGCCCTACCTCGCCGACATCGCGTTCATCAGCACCCGGCTTACTTCAGGCCGGGTGAAGGCTTCCGGCAGCATCTGGCCGTCCGCCAGTAACGCGCGAATCTGCGTGCCGCTAAGGTGCAGCCAGCTTGTTTCGCCGTGCGGGCAGGTTTTGGCCGTCACCACCTGGCCGCAGTCCCGGCAGTAAAAAGCATGTTCAAAGCGGATGGGGACGACGCCGATCAAAGCCGGGTCGAAACTGTCAAAAATGCGCTGGGCATCATATGTGCCATAATAACTGCCTACCCCGGCATGGTCGCGCCCGACGATAAAATGCGTGCAGCCGTAGTTTTTACGGCAGATGGCATGAAAAACTGCCTCGCGCGGGCCGGCATATCGCATGGCCGCCGGGAAAGCCGACAGCAGCACGCGGCTGGCCGGGTAATATTTCTCCAGCACCACCCGGTAGCTCTCCACGCGGACGGCAGCCGGCACGTCGCCGGCTTTCGTTTCCCCCACCAGGGGATGCAGCAGCAGGCCATCCACCATTTCCAGGGCGCATTTTTGCAGGTACTCGTGGGCGCGGTGAATCGGATTGCGTGTCTGGAAGGCCACCACCTGCCGCCAGCCGCGCTCGACAAAAATCTGCCGCGTCTGCTGTGGCGTCAGCGCCAGATCGGGAAAAGCGGGCGGGCGAAGTTCAAACAGCCAGATGTCCCCGGCCAGGTACACGTCGCCCTGGGCGTACAGGCGCGCTACGCCGGGATGCGCCGCGTCGGTTGTCCCATAAACAAGCTGCGCCTCGCGGATTTTGTCGTAGGGGTATTTTTCGCTCAGTTCCAGCAGCCCGACCAGCCGCCCCGCCCCATCCATCAGGCCGACATCTGCCCCGGCGCGCAGCAATTCGGCAGCGCCGGAATCCACCGCCAGCGTAACCGGCAGTGTCCAGGGCAGGCCGTTAGGCAGGTGCATATCCTCAATGACCGAGCGGTAAACCGCCTGTCCCATGAACCCGGTCAGCGGGCTGTAAACGCCGGTGGCGATCAATTCCAGGTCAGAAATCGCCACATCGGACAAACGCACGCCCGGCGCAGCCTGGGCGCGCGCCATCAGCCCGCTTTCGCCGGCGCGCAGCCGGTTAATCAATATGCCACCATGCGGCGCGATCAGCGTTCGATTCGCGTGGTTTTCCTGCACGATTGCCCTTTTTACCTCATTTAAATCGTTTTACGGATAAACGGAAAAGAATGAGCCTGATAGACAGTGGGCTTAAGCCCACTGTCCCAAGCCCACTGTCCCAAGCCCACTGTCCCAAGCCCACTGTCCCAAGCCCACTGTCCCAAGCCCACTGGCAGCGGGCTGAAGCCCGCTGTCCACTCAGGATCAGGCACAGTCTGATCGGTTTATCCATTAACTCACAAAATCTGCTGCCCAAACAGGCTGGCCGCCAGATCAACGGCGACCTCGGCTGTCCGGTTGCGATGATCGAGAATCGGATTGACCTCGACCAGATCAAGCGAACACACGCGGTCATCGTCGGCCAGCATTTCCATCAGCAGGTGCGCCTCGCGGATGGTCAGCCCGCCCGAAACCGGCGTGCCAACGCCCGGCGCGACGCTTGGGTCGAGCGAATCCATGTCAAAGCTGACGTGAAGCGCGTCCACGTTGCCCAGCACCCGCAGCGCCGCCCGCACCACATCGGCCATGCCGTTTTCATCAATCGCGCGCATGGTCATCACTTTAATGCCGCTGTTCCGCAGCGCGATGCGTTCTTCCGGGTCAAGGTCATGAATGCCAATCATCACGATCTGGTCGGGGCGCAGCAAACACTCGCCGATGACCAGAGGCGGCGGGCATAAACCCATCAGCGCCGCCACCACCATACCATGCACGCTTCCGGAAGGGGTCGTCTCCGGCGTGTTAAAATCGGCGTGGGTGTCCACCCAGATCACCCCCACCCGCCCCGGACGGCACAGCGCCGCCGACACCGTACCCAGGGCGATGCTGTGATCGCCGCCCAGGAAAACCGCGCGCTGCCCGGCGGCGACGGTATCCAGCATGGCGGCATGAACCTGACGGCACACCTCGGCAATCGCCCGTGCCTGGCGCATCCGCGATTCGGCGGGCGCGTCCGGCACTTCTTCGATGCCCGGCGCACCGATGTTGCCATAATCATGAACCTCCAGCCCCAGCAGTTCCAGGCGTTTTTGCAGGCCGGCATATCGAATCGCGCTCGGCCCCATATCTACGCCGCGCCGGTTCTGCCCCAGGTCAATCGGCACGCCGTACAGACGCAGCGGCGTTTGAGAAAAACGAGAGATCATGATGGAGACACACCATCCCAATATCTATCTGATAACCTTTGACGCCAGCTCGCTTCCGCACTTTTTGCCCCCTGCCTGACCGTCCTCAAATTCAGGGAGGGAACAGAAATCACCTGTTTTTAGCCCTTCTCCCTTGAATTCGGGGGAGGAGAATTGGGATGAGGGGTCTGACTCGCGCTGTTGGTCAGCAGCGCCGCTTCATGAAAACCGACCACCCGCGTCACAAATTCGTCCGGGGCGGCCCACAGATACCCCCCATGCCCCGCGCCTTCCACCACCCACAGGTCGGCGTCCACGCCGTTCGCCCGCGCGCGTTCCAGCATCAGGCGCGCGCCGGCCAGCGAAACCTCGCGGCTGCCGTACACCAGCAGCACCGGGCGCGGGCCGATTTTACCGATGGCGTCCAGCGGGTTCAGGTCGTGGATGTCGCCGCCGGTCAGCAGCGGGTAGGCCATCACCACGCCAAGCTGGTACAGCGTATCGAAAAAGTTGGTCGAGCGCCCCCAGCCCAGCATCTCGGCGTAATCGTGGTAGCCGCCTTCGGCTGAAATCGAGCGTATATCCGGCATCCGCGCCATCGCCATCAGGCCGGTCGCGCCTGCCGACGAAAACCCGTGCAGGCCGACCCGCGCGGCGTCCACGTCCAGGCGGGTTTTGAGGTATTCGTAGGCCGCCTCGACATCCTCGACTTCCTGATAACCGAGCGAAATCCAGCCCTGCGACGTGCAGACCCGTGAATCGAAGGTCAGCACGTTAAACCCGGCGCGATGAAAAACCTCGGCGTAATACAGTTCCGACCCTCTGCCGCCTTTAAAAGCTGGAATCAGGATGATCGTCGCGCCGTTCGTGCTGGGGATGAAATAACCCCGCAGTGTGATTCCCCTGGCGGACGGGAACAGGACATCTTCATAGGGCATAGCGCGGTCGGCAGGGCTGCCGCCCGGCGCACACAGGCCGCGCGTCAGCACCCATATGCTGAACGCGCCCATCAAAAAAGGCAACAAAACCAGCGCCCCAACCAGCGCCACCAGGAACCACCGCGCCAGCCGCAGCCAGTATACGCGGGTGCGAACGGCTCTCCGGCGGGGGCGCTCCGTCTCGTCCAACATCAATCCACTTTGGCGATTCGCCGCCCGATTACCACCAGAAAAATGCTGAGGATATACAGCCCCAGCAGCGGCCCCATCACCAGGAACATATTCACCGGGTCAATAGTCGGCGTGATGAGCGCCGCCGCCACCGATGCACCCACAACCGCGATTCGCCAGTTTTGCAGCAGCGACCCGGCGCGCACCATTCCCAGCAGCGCCAGCACAAAAAACACCAGCGGGGTTTCAAAAGCCACCCCCATCCAGAATAGCAGCGCCGTCACAAACCCCAGGTACAGGTCAGCTGTCCACTCCGGCTTAAACAAATCCGGCTGGAAGCTTTGCAAAAAGCCCAGCGCCGGGGGAACGAGGATGAACCAGGCAAACGCCACACCCACCAGGAACAGCAGCGTGATGGCCGGCAGCGACATCAGCAAAAAGCGCCGTTCTTTGGCGGTCAGGCCGGGCAGAACGAACATCAGCAGTTGGTAGGTGATGACCGGAATCGCCAGGACGCCGCCGATCATCAACGAAACGCGAAAGTACGAAACAACCGATTCGGTCGGCCCCAGTGTTTGCAGCCGCTCGCCATAAGGGGCGATCAGATACTGCAGCACCGGCGTGGCGGCGGCAATGCCGATGCCCGTTCCAAAGACCAGCGCCAGCGCCGCCCGGAACAACCGCCGCCGCAGTTCTTCCAGGTGTTCAAAAAAACCCATCCGGGGGCCGCCGGTTTCTTCCAGCTCTTGAACCGATTCGTTATCCGGCGGCAGCTCCGGCGCAGGTTTGCGCGAACGGGGAAATCTCAGCCGGGAAACCATCCTTCACTCTCCGTTTCCGGTTTCAGACGTTTCGGAAGCCCAGGCGGCGCGCAGGGTTTCCACCGTTTCGGCCAGCGCGCCCAATACGCCGTTAATAAAACGCGGCGCGCCATCCGCGCCGAACAAACCAGCCAGTTCCACCGCCTCGGCAATCACCACCCCGACCGGCGTGGAAGGCTGCGCCACCAGTTCATAAATCGCTATCCGCAGGATGTTACGATCTACTATAGCGATCTGTTCCAGCGGCCACTCCGGCGCGTACTGCTGGATCACGGTGTCCAGGCGGCTGCGACTCCGCATCACGCCGTGAACCAGCCGCCGGACATAACGCACGGTTCGTTTGCTCAACTGTGGATAATCTTGCAGACGTGCATCAATCACCTGGTCAGCCGGGTGTTTTACGCAGTCAATTTCGTACAGCACCTGCAAAGCCACGCGGCGAGCGGCGCTGCGTTCGGTGGGCGCTTCCTGGTCATGTTCGATGACTTCGGTCAGTTCTACATCATTCGATTCAAAATCCGGCAAATCCGACACGCCGTTCCCTTTAATACTCCCTGCTGGACGACAACACGCACAGTTTACACCAGATGATGAGGTTTGCCTATTGAAAGCCAGGCCGCCTCATCCCGGAACGGCCTCGATCAACCGCCGGTCATCACCCTGCCGGATCACACAGCCCGGCGGAACAACCAGAAATTCATCCTCCGACCACTGGCCGAAAACCAGCATTTCGACCAGCCGGCGGCTGCCCTGCTTACGTTCAAACAGCCAGCCGCGCCGTTCGGCCTGCTCGCGCGCGATCTGCTCGAAGGCGCTGCCGTCCCCCAGGCCGGTATCAATGAACGCGGCACGGTCGTAATGTTTGCCCCATTCACCCATCACCTCCATCAGATAATCGGCGTTATCCTGGCCGTATTTCTGGACATACTCCTCGTAAAGCTCCTGCATCACGCCCAGGTTGGCCGCGCCCAACCCGGCATTCGACCCCGGCTGGTTGTGTTCCAGGTAGTCCATACTGTACCAGTACGTACCGGGGTGCGCGTCGAATTCTTCCTGGTAACGCTGGCGCGAACCCAGGTACAGCGTGATGCAGTCATGTGCGCGGGGCATGACCAGCGGCGTATGGCGGGCGGCCAGCCCCAGCGCCGACGTTCCGCAAACCCCATATGCCAGCAGAATCACATCGCACTCACCCGGCTCAATCGCGTCTATGCCCGCTTGCAGCCTGCCGCGCAGGTTTTTCGGCGCATTGTGCAAACCCTGGTCGAATAAGCGGACGGTGACGGTATGCGGCGAGACGGCGGCGGCGGCATATACGCTGCGCGCCAGCGCCGAACAGGTGAGCGCGATGAACTTCTGCATGGTTGAACCCCTTTTCACGTCGGCAGACGGCCTGTTATTTACGCTTCGGCGGCAGCGGCGGCGATGGCGCGGATGTGATCGGGCGTGCTGCCGCAGCACGCGCCGATGATGCGCGCGCCCCGTTCGCGCACGCGGCGGGCATAGGCGGCCATCACTTCCGGCGTGGCGTCATAAACGGCGCGGTCGCCTTCCATGTGCGGCAGGCCGGCATTGGCTTTGGCAACCAGCACCACGTTCGGGTTAGCGGCGTGCATTTTAGCGATCACGCCCTCGATCTCGTCCGGGCCGTTGCCGCAGTTGCCCCCCAGCGCCAGCACCCCGAATTCGCTCAGGGTTTCAAGCGCCCTTTCCGGCGTGACGCCCATCATCGTGCGCCCATTGGTATCAAATGTCAGCGTCGTCACAATCGGGAAACCGGGCGCGGCGCAGCGGCAGCCTTCCACCGCCGCGCGCACTTCTTCCAGGTCGGACATGGTTTCGATCCACAGCACGTCCACGCCATCAGCGACCAGCGCCCCGGCCTGCTCGCAGAACGCATTCACGGCCTCGTCAAACTCCAGCATTCCGTATGGGGACAGCAGCTGGCCGGTCGGCCCCATCGAACCGCCGACCACAACCGGGCGCGCGGCGGCATCGGCTTCGGCACGCGCCAGCCGGGCGGCAGCCCGGTTCAGTTCGGCGGCACGCTCGGCCAGGCCGTGTAATTCCAGGCGAAAACGGCTGCCGCCAAAGCTGTTGGTCAGCACGATCTGCGCCCCGGCGGCGATATAATCCTGGTGGACGGCGCGGATGTCGTCCGGCCTCTCCACGTTCCACAGTTCCGGGGCGCTGCCCCGCGCCAGCCCACGCGCGAACAGCAGCGTACCCATGCCGCCATCGGCAACGATGGTCTGCTCGGAAGCCAGTAAGTCCTGCAAAGTGGTTTTCATCGGTCAATTCCTTAAAAAAAGATGTTCAATATGCGGAAAGGCATCCGCCATGTGCGGCAGCGCCAGCGCATCCACAAAAGTATCCTGAAACACCGCCAGCGACGCCGTTTCGACATACTCCACCGAACGCGCTGCCCACCGCGCCACCTCGCGTCGCGCCGCGTTTAACAGCGCGATGCGGGCGCCGTCGCCCGCCGCGTTGCCAATGGCGATCACCCGCGACAGATCGCAGTCTGGGATGAGGCCGATAATCATGGCGTGCAGCGGGTCAATATAACTGCCGAACGCGCCCGCCAGTTTGATGCGGTCTACCCGCTCGATACCCCGGCGGTTCAGCAGCAGGCGCACCCCCGCATACAGCGCGCCTTTCGCCAGTTGAACAGCGCGGATGTCGGCCTGCGTCACGACGATTTCTTTGCCGCCGGCCGTTTCATCCGCCAGGGCCAGCACCAGTTCCGCCGTCCTGCCGGCATATCGAATGCGCGGGTTCAGCCGGTCGGCTTCCGGCACGAAACGCCCGCTTTTATCCAGCAGCCCGGCCATGTACAATTCTGCCACCACTTCGATGATGCCGCTGCCGCAGATGCCCGTCGGGCGCAGCGACTCGCCGGTTTCCAGTTCGTCGCTCCAGCGCGGGTCGCCGATCACCTTATATCGAACCGCGCCGGTTTGCGGGTCTATCCGCACGCGCTCAATCGCCCCGGCGGCGGCACGCTGCCCGTGCGTGATGTGCGCGCCCTCGAAGGCCGGCCCGGTTGGGCTGGAGGCCGACAGCATCCAGTCCCGCGTCCCCAGCAGAATTTCCGCGTTCGTGCCGATGTCCACAATCAGCGTGATTTTATCATCCAGCTGCGCCTGTTCCGCCAGCAGCACGCCGACGTTATCCGCGCCCACATATCCGGCAATACACGGCAGGATATGCACCATTGCGCCGGGATGCACGGCCTTCAGCCCTAGTTCGCGCGCTTTGATGTCCACCGGGTCGTAGGTCGCCAGCGCGAACGGCAGTTGGCCGAGTTCCGCCGGGTCCAGGCCCAGCAGCAAATGGTGCATCACGGTATTGCCCACCAGCACCACATCGGTGATTTCATCCGGCTTGATTCCGGCATTTCCGGCAGCAGCAGCGGCCAGTTCGTTCAAAGCGCGTATCACCGCCCGGTTCAAACGCTGGACGCCCTGTGCCTCGGTCATGGCATATGATACGCGGCTGAGCAAATCCTCACCGTAGCGCACCTGTGGGTTCATCATAGATTCGGTCGCCAGCACGGCCCCGGTTTGCAGGTCGCACAAGTGCGCGGCTATGGTCGTCGAACCCACATCCACCGCCAGCCCGTACAGGCTTTCGACGTATCCCGGCTCGATACGCAGCACGTCCCGCCCCTGCCAGACCGTCACCGTCACCGCCCAACTGCCCTGCCGGAGCGTTTTTTGCAGCCGCCGCAGCGCCGCCGGGTCTATCGTCAGGCCGCGCAGATGGTGATTTTCGGCCAGCGCCGCTTGCAGCCGTTCCCAGTCGCCGGGGCTGCCCAGGTACGCCGGTTCAACTTCCACATAATACAGCCGCACCGCCGGCAGCACCTCGACTGCGATTTCCCCCGCCTCTTTGCGAATCACCTGCTTGCGCGTCTGGCTTTCCTCCGGCACCGTCACCAGCACGTCGCCGACCACCTGCGCCACGCACGACAGCCGCCGCTGGCTGAGGTCTATACCGTGCGCGGCGGCGAAGGTGCGTTCGGCCTCGTCCGGCGGCGATAGATGCCCGGCGCCGGAGGAAATGCCGTGTTTAGCAAACCGGCCCTCCTCCAGGGCAATCTGGCATTTGCCGCAGGTCAGCCGCCCGCCGCAAATGGATTCAATTTCGACGCCCAGCGCGCGGGCAGCCTCCAGCACGGTCGTGCCGTGCGGCACATCGCCCTGGCGCCCGGATGGCATGAGGATGAGACGGTGAGTGCGTTGGTTCTGAGACATGGCGTGCCTGCGCTGCAATGGTTGATAGTTTTCCCATTATAACCACAGGAACAGGTCGAAGGCATGAGTCCAGAAGAAATTTGAAAGGTTGGCTAATTATCCACCATAAGCGGCCAGGCCGACAGCGATACAATATGCCAGCATCACCGATGAAAGGCCGTTTATGTTCAACCCGATTCTCGACCATCCTGCACCTGATTTCGGCGAATTTGTCCGCGTGATGATGGGCAAACAAGCGCCGCGCCGCCTGCATCTGATCGAACTGGGCATGGATAGCGAGATACTCAGGGCAATCAGCGAACGCTACCTGGGCGGCGCTTGGCTGGAATGGAAGGGCGAGTTTACCGAAACCGCCCCGGAAGCCTTTTACGAGCAGACTATTCACGTTTACCATCATCTGGGTTACGACTGCGTGCCGATCTGGGCCACCTGGCCGAACCATCCGCTGCCTCGGCGGCGGGTGACAGCCAACACCGCCGAACTGGCCGCCGGCAGCCAGCGGAACTGGATTGAGGAAGGCCAGGGTATCATCACCACCTGGGAAGAGTTCGAGCAATTCCCCTGGGATGCCGTTTATGCCGATACCCGCCAGTTTGAATATGCCGCTCGCCACCTGCCGGAAGGCATGAAACTTACGGCTAACACCAGTTTTTTCGAGCATATCTTCGAGAACCTGCTCGGCTTCGAGGCGCTGGCCTACCTG
>JAPKMO010000150.1 GCA_026645945.1 Anaerolineae bacterium
GCCATTTTCACATCTTACCACAATTTTACCAGTTTTGTGTTAGAATAGCACGGACGTTCTATCACGGAAATCCGAATCCTCCCCCCGAATCTATGGTATAATTTTGACAGCGCGAATAGTTTTCGGCGGGGGAAGCATGACGGCTGCCAACCAGCTTTTGTGGCGGGTAAACAATGAATACCGCAAGCGGCTTTCGCAGGCTCAAACGCTTTTAAACCTGCTGGAACAGCTTTTGCTGATGCAGGACGATGCCAGCCAGGAACATGCTCTAGCCGTCCTCAACTATGCCCGCGAGCAGATCGAGGCCATGACCGAGGAACACCGGCAGTGGCGTTACACCTATTATTATGATTCGGCTGAGACCAAACGTATGGTGCAGGATGACCGCGCCGTCAACCAGGCGCTGTCCCGCTTTCGGCGGATGCGCGCGCACCAGGAGCACCGGCTGAACGATCTGTACACGCTCATCTTTGACGTACCCCGCCCCGACCCCAACCTCACCCGCGTGCCGAACGGCGACCTGTGGATGATGGCGCGTTACGCCATTCACGACCTGGTGACGTTCGACAGCTTTTTAAGCCAGGCCAACCCGGTCACATGATGGCAGTTCCGAGTGCCAAGTTCTGGGTGAAAGGGCAAGGTTTTGCGCCCCTACAGATTATCGCTTCTCCTCACACCGCCTGCGTCTGGGGGCGGCTGACATGCGCCTCGCCGCGCGTGACCATCATCATGCAGCCCGCCGCCAAAGCGAAGAAAAACGGCGTGACGAAAAAGATCATGTTGTAGTTGCTGCCGGAAAGCTCGATGATGATGCCGTTTAACACCGGCCCGGCGATGGCTGCGCTCATCGAAGCGAAATAGTACAGCCCCGTGTACGTGCCAAGCAGCCGTTCGTCGTCGGTGATATCCACCACCATCGGCAGCGAATTGATGTTCACCAGCGCCCAACCCGCGCCGCCCGCCGCCAGGATGATCGTAATCACGGTTGTGTTCGGCACGAAGGCCGCCACCACCAGCAGCACACCGAACAGGATCAGACCCGCCGTGATGGTGCGCCGCCGCCCGAAGCGCGTCCCCAGGTAGCCCGCCGGGACGGCGAACAGGATGAAAGCCGCCAGCGCCACCGAAAAGAGCGTCCCCGCCGTCCCTGCCGAAACGCCCAGCGTCGTCACCGCGTAGGACGAAAAAAACGTCTCGATGGCATTATAGCCCACAAACCAGCAGAAGATCGCCAGCAGCAAAAATGTCAGGCTGCGGCGGTATTCCGGCGGGATGGCGCGCGCGCCCCTCAACCCCTGGAACAGCTCCTCCTCGTCGCTTTCCGGGTGCGGCAGTTCGGAGACTTTCGGCTCGCGCACCGAAACGAACAGCATGATGATGGCGACGATCATCACCGCCGCGCCGATCAGAAACGGCCAGACCGGGTTCACATCGAACAGCCGCGCCAGCCCCAGCGCCGCGATGATGCCGCCGACACCGCCCATCAGGTTAATGACGCCGTTGGCCTTGCTGCGAAGCGGCGAAGGGATGATGTCCGGCATGAGGGCGATCACCGGCGTTCGCAGCACCGCCATCGCCAGCAGCATGATGCCGGCGGCGATCATAAAAAAGGCGAACGCGCCGCCGTTCTGCTCGATGCTGCCGTTGGTCGAAGGGTCAATCAGGCCGCCCGCCACCGGGATGAGCGCGAACGCCACCGCCGCCACCGGCGCGGCAGCCAGGATGTACGGGTAGCGCCGCCCGATGCGCGTGCGGGTGCGGTCGCTCCACACGCCGATCAGCGGCAGGATGAACAGCGCCGCGATGTTGTCCAGCGTCATGATAAAACCCGCCGCGCCCGCGCCCAGACCAAAGCCCCTGTAGGGGACGATGGTCACTTTCTGGTCGGCCTCCAGCGGCGTTTCCAGCCGCGCGTTGTTGATACGCAGCAGCTCATCCAGGCTGACGGCGTGCTGTTCGGCAATCGCCGCCCAGGTGTCGCCCGCCGCGACAGTGTAGGTCTCCAGGCCGTTCTGGGCATCGAAGGCCGGGCTGCCGGCCTGCAAAAAGATCGGCACGAACAGGTTGTAAAGCTGCCAGATGATCGAAATGCCCAAAAAGCCGAAGCCGATGAGGAACGTCTTACGCCAGTCGAGTTTCATCGTCCAAGCCTTGCGTGTGCGCCGGATT
This sequence comes from Anaerolineae bacterium, assembly GCA_026645945.1. GTDB lineage: Bacteria > Chloroflexota > Anaerolineae > Aggregatilineales > Phototrophicaceae > CFX2. Next base: position 2,170 of record JAPKMO010000150.1, read on the forward strand.
AACGGCGAGAGTTTACCGCACGCCCCCCCGGACGGCCAGCAAAAACCGAGGGGGGCCTCAGGCAGCTTCAGGCGCTGCGCGCGGTGGCGGCGGCGGCCAGTGTCACCAGTGTGATGCCGGCGATTTCCCGCGCGCCCAGCGCCTCCCCCAGCATAACGGCGCCGATCAACACGGCGACCGCCGGCTCCAGGCTTAACAGCAGCCCGGCAGCGCGCGGCGGCATACGCTTGAGCGCCTGGAATTGCAGGCCAAATGGGATGATGGACGACAGCAGCGCCATCACTGCCGCCAGCAGAATCAGTGATGGGTCGGCCAGCACCTTCAGCGCGCCGCTGATGCCGAACGGCAGCCCGGCCAGCGCGCCGACCATCATGCCGAAGGCCAGCCCGGCATTACCCGGCAGGTAGCGGCTGACATCCCGGCTGAAGTAAATATACCCCGCCCAGAAGCCGCCCCCCGCCGCCGCCAGCGCCACGCCCAACGGGTCGAGCGCGGCATTGCTGAACGGCGACAGCAGCAGGATGCCGGCGGCGGCCAACCCTGCCCAGGCCAGATCGAGCGTCCGCCGCGAGCCGAACACGGCCACCGCCAGCGGCCCGATGAATGAAACCCCTACTGCCACGCCCAGCGGGACGCGCTCAATCGCGGAATAAAAACACAGCATCATCGAAACAATGGACAAGCCGTACAGCACCGCCGATGCCAGCGCGCGGCGGCTCGCCAGGCGCGGCGCGGGCCGCCACAGCGTCCAGAAAAACAGCGCCGCCAGCAGTGTTCTTAAAAACACCACCCCGCCGGGGCCGGCGGTTTCAAACAGACCTTTGGCGGTGGCCGCGCCGATCTGCACCGAGATGATGGAGGCGACCACCAGCGCCCAGGGGGGCAGCGCGGCATAAGCGGCGTTCAGCCGGGCGGAAGATTTAACGGCCAGTTGGGGGTTTGTCATGCGGGTTACATCCTGGGTGGAAAAGGCGCAAAACAGGGCGGCCAACCAGGCCACCCCTGACGATACACCCGGATTCTAAACCCCATTGGACATGATTGGCTATGTCCATTACATACCGCGCCGCAGCGCCGGACGCGCAGAAGCGCGCTCGACTATGCGAATCGCCGCCAAAGCTTTTTTGCGCGACTCGCCTGTGACCGGAGGAAATCCCTTTAGGGGCGGCGAGAAGGGTAAAAGATTCAGAGTGCGGCTCGCTTCGCTCGCCTCAGAGATTCAGAGTACCAGAGGCCAGAGTTTCCAGAGGCCAAAAGAAATTAAGAAGGGACGCCACCCAAAACCACCCGAAAACCGAGGTAGCTGACACGAAAGAGTGGGTCGAGCCTGAAACGGAAGGCGGCACGGGCATTGAACCGAATATTGAACCACGAACCCCCGCGCAACACTCGGAGCGCATCGCCTTCCGGGTCATTTGTGCCGGGGTGCTGGTACTCGCCTGCCCAGGCCGTCAGACACCACTCCCACACATTCCCCGCCAGGTCATAAATGCCCCGTTCGCTCGCTCCCTGCGGGTACAGCCCCACCGCTGTCGTGCGTTCCAGGCTGTACGGCCCGGCCTTTCCTCTGGTTTCACTAATATTGGCATACCCCGATAGGTAGTCGTCACCCCAGGGGTATTTGCGCCCGTCCGGGTAACGCGCCGCTTTCTCCCACTCCGCCTCGGTCGGCAGGCGGATTTCTGCCCTCACCCCCGCTCCCGCTCCCTGAGGGAGAGGGGAGTCTGCCAGCGCGGCTTGCACGATGGCCGTTAACACGTCCTCCAGATGCGTGTACAGCAGGTCGTTCGGGAAACGCAGCACCCGCAAGCCCAGGGCTTCCAGTTCGGCCTGGCGCTGCGCGTCTGCCTCCTGCTGCGTGCTGTGTATGCCGCCGTCCAGTTCGATCACCAGCCGGTATTCGTAGCAGAAAAAATCCACCACGTAAGGCGTGTTCGCCACCGGATGCTGGCGGCGGAACTTCAGACCAGCCAGCCGACGGTCGCGCAGACACTGCCACAGCAGGTTTTCCGCCGGCGTCTGCCGCCCGCGCAGTTCCCGCGCGATGTACACCATCGCCCGCGCCGCCATCTCGCGCACCTGTTCGCTCCCTTCGACATCCTTTCTCCCTGAGGATGGCTCGAACTGCTGCGCCTCACCACGAGACTCCCCTCTCCCTGAGGATGGCTCGAACTGCTGCGCCTCACCACGAGACTCCCCTCTCCCTGAGGGAGAGGGGCCGGGGGTGAGGGCAAAAATCTGCTCAAACACCCCCGCATCCCGGTACTTCGCATCCAACCAGCGGGTGAAGGCATACGCTTCGTACCACGTCACGCCCACCACCGGGTGATTGCCGATGTGCCATTTCGGGTTGTTCCACAGAGATGGTTCTCTGCGGTCGCCTTTGTCTTTCCAGCCCGCCTCCGTCCAGTAATCGCGGTTCTGGTAGCCGCCGTCGGCTATGAACGCCTCGTATTGGGTATATGTCACCGGGTACTTCGCCATCCAGAAAGTGTAGGGGATGTCGAAGGTGCCACCTTCCCAGGCGTCCCATGCCGCCGGGTCGCCGCCCATCTGGAACGGCCCGGCGGGGATTTCGACCCAGGCGATGTCGGGCAGCAGGATGCCCTCACCCCTTAACCCCCGGCCCCTTTTCCCCTCTCCCTCAGGGAGAGGGGCCAGGGGTGAGGGTTTCACACCCACGCCGGGGCGGGTATCGCCCAGGGCGGCCAGGGTACGCCCAACGGCGGCGCGTTCCACCGGCGTCAGGTGGCCGTTGGTGATGAGTTCCGCCAGCCGCTCCTGCAAGCGGGGCAGCACCTCCCGCCCCACTTCATCGTTGGTGACGTTGGTCAGGCCGATCAAGGCCAGCATGTCCCCGGCCAGCCAGGTGGCGCGCCAGTCCTCGTCGGTCTGCGGCGGGTGGCGCTCCGGGCAGACGGCGTTGATGGCGTCCAGCGGCGTGGCGATGTCGCCCCGGTTAAAAACCAGATGCCCGGTCGCCAGCAGCAGCGCCTCGCGCCAGCCGGCGCCCCGCCGCGCCAGTTCCGGCACGCGCCGGGTAAAGCGCTCCGCCGCCACATGGCAGCCGGCCAGAAATTCCTGGAACGTCCGGTGCGGGAAGGCGAACACGCGCATCCCATAGGCATCCTGCCCGCGCCCGATCAGCAGCCCGGCGCGTTTTTCCACATACTCGCAGAATTCGGCGGCTCTGGCCGTGTCGCCCAGCCGTTTGCGGGCGATGCCCAGCACCGCCGCCTCGGAAATATCCGCCGCGCCTTCACGTTCGGCCTGTTTGTCGTGGGCATCGTAGGCGATCTCCCACAGCATCCGGTACAGGTCGTCCTCGCGCACATCCAGCGTTTCCATCAGCGAGCGGGCTTCCGCCGGTTTCCAGCGCATCATCAGCAGTTCCACGCACTGGTCGTACAATTTGGCGCTCTCGCGCGGCAGCGTCCCGGTGTGGTTGTGGACAACCGCCATCACGGTCAGCAGCATCGGGTTGGACGCGATGTCCTGCAAGTGCGCGTGTCGCAGGCCGGTGGTCAGGTCGGCGACGCGCTGCTGTGCGGTTTCGTCATCAATCTGCCGCAGCGCCTTCAGCGCCGTGTACCATGCCCCGATGAAATGCTCGACTTTTTCTTCATCAAACGGCGCGATGGCCTGCTCGACCGTATTCGGGATGCGCCAGTCGGGGTTGGCGTAGCTCAGAATGCGGCAGGTGACGATAAAACGGGTGTCCGCATGGCAGCGAGCGATGAAGTCGCCGATGGTATCGCGCACCAGGTCGCGTTTCTCCGGCGGCACTTCGTCCAGGCCGTCCAGCATCACCAGCGCGCGGCCTGCGTCCAGCGCCGCCCGCATGACCGGCAGCGCCGCTTCCAGCTTCCAGCGCGCCAGCACCCGCTCGATATGCTCGAACAGCAGGCGGGCCGCGCCGGCGGTCGTCCCCGGCGGCACGTCCTGGGCGAAGTCGCGCAGCGTCACCACCACCGGCAGCTTTGCGCCGTGCTGCCAGCCCTGTTCCTGCAAACGTTCCAGCCAGCCATCGTCGGCCTCCACCGCCTGCCCGGTCAGGCACAATGCCAGGAAGTCGAGGAAGGTGCTTTTGCCACTGCCGGGGTCGCCCAGCAGCACCAGATGGGGAAACAGCGAAGCCGCCTCCATCACCGTGAGCAGTGACCGCTCAAGATCATCATCTGTTTCGCCGCCCCATTTCCGTTCTGCGATCTCGTGACCGGGCAGCACCCGTCCGGTTTTATCGCGCTTCACCGTCTGGCGTGTGTCCAGCGGCGTGTACACCTGGTCAACCGTCACGGTCTGCTCACCGGAAGCAGCATCGCGCGGGCGCAGCACGCGCAGCAGGCCGCTGCTCCGGCTCTGTTCGTGCAGCCAGCGCAGGTAGGGCAGCGCCGCCCGCCCGCCGGCCTGTTGGGCGTAGGGGGCCAGCGCCGCGATCACCTGGGCTTTCAGGTCGTCCGGCGTGGTAAAAAAACCTACCTGGTTTTCCATCACCCGCGCCTTGAAGTGGTTGAGGTCGTCCAGCGCGTCCAGTTCCATGCGGTCTTTCGGCCAGGGATGGCTGTCGGCCATCACAAAACACAGGCGCGGGATGGGTTTGCCGTCGCGCTGCGTTTCGCCCGCCCACTCGTATTCCAGTTCGGTGATGCTCCTGCCATCGAAGCCGTCAGGCCGCCAGCCGTAGCGGTGCGCGTAGATACCCAGGTAAATTTCGGCGTCCGCGACCATACTTCGGCACAGGTCAACCGGATTTTCACCCTTCACCGGCCAGTGTTCCATGCCGCTGGGGTGCATCCCCAGGGTGATGATTGCGTCGCGCACGGCGGCGCGGTGTTCCGGCAGGTCAATGCTGGTGCTGCTGATGAAAACGTCTATCCGCTGTTTGTCCATCGTCCCCCCGGCACGTGACTTGTATCACATTAATATAGCGGATTTAGACCGGACGCGCAGATCGCTGCGCCCCTCTATCATCATCGCAAACGCATCAGCGTCAGCGAGCGCCCCAGGTTGGTCAGCCGCTCCGGGATGCACCCGCCGGGGCGGATGTCGCAGCCCACCTCCAGGCGGTACAGCTCCGGCACGCCGATGCTGCGCTCCCAGAACAGCACCGCCGCGCCGTCCGCCGACCACCACAGATCGCCGATGTTGACGCCCCACCGTGTAAGCTGGCGGGGATTTTCCGCCTCGCAGCCGGCTGCCGATTCCAGGCAAGCCGTCGGCAGCCGGTAGAGGTTCAGGCTGCCATCCCGGTCGGAGAGGAAGGCAATCCACGCCCCATCCGGCGACCAGGCCGGGCGGATGTCGTAGCCGGGGTGGTGCGTCAGGCGGCGGGGACGGCTGCCATCGGCGTCCATCACGTAGATGTCGGCGGGGTTGCCCTGCCGGTCGGAAACGAACGCAATCCGCCGGCCATCCGGCGACCAGCGCGGCGTATAATCCCCGCCGGGGTAGTCGGTCAGCCGCCGCTGGCCGCTGCCGTCGGCGTTCATCACAAAAATATCCTGCCGGCTGCCCGGCGGCGAGGCCGAAAAAACCAGCCGCCGCCCGTCTGGCGACCAGTGCGGCTCGCCGCTGCCCGCTGTGCCGTCGGTCAGACGATGCGCCTGGCCGGTGTCCAGATCGTAGCGGTACACAGAAGCGCCCCCGCCGTTCAGCGAAGCATAGGCCGCCTGCCGGCCATCCGGCGAAACCGCCGGGTCACCGTCCCAGAGCGTATTTTTGCTAAGGTTGGCAAACACCCCACGCGCCAGATCAAGCAGGTAGATATCCATGTTCAAGCCGCGTCCCAACGGCAGAGCCGCCGGCGCCGCAGCAGGCAACGCCCGCCCCACTGCCCCGGCAGCCAGCGCCGCAGCGGCCAGCGCCGCCAGCAGCGCAGCCGTTCGCCGTACCAGCCGCGCGGTAATCACCAGCGATGTTCCTCCTCAGCAGGCCGCTTTAGGCCAGGGCAAGGCGGGCGGCAATAATTCTGATTCAAACCATTTCCGAACGATTTTATTATCTTCCGCTCATGCTCTAACCGGGTAACAACATAAAATCAATGTTATATAATCGTTACTACAAAGCGTTATCATTGATTTTAAGAGATGTATAAACGACGCCTTCCCATCTACCAACGCCGTTCACGGCAGCCTGCCCGTCCGATCTTCAGCCTGCTGGCCTTAGTCACCCTGACGACCATTATAGGCGGGATGTTCGCGCTCTACGACCGGATGCGCGTCCCCGGCGCGGGGGCCCCACGCGCCACCCTGCCGGCCTCGCTGATGGGCGGGCCGCCTACCGCGCTGCCGCTGGCTCTGCCCACCGCGCTGCCGCCGGATACGCGCGCCACTATTTTTATCCCCACCGCCGGGGTGCGAACCGGCGTGGTGGAAGTCTACCTGGACGGCATAAGCTGGGATGTCAGCCGGTTGGGTTATAACGCCGGGCATCTCCAGGGGACGGCCTCGCTCACCGGGCGCGGCAATCTGGTGCTGGCCGGGCATGTCGAAATGGCCGACGGCCGCCCCGGCGTGTTCGCCAGCATCGGCAGCCTGGAACTGGGCGACCCACTGATTATCAGCCGAGGCACGCTGGAAAAACGCTACACCGTCAGCGCCGTTAAAACGGTCGCGCCGGACGACCTAAGCGTGTTATATCCTACCACCACCGACCGCATCACGCTCATCACCTGCGGGGACTACGATTTCTTCCAGAACGTTTACCAGGAACGTATCGTCGTGGTCGCCGACCGGGCCGCCTGATGGACGCCGGGCAGCGCCTCCTGGAAGCTGTGTGGCTCGTCTGCCCGCCAACGGCGCTGACCGTCCGGGCAGCCCCGGTGGAATGTATCAAGGCGCTGGCGCTGGCCGCCCGCCCCAGCCAGCAGCGGCTGCACCTCCGCAACCTGTTCGCGGAAGGCCGCCGGTATTATCTCCAACCGGTCGAAAACGGCTTCCGCCTGACTTGTAACAGCAAAATCCCCTGGCGGCGCGGACGCACCACCATCGCCGCCATCCTGCTGGGCAGTTTTTCCGACGCCGGCGACGGCGCGACCCACCTGAACCTGCGCGCCCGGATGCGCCTGATTTTTTTCCTG
>JAPKMO010000151.1 GCA_026645945.1 Anaerolineae bacterium
ATCCGCTGGCGGCGGCCATTCTGATGATCGCCCTGGTGGCGGAAATCAACCGCGCGCCCTTCGACCTGCCGGAAGCCGAACAGGAACTCACCGCCGGGTTTATGACCGAATACAGCGGCATGAAGTTCGCTTCGTTCATGATGGCGGAATACCTGGGCATGATCGCCGTCAGCATGATCGTCGTCGTGCTGTACTTCGGCGGCTACCATCTGGTGATGGTGAACGAAGTGCCGATTTTGGGGCCGCTGGTGTTAACCGCCAAAGTCATCCCGCTGCTGATCGGCCTGGTGTGGGTGCGCGCCACACTGCCGCGCATCCGTTACGACCGGCTGATGCAGTTCGGCTGGAAGGTGATGCTGCCGCTGGCGCTGCTGGCGGTGGCCTGGACGGCGGTGGCGCTGGTGGTGGGCGATGCCTTCCAGAGTACGCTGCTGTACGGTGTGCTGTCCGGCGTGCTGTTCCTGGTGGTGGTCGGCGGCAGCCTGTACTTTTTGACGCGCGCCGGGCAGCCGGCAGACGCCGAGGCCGAAGAAGACCTGGCCGACGACCCGATTGTGACTGGCGAGCGCCGCGACCTGGGCTGGGCGCTGCTGAACGTGGTCGGCGCGATCCTGGGCGGAATCTTCGCGCTGGTGGATTTTGTGGCCGGCATTTTCCGGGGTCTGGCGCGAGCGGGCGGCATCCCCGACGAGGAAACGACCGCCCTGGCGACACGGGAAGAACCCGGCGTGACCACCCGCCAGACGACCGGCGGCGATTAAAACGCCTCCGGCACAGCCTGATAACAAGGAAACCTGTCGAGGAGCGACTTATCCGATGAATGTGATACGCGGTTTTGCTACGACCTTCAAACACCTGCTGGAAGAGCCGGTTACCTACCAGTATCCCGAACAGATTCGCCCGTTCGCCGAACGTTACAAGGGACGCCACGAGTTAAAACGTTACGACAACGGGCTGGAAAAATGTATCGGCTGCGCGTTGTGCGCGGCGGCCTGCCCCGCCGACGCCATCTGGGTGGAAGCGGCGGAGAACACCGACGAAGAACGCTACAGCCCCGGCGAGCGTTACGCCAAAACCTACGAAATCAACATGCTGCGCTGCATCTTCTGCGGCTACTGCGAGGACGCCTGCCCCACCGAAGCCATCGTGCTGGGGCATGAACACCGCCTGAGCTTCACCAACCGCAAAGATGCCATCTTCACCAAAGACATGCTGATTGACCCAGTGCCGGAAGGCGGCAAACCCACACCGCAAAAGGTCAAGCCGGGGGTGTTCACACGGGCTATTCCCGATATGGAAGACCCCAGATGAGGGGATTAAGGCCGGGGCGGGTTCGCAAAACCCGCCCTCATACTGCTGGCAATTATGCTGTGCCAGAGTTTCAAAATTTGAACTCCGGCATGGTTTGCGCTAAACTGCACAAGTATTGTTACGCCCAAATCCAGGATTTCGAGTTATGACGGAAGCACTTCTTTTTCTGGTCGTCGGCGCGGTGGCGGTGGCCGCCGCCGTCATGATGCTCCTGAGCGAAAACGCCGTCTACAGCGCGCTGTTCCTCATCATCAACTTTATGTGCGTGGCCTTTTTCTACCTTATGCTGGACGCGCCCTTTTTGATGATGATCCAGATCGCGGTTTACGCCGGGGCGATCATGGTTCTGTTTTTATTCGTGATTATGCTCCTGGGGGCGGAAAAACTGGGCGAGCCAACCCGTGAGTTTCGCTGGCTAGCCCCGCTGGCGCTGGCGCTTTCGGTGGCTTTTCTAGTCATCACCGGCATCGCCATCACCCAGGGCCAGATTGACCTGCAAGGGCCGCAGACCCAGCCGCCGCTGGTGCGGGTAGCCCATGCCGCCTCGAACGCCGGGCCGGTGGATGTGTATGCCGACGGCCAGTTAATCGCTGAAAATGTAGCTTTTAAAGAGTCTTCCGGCTTCCTGCCGCTGGCGGCGGGCGAACATACCATCACGCTCAACGCGGCGGGTACAGATACCGCCCTGCTGAGCGCGCCGCTGACGCTGGAAAACGACCCAGAGCGCACCGTCAGCGCCTTCACGCTGGTCGCCTACGGGGATGCGCCAGCGGTCAGCCTGATTCCCGACAATCTGGAAACCACCGAAGACCGCAGCGGGCGGCTGACGATTTTCAACGCTTTTGACAGGCCGGTTGACCTGTGGGATATGGGGTCGGAGTTTAACCCCGACGATGACCGCGCCATAACGAGCGACCTTGCCCCCGGCGCGTCGGTCGAACTGCCCGCCATCTCGGAAAATACCGATCTGCGCGCCTGGCGCTTCACCGAAGCCGGCAGCAAAGAAGCGGCGCTGTTCCGGCTGAATAACCCCGACGTTTTCCGCATCCGCCGCGACGAAGCGCAGATGCTGGTGCTGGTGAGCGAGCGCGTGCTGGCCGGCACCGAGCAGGACTTGGTGCGCGCTGTCGCTGTGCCGCTGCTCAGCCGCGCCCTGCCCAGTTTCGGCGGGCCGCAGGCCGTCGGCGAGCTGCTGTTCACGCGCTACATGCTGCCCTTGCAGCTGGTGGCCGTGCTGCTGCTGGTGGCGATGATCGGCGCCATCGTGCTGACCCATAAAGAAGACTTCCGCCCGCGCCGCCGCGACGTGCGCCGCCGGGTTGCTAAACCGCTGGCCGCTGCCATCTCCACCCAGGTGGGGCGCGATGTGCTTCAGCCGGGGCTTGAAACGCCAAAGCTGCCGCCGCAGGAAGAAGAACAGCCGCAGCCGGTGGTTGATTAAACGGTGCAGAGGCGCGGTATACCGCGTCCCAGAATAAACATCAAGGGAAACTGTTGTATGGTCCAGATCGAAGCCTATGTGATTTTAAGCGCCGTCCTGTTCATCCTGGGCGCGATGGGCGTGCTGCTGCGCCGCAACGCCATCCTGGTGTTTATGTCGGTGGAGCTGATGTTAAACGCGGCCAACCTGGCGCTGGTGGCCTTCGCCAAACAATGGAACCAAATGGACGGCCACCTGTTCGTGTTTTTTGTGATGACGGTGGCCGCCGCCGAAGTGGCGATCGGCCTGGCGCTGATCGTCGCCATCTTCCGTTCCAAACGCAGCATTGATATTGACCAGTTGCACCAGATGGAAGGCTAAAGCCGGTTCCGGTTTCCGGGTGATCGGCGCATGGGTCGAAAACCCGAAATTCGCGGCTCGGAACTAGAGGGGTTGTATGGAAACATATGCACAATTAGTCCCACTTGTTGTATTCATCCCCCTGGTGGGGATGCTGATAAACCTGTTCTGGGGCGCGCGGCTGGGCGGCAGGTGGCCGGGCATCATCGGCTCGACGGCGGCCATCCTGGCTTTTATCGTCTCCGGCCTGCTTTATTTTTACCTCATCAACAACGATTACCGGGCGGTGGTCGTCAACCCGCCCTTTTTAGATGCCTGGATTAACATCCCATCCGGCAGTATGTTCATCCCCTGGCAGATGCGCGTGGACACCCTGAGCGTGACCATGATGCTGGTCGTCACCGGCGTGGGGTCGCTCATCCACGTTTACGCCATCGGTTACATGCTGGGCGACTCGCGCTATGCCCGCTTTTTCGCCTATCTCAACCTGTTTCTGGTTTTTATGCTGGTGCTGGTGACGGGCAACAACTTTTTGATGATGTTCGTCGGCTGGGAAGGCGTGGGGCTGTGTTCCTACCTGCTGATCGGCTTCTGGTTCGACAAAACCAGGGGCGAAGGCTGGAAAAACAGCAACGCCGCCCGCAAGGCCATGATCGTCAACCGCATCGGCGACTTCGGCCTGCTGATGGGTATCTTCCTCATTTTCTGGACGTTCGGCACGCTGGACTACTTCACCCCCGGCGAAATCGCCAACCCGCACCTGGCCGAAGAACTGGCGCTGGAAGCTGAACACGCCGCCGAAGCGGCAGCCGTTGAAGGCGAGGCCGCGCGCGGCGAGACGGCGGCGGTAGAAGCGGCAGCCGTCGAGGGTGAAGCCGCACCGGAAGGCGAACAGACCGCCGAAGCCGAAGAAGGGCATGGCGGCGAAGCGGCGGTTGTTTATACCAACAACGATCACATCCCCACCGAGATGCTCGGTGTGTTCGGCAAGACCGAACGCCTGCTCGAAGAAGGCGGCCATGAGGTAAGCTTTGGGCCGTTTTCGCTGCCGTTTGAAACCGTGCTGGTGTTAATTACCCTGTTCATGCTGCTCGGCGCGACCGGCAAAAGCGCGCAGATACCGCTGTTCATCTGGCTGCCGGACGCAATGGCCGGCCCGACGCCCGTCAGCGCGCTCATCCACGCCGCCACGATGGTCACGGCGGGCGTGTACATGATGGTTCGCAGCAACGTCTTTTATTACAACGCCGACCTGACCTCGCTGATCGTGACGCTGGTCGGCGCGGGTACGGCGCTGGTGGCGGGTTTCATCGCCGTCGGCCAGTGGGACATCAAGCGCGTGCTGGCCTACAGCACCATCAGCCAGCTTGGTTTTATGGTGGCGGCGGTCGGCATCGGCGCGTACAGCGCGGCCATGTTCCATCTGGTCACGCACGCCTTTTTTAAGGCGCTGCTGTTCCTCAGCAGCGGCTCGGTCATTCATGGCATGGAACACGGCCACCACCACGTCCACGAACACGGCCACGGCCACCACGACGACAAACCCTTCGACCCGCAGGATATGCGGAACATGGGCGGCCTGCGCCGTAAAATGCCGGTCACGTACCGCGTGTACCTCATCGGCACGCTGGCGCTGGCGGGCATCTTCCCCTTTGCCGGCTTCTGGTCGAAAGACGAAATCCTGGCCGACTCCTGGCTGGCGGGGCTGTTCGATAACAACGTGGGCGGTTATATCGCGCTGGGGCTGCTGCTGCTGGCAGCCTTCTTCACTGCTTTTTATATGTGGCGGCAGATGGAGATGGTCTTTTACGGCCAGCCGCGCACCGAAGCGGCGGAACACGCCCAGGAGAGCGGGCCGGTTATGACCTGGCCGCTGGTGGGGCTGGCGATTTTGAGCGTCTTCGGCGGTTTTATGAACACGCCGGAAAACGTGCTGGGGCTGGACGGCATCTTCGGCGCGCACCGCTTCACCTATTTCCTGGAACACAGCGTCGTCCATGCCCACGCGGCGGAGTTCCAGCCGATCATCGCGCTGGGTGCGCTGGCACTGGCGCTGTTCGCGTTTTTCGCCGCCCGCACGATTTACGGCGGAGGACACGCGCTAGTGCGCGGCAGCCGCGACCCGCTGGCGGTGCGCCCGGAAACCAGCCCGATCTGGCGGCTGGCCCACGCCCGCCTGTACTGGGACGAAACCTACTTCCGCCTGTTCGAGAACCCGTTCAACCGGACGGCCAAATTCCTGGCCGATACGCTGGACTGGGCTTTCTGGCACGATTATTTCCACAACACCGTCATCCTCAACGGGTTTAATACGCTCGGCCAGTTTTTGAGCAAACCAGTAGACCTGGGGCTGATTGACGGCATTGTGAACGGCATCGGTCGGCTGGCGCGCTGGTCGGCGGGGCTGTTACGCACCGTGCAAACCGGCTACGTGCGGACGTATGCCGTGACGGTGCTGCTGGGCGTGGTGCTGGTGATCGTCATTTTGCTGCTGCCGCTGTTCACGCAGGCCGGCGGCGGGTGAACGTGAGGACAATCAATCGTGGGGGCGCATACCCGCCCCTGCTTAGCTGATAGCTGTCGCATCTACAGACGACATCTTGAAGGGGAGTATGTATGGAAGCCGTCTCTACACCCACGCTGACCTCGGTGGTGTTGTTCATCCCGCTGGTGAGCATGTTTATCATCCTGTTACTGCGCGAGGACACGCAGCGCGAATACATCAAGTGGGGCGCGCTCATCGGCAGCCTGCTGACATTCGCGGCCTCGATCCTGCTGTGGCTGAGTTACGACCCCGCCCAGCCGGGGCTGCAAATGGCGCAGCGTTCCACCTGGATTGCGCTGTCGGCCACCGACGCCACCTATAATATCAGCTACTACGTCGGCGTGGATGGCCTGAGCCTGCTGCTGGTTATCCTGACCACGTTCATCATGCCGCTGGCGATCCTGTCCTCGTTCCGCTCGCACGTGCTGGTGGAGCGCGGGCGTGAAAAGCTGTATTACGCCTTTATGCTGCTGCTGGAATGGGCGATGATCGGCGTGTTCGTGGCGCAGGATTTGTTCCTGTTTTACATCTTCTGGGAAGTGACGCTGGTGCCGATGTATTTCCTGATCGGCATCTGGGGTGCGGAGGAGCGCATTTACGCCGCCGTCAAATTCTTCCTGTACACGATGGCCGGTTCAATTCTGATGCTGCTGGCGATTTTGTTCGTCGGCACGCAGGCACAGTCCTTCGCCCTTCCGGACATCATCGCCAAAGTGCAGGCCAACCCCGACCTGTTCCCGTTCGGCGGGCTGTTCAGCACCCAGTCGTTCCTGTTCCTGGGCTTTTTGATCGCCTTCGCCATCAAAGTCCCGGTGTGGCCGCTGCACAGCTGGCTGCCGGATGCCCACGTCCAGGCTCCCACCGCCGGTTCGGTCATCCTGGCGGGCGTGCTGCTGAAGATGGGAACTTACGGCATCGTGCGCTTCTGCCTGCCGCTGTTCCCGCAGGCCAGCATCGAATGGGCGCCGATTATATCCGTGCTGGCGATCGTCGGCATCATCTACGGCGCGTGGGTCAGCTACGCGCAGACGGATGTAAAGAAGCTGGTCGCCTATTCGTCGGTCAGCCACCTGGGGTTTGTGGTGCTGGGTATTTTCGCGCTCAATTCCCAGGGCATCCAGGGCGGCATTTTGCAGATGGTCAATCACGGTATCAGCACCGGCGGGCTGTTTTTGCTGGTCGGGATGCTGTACGAACGCCGCCACACGAAGGCCATGAGCGCCTACGGCGGCATCTGGAAAGTGATGCCTGTTTTCGGCGGCCTCAGCCTGGTGATCGCCCTCAGCAGCATGGGTCTGCCGGGGCTGAACGGTTTCGTCGGCGAGTTCACCATCCTGCTCGGCACGTTCGGCAGCCCGTACCTGGGTTTCTTCTTCGCGCTGTTCGCCACCCTGGGCGTGATTCTGGCAGCGGTTTACATCCTGTATATGTTCCAGAAAGTTTTTATGGGCGAGGTGGACAAAGAAGAAAACAAAAACCTGCCCCCCCTGCACTGGCAGGAGCTGGCCGTCCTCATCCCCATCGTGATCGTGATCTTCTGGATTGGCTTGCAGCCGGGGACGTTCTTCGGCTCGATGGACGCCAGCGTGAACCAGCTCGTCACGCAGGTGACGAGCGCCGCGCCCAGCGTGGTGCTGCGATAAACCGGTCAGCCGGAGGCGGGGCGGGCAGCAAAACCCGCCCCTTGCAATGATGCCGTAACCTTGATTGCTCGTTCCGTTGTGAACCTTCCCCACCCCTATATCCCCTCCCCACAAGGTAGGGAGGGGATTTAGAAGCTTGTTATGACCCGCTTTAACCCCCTCTCCAAGATTTGGGGAGGGGGCAGGGGGAGGGGACTAGCAATCACAGTATGCCGTAATGTTTATGGTCAGGGGTGAGCTATGTTATTTGAAGTCCCAAGCCTCGAATCGCTGAACCTGGGGGCGGCGCTGCCCGCCGTCAGCCTGACGTTCGGCGTTTGTGTGCTGCTGCTGGTTGATCTGCTGCTGGTTCCCAAAGACCGCAAGGAAATCACGGCCTGGCTGGCCGTCGCGGGCGTGGTCGTCAGCTTCGTCGTGAATCTGTTCACCTTCAACACCCATACCGAGGCGTTCCTGGGGATGTTCGTGGCCGACAGTTTCACCGGCTTTATGAATATCATCATCCTGCTGACGGCGTTCCTGGGCATCCTGCTTAGCAAGGACTATCTCAAACGGGCCGGCATCGAACGCGGCGAGTATTATACGCTGATGCTGATGAGTGCCGCCGGCATGATGTTTATGGCGAGCGCCAACGACCTGGTGGTGGTGTTCATCGCGCTGGAACTGCTCAGCATTCCGCTGTACATCCTGGCGGCCTTCCGCGTGCCGGATGTGAAGTCCGAAGAAAGCGGCATGAAATATTTCATCCTGGGGGCGTTTTCCAGCGCCTTTTTCGTCTACGGCGCGGCGCTGGTTTACGGCGCGACCGGCACAACCAGCCTGCCCGGCATCTTCGGCGCAGTCGGCACGATTGTTCAGACCGGCGGCTCGGCGGCCTTTTTGCTGCTGGCCGGAGCGGGTTTAATCCTGGTCGGGCTGGGTTTTAAGGTGGCGGTTGTGCCGTTCCATATGTGGACGCCGGACGTATACGAAGGCGCGCCGACGCCCGTTACCGCCTTCATGAGCGTGGGAGCCAAAGCCGGGGGTTTTGCCGCGCTGCTGCGGATTATGGCGATTTCGCTGCCAGCCTTCACGCTGGCGGACGGCCAGCCCTACGCCGCCTGGCAGCAGACCTTCTGGATTATCGCCGCTTTAACGCTGATTCTGGGCAATCTGGTCGCCATCGCACAGAGCAACATCAAGCGGATGCTGGCCTATTCCTCCATCGCCCACGCCGGTTATATCCTGATGGCAGTGGCCGCCGCCGGCACAACCGGCCTGACCAACGATGCCACGCGGGCGGCGCTGATTTACCTGCTGGCCTATATGTTCACCAACCTGGGCGCGTTCGGCGTGGCGCTGGCAATCGAACGCGACGACGGCAGCGGCACCAACCTGGAGGATTTTGTTGGGCTGGCGAAAAGCCGCCCTGGGCTAGCGCTGATGATGGCGGTCTTTATGTTAAGCCTGACGGGCATCCCGCTCACCGGCGGGTTCATCGGCAAGTGGTTTGTGTTTAAAGCCACGCTGGACGCCGGCTTGGTGGCGCTGGCGATCATCGGCGTGCTGACCAGCGTCGTGAGCGCGTTTTATTATGTGCGCGTGATCGTCAATATGTACCTGCGCGACGGCGAGGCCGAAACGCCGGGCGAATCGCGGATGGTCAACTGGGCGGTGTACGTCGCGGGCGCGGGGACGCTCATCATGGGCATTTTCCCCTTCCTCGTCACCGGCCTCAGCGATCTGGTGACGGTCGCGGCCAGCGTGGTTCGTTAAGCCCCAACCTCGACCCCACGATTAAGCAGCTTCGTTGGGGGCATGTCGCGGACATGCCCCTTTCCTATCGTTATAGGTGAAGTGCGGGATGAACGACCGAAACCAGCGCGACGGCA
>JAPKMO010000152.1 GCA_026645945.1 Anaerolineae bacterium
TGGGGCGCTGTTCGCCCGCAACCGCCGCCGGTACGGGGGATATGTCGTTCACCTGGGCATCACCGTCATCGGCATCGGCGTCATCGGCAGCACGCTGTTCCAGCAGGAAACGCAGCGCACCCTCAGCGTCGGCGAAACGCTGGATTTCGGCGGCTACAGCCTGCGTTACGACGGTTTTACCGACGCCATCGCCGAAGATGGCCGCCGGATGCAGATCGCCGATGTGACGGTCAGCCGGGATGGGCGGGAACTTGCCCGCCTGCGCCCGCGCCAGGACATTTACCCGACCATGCCCATGACCATCGCCGGGTCGTACAGCACCGCCGAGGCTGATTATTACGTGCTGCTGGTCGGCTGGGAAGAAACCAGCGCCCAGAGCGCGACGTTTAAAGTTTATATCAACCCGCTGATTAACCTGGTCTGGTGGGGTGGGGTCATCCTCATCCTCGGCACGCTCATCGGCACCTGGCCGACCGAAACCGTGCCGGCGCAGCTGCGCCAGGCCGCGCCGATCAACGGGCGCGCGAGGGCTAAAGCATGAGCATATTAAACGTAAACACCCGTAGGGGCGCATGGCTGTGCGCCCCCGCACTGCTGATTTTATTCATCGCTGTGCTGGCGCTGGCCGTCCCGGTTTTCGCCCAGGACGGCGGCGAGGTGGCGGCGGACGACGTGAACGCCATCGCCAAAAAGATGTACTGCCCGGTGTGCGAGAATATCCCGCTGGATGTATGCGGCACGGCGGCCTGCGCCCAGTGGCGCGACGAAATCCGCATCCAGCTTGAGCAGGGTTACACCGAGCAGGAGATCATCAACGATTTTGTGAGCCGCTACGGCGACCGGGTGGTTGGCACACCGCAGGACCCCACGCTGCGGGCGCTGTCGCTGGTGACACCCTGGTTGATCGGCGCGCTGGTGGTGGCGCTGGCGGGGTTCTCTCTGCTGCGCTGGTGGCGCGGGCGCGGCGCACAGGCAGCGTTTGCCCCGGCGGGCGCGCCGGTTTCCGACGATGACTACCGCGCCCGGTTGGAGCGCGATCTGCAAGCGAGGCGATAAACCATGCAGGCGTTTTTTGCCGATTATCTGGAGCGTCTGGCCGCCCTGCACCGCGACATCGAGCAGGCCATCGGCGGCCTGACGCCCGCCGCCCTGGACTGGACACCCGCCCCGGATACCAACTCTATCGCCGCGCTGGTGACGCATGTGGCCGGCGCGGAGCGGTTCTGGATCGGCGATATGGCCGCGCAGATGCCCTCCAACCGCGACCGCGAGGCGGAATTTCGCGCCGGCGGGCTGGACGAGGCCGCGCTCCGGCAGCGGTTAGCCCAGGCCGATGACTTCGCCCGGCAGGCAATTGAAAGCCTTACCCTGGCCGACCTGGATGCGGAGCGGCGTTCGCCCCGCACCGACCGTACTTTCACCGCCGGTTGGGCGCTGCTGCACGCCCTGGAACATACCGCCATGCACCTCGGCCACATCCAGCTTACCCGCCAGTTGTGGGAGCAGGAATCCGAAGGTGATTAGCTAACGGATTGAGATGAAAAATGACCGACGTAAATTTACCGTTTGAAACCGGCGAAAGCGAACCCACTCCGCGCGGCTTCCGCCTCGGCCTGGGTTCGATTGTGCTGCTGGTTGGCATCGTGCTGGTGGCGGTTGTTTTCGGCATTGCCCTGCTCCAGCGCAACCAGACGCAGCCGACCGCCGGCCCCGCACCGGACTTCACCCTGACCACCCTGGACGGTGACACCTACCGCCTGGCCGACCTGAAGGGGCAGGTGGTGGTCATTAACTTCTGGGCGAGCTGGTGCGGGCCGTGCCGTGTGGAAGCGCCGGAACTGGAAAAAGTCTGGCGCGCCTATCAAGACCAGGGCGTGACCTTCCTGGGCGTGGCCTACACCGATACCGAACGCGGCGCGCGGGAGTTCATCGCCCAGTACAGCCAGACCTACCCCAACGGCCTCGATCTCGGCACGAAAATTTCTGATCTGTACAACATCCAGGGTGTGCCGGAAACCTTCATCATCAACCAGCGGGGCGAAGTCGTCGAGTTTATCATGCAGCAGGTCAACGAGGCGCAGTTGAGCGCCATCCTTGACCGCGTGCTTGCCACCGGGGTTTAACAACCATGAGCATTGAAGGGCTTGTTTTTTCGCTGCTGATCGGCCTGGCGACCGTCGCCGTGATCGCCTGGCCGTTCCTGCGGCGCGCGCCGGCGGTTTATACCGCCGATGAGGCCGTCATCCAGAAGCAGCGCGAACGCCTGCTGATTTATTACGAGCGCGTGCTGACTAACCTGCGCGACCTGGACGAAGATTTTTCCACCGGCAAGATGCAGCCGGAAGATTATCATGTCGAGCGCGAGGAGTGGATGCAGCGCGGCATCCAGGTTTTGAAGGCGCTGGACGAACTTGACCAGCATCATATGATCGTGCCGGACGCTGACCAGGAGGCGCTCGACCACGCCATTGACGATGTGATTGAGCGTGCCGTCGCCGCCCACCGCCGGGCTGCTCACTGAATGTCTATGCGCGCGTTTCTGGCTTGCGGCCTGCGCGGGGCGGCGCTGGCCGGTTTGCTGCTGCTGGCGGCCTGCGGCCAGCCAGACGAACCTTCCGCCCTGGTGATGCCTACGCCCCGCTTCACCTCCATCCCGGATGTCGGCTACCCGCTGGAAGCGCCGGATATGGCCCTTGGCGCGCGGGTGTTTGCCGACAAATGCACGCCCTGTCATGGCGAGCGCGGGCTGGCCGACGGCCCGATGGTGCGCGCCGGGGCTGCCCCCACGCCCCCGAAGCTGGCCGAGATGGAAACATCCTGGGACAAAACGCCCCAGGAGCGTTTCGCTTTCATCGCCGCCGGCAAAATTGAGCGGGTGATGCCGCCCTGGAAGGACGCCCTGCCGGAAGCGGAACGCTGGGCGGTCACGTATTTTACCTATACGCTGCACTATACGCCGGAACGGCTGGCCGAAGGCCGCGCCGTCTGGGAAGCGGAATGCGCCGACTGTCACGGCCAGGGCGGGCGCGGCGATGGGCCGAAAGCGGCGGACATCAACCGCCCGGTCGGCGACCTGACCGACCCGGTGGAGATGATGACGCTCAGCGATAAGGCGCTCTACAACATCATCACCGAAGGCGTGGGCGACAGTATGCCGGCCTTCCTGGAAAACCTGACCGACAACCAGCGCCGCGCCGTCGTCGCCTATACACGCGCGCTCGGCCTGGTCAGCCCGGACGCCATCGGCAGACCGCTGCCGCCTGACCCGACTCCCGCGCCCGCAACCACCAAGTGAGATGATCGTTTGTGGCATTGAACTCGGAACTCGAAACTCGGAACTTCCTCATCGAAACCCGCGCCCTGGTGAAAGCCTACGGCCTGCTGCCCGTCCTGCGTAAGCTCGACCTGGGCATCACGCGCGGCGAATTTGTCGCCCTGCTCGGCCCCAACGGCAGCGGTAAATCCACCCTGCTGCGCCTGCTGGCCGGGTTGAGCAAACCCACCGCCGGGCAGATTACCATCGGCGGCTGGACGCTGCCGGACGAAGCCGCCGCCGTCCGCGCCCAGATCGGCATGGTCAGCCATAAAGTGCTGCTGTACGAAAACCTGAGCGCCCGCGAGAACCTGCGCTTTTTCGCCCGCCTGTACAACCTGCCGCCCGCCGACGTGGATACGCGCATCGCGGAACTGCTGGAACAGGTCGGCCTGTCCCGGCGCACCGCCGACCCGGTGCGGACGTTTTCGCGCGGGATGCAGCAGCGCCTCAGCATTGCCCGCGCCCTGCTGCACGACCCGGATATTCTGCTGCTGGACGAACCCTACACCGGCCTGGACGTGGATGCCTCATCGGTGCTGGACGGCCTGCTGCGCGCTGCTCATGCCGAGGGGCGCACTATCCTGATGACCACCCACCAGCTTGACAGCGCGGCGGCGCTGGCCGGGCGCGTGGTCATTCTGTCGCGCGGGGGCATCGGCTACGACGCGCCCACCGCTGGACTCGACGGCTCACGTTTATCCGCCATTTACACCGAAACTACCAGCATGGTGAGCGCCCGATGAAAACCCCATTCCTCAAGGCCGTTCTGAGCATCGTCCGTAAGGACATTCAGATCGAACTCCGCAGCCGCGAACTGGTCAGTTCGATGGGGTTGTTTGCCCTGCTCAGCATCCTTATTTTCAGCTTCGCCCTGGAACTTGACCGCAGCGCCCGTCAGGAGGCCATCAGCGGCGTTTTGTGGGTGACGGTGGTTTTCGCCAGCATCCTCGGCCTCAACCGCAGCCTGGCGATGGAGCGCGACCAGGGCAACCTGGACGCTATGCTGCTGGCCCCGATTGATCGGGTGGCGATTTTTTTCGGCAAGCTGGCCGGTAATCTGGTTTTCGCCCTGGTGGTCGGGCTGCTGCTGCTGCCGATTATGACCATTCTGTACAATCAAAACCTGCTCCAGCCCTGGCTGCTGCTGGTGCTGCTGCTCGGCACGTTCGGCTTTGCCACCGTCGGCACGCTGCTGGCGATGATGACCGTCCAGACGCGCGCCCGCGAAAGCCTGCTGCCCATCGTTATGATGCCGGTGGCGCTGCCGGTGCTGCTGGCGGCGGTGCGCGCCTCCACCAATATCCTGACGGAAACCCCCATTGCGGACTGGATCGCCTGGCCGCAAATCCTGGTGGTGGTGGATATTATTTATCTGGTCGCCTGCTACCTGCTGTTCGAGTACGTGATTGAGGAATAAACATATGCTGGTAACTTTTTGCAATTTTTAGTAGATATGTTACGATTTTTTCCGGTAAGATTTGAGGAGGGAGAACTCCATGACGGCTGTTCAGGATACACCCGCGCTGCCCACGCAGCAGGCCGAAACCGGCGGCAGGCCGCGCCTGCTGGTGGCACTGACCATCATCACGCCGCTGGCCGTGCTGGTCGGGCTGTATATGGCGCTGTTTAACGCCCGCACCGATATTGACCAGGGCGACGTGCAGCGCATTTTTTATATTCACATGCCGGCTTTCATCGGCGCATTCGTGGCGCTGGGCGGCACGGTTATCGGCGGCATCCAGTATTTACGCACCCGGCAGGTCAAGTGGGATACCCTGGCGCTGGCCGGCGTGGAAGTTGGCATCGCCCTGGCGCTGGTTAACCTGATCACGGGTATGGTCTGGGCGCGCCCGATCTGGAATACCTGGTGGACATGGGACCCGCGCCTGACCTCCGAAGCCATCATGGTGCTGACCTACGCGGCGTATATCATGCTGCGGCAGGGCATCGAAAACCCGGAACAGCGCCGCCGTTTCGCCGCCGTTTACGGCATCCTGGCGTTTATCACCGTCATCATCACGCTGGTGATTACCCGCATCCGCCCGGATACCATTCACCCGGTCGTGATCGGCCCCAGCGTGCAGACGGACATGGCGCAGGGCGCGTTTGAAGTGGCCGCCACCTCCGGTGTGCGCGCGGCGCTGATGGTCAATATGCCGGTCTGGGCTATCCTCGTCCCCATCACCCTGATGTGGTATCGCATCCGCCTGGAAAACTTCAACCAGCGCATCCAGGCTTTAAAGATGAAAGTCCTGAGCTAAACGGAGGCGTTTCCCGATGGATAACATCCCCTACACGACCGATTATCTCATCCTGGGGCTGATCGTAGTGTTTGTCATTTTCGGCCTGTTCATCGCCAGCATGGTCATTCGCTACCGCAGCCTCACCCACGACGCCCGCATGATTGAGCAGTTGGGCGATGATAACAGGTGATTTTGTCACTGCCGGCGGTTTATCCCCCTCTCCGGCCCGTTCCTGACGAGAGGACGGAGAGGGGGAAAGTTAATCCCGCCGCATGACGATCACCCGAAAGCCGAACAGAGGCCCCATCACCTGCCCCATACCGGCTTTCAGTTTGAGCGGCATCGGCGCGCGCCACCAGGGAATACGGTTAAAGCCGAAGCGGGCATAATACCGTTCGTTGTGCGCCAGGCACTCCAGATAAACCACGCCGGTTTCACGCGCCAGCAGGGCGTTAACAATCTGCGCGCCCACCCCCAGACGGCGGTAGGGTTCTTTGACCACCAGGCTGCCCAGTTCCCGGCACTTCGGGTAAGGCCGCACCTGCCCGATCCCGGCGATTTCGCCGCCGGCTTCCGCAATCAAAAAGTGCGACCAGTGTAGCGCCGTCGGGTCGAGGTCTTCGTCGCGCACCATCTGGCGGATGATGTCCTGGTCGGCTTCTGCAGCCGGTCGAATCTGGATTTCCATCACATTCCTCCCTCCCCTGATATTGCGCGAATCCGGCGGACGGCTTTATACTTTGCCGCATGGTACGACGATTATGCCTGTTATCCACGCTCTGTATGGTGTTCGCCGCCTGCCAGCCGCAGCCGAGCGCCGAGCAGCCGCCTACGCCCATCCCGTTCCCGACCGTGACACCGGGACGGGTGATGCGCGGCCTGCTGCCGACCCTGGCCGCTGCACCAGATGGCGGCAGTTCGCGGCTGGCGAACCCCGCGACGGCGGTGGCGCTGGCAAATCTGCCGACGGCCACGCCCGATTACGCCGCCTGCCCGGCGCAGGCCAACCCTGAGCCGCCGCCCCGACCGCTCACCGGCCAGGAAGCTGCCGCCGCCATCACGCGCTTTGTTTCCGACGGCGGTTCGGCGGACGCTTTAACCGGCCTGCTGCGCGATGGCTGGGGGCTGCTGGATGAGGCGGGTATCGTCCGCGCCGACCTGGATTTTATCGGCGCGGGCGCGCCCCAACTGCTGCTGGCCTACAGCGCGCCCAACGACGGCGGCACGCTGCTGGTGCTGGGCTGCGCCAATGGGCGTTATGCGCCGCTGTACCAGTCTATCACCGGCAGTATGCCACAGATCGTTTTTGCCGGCGATATGACCTACGATGGCAGGGCGGAACTGCTGTTCGCCAGCCGGCAGTGCAGCGCCGAAAACCCGGACGACTGCGCCTACCGCACGCTGTTGATGGCCTGGGATGGTTATGAGGGGCGCTTCATCAACCTGCTGAACGCCGCCATTTCCAGTGTCGAACTGCCCGCCGCCAGCGATGTGGACGGTGACCAGGTGCTGGAAGTGGTCGTGCGGCTGACCAGCACCGGCACTTCGACCACCGGGCCGCTGCGAACCGGCCTTAATATCTACGACTGGAACGGCCAGTATTACGCGCTGTCGGTCGTGCAGCTTGACCCGCCGCGTTTTCTCATCCAGGTCATCCACGAAGCTGACCGCGCCTTCCGCCGCGCCGACTTTCAGCAGGCGATTTCGCTGTTTGAGCTGGCTCGCGGCGATACCGGGCTGCGCTTCTGGTTCAACGACGAACCGGCGCTGCTCCGCAGTTACACGCTCTACCGGCTGGCGCTGCTGTACGCCTACACCGACCAGACCGGAAAAGCGTTAAGCGTATTCCAGGCCGCCCTGGACTCGTTCCCGCCGCCCGCTGCCCCGGTGTATGCCGAAATGATAACGGCGTTCTGGAACACCTTCCAGACCACCAATAATCTTAACAGCGCCTGCCGCGACGTTCAGGCTATAATTACCGCGCGCCCGGAGGCGGTCGGGCTGCTCAACCGGTACGGCAGCCGCAGCCCGGTATACACCGCTGCCGATCTGTGTCCGTTTTAGAAGGCTTTTCCACTCATAAATTCATTTGTAAAGATACTATTAAATTTTTATTAGTCCATGTTTCTTGAATTCGCAGCATTTGACGGGTGCGGTCTGGTAATCAAGGATGCGGCGGATATAATAAATTTCCAGCCGAATGTCACGGATAAAGAATGTCGAACTGTGGGAAGCTTTAAGATCATCCTGGGAGACTGCCGAGATAAACTGAGCGAGGTAAGTGATAATTCTGTTGACTTGATTTTTACCTCGCCCCCTTACGCCGACCAGCGCAAAAAGACGTATGGAGGGGTGCATCCTGACCAGTACGTCGAATGGTTTTTGCCCATTTCTCTGGAACTCCGGCGGGTGCTGACCCCCACCGGAACTTTTATTCTCAACATCAAAGAACGAGTCGTTAATGGCGAACGCCACACCTACGTGTTGGATCTCATCAAGGCCATGCGTGGGCAGGGCTGGCTCTGGACTGAAGAATTTATCTGGCACAAGAAAAACAGCTATCCGGGTAAATGGCCTAATCGCTTTCGCGACGCATGGGAACGCCTTTTACAATTTAATAAAAGCAGATCGTTCCACATGTATCAGACTGAGGTTATGCTTCCAATCGGCGATTGGGCGAAATCCAGGTTGAGCAATCTTAGTGAGACCGACAAAATCAGAGATAATTCAAAAGTCGAGAGCGGCTTTGGGAAGAATGTCTCAAATTGGGTAGGCCGGGAACGGGTCTATCCAACCAACGTTGTCCACTTATCCACCGAAACAGCAAACAAAAACCACAGCGCAGCTTTCCCAAGAGCTTTACCGGCGTGGTTCATCAGGCTGTTTACGAAACCGGGAAATACCGTCCTTGATCCGTTTATGGGGAGTGGGACAACTGTGATGGCTGCGCTGGAGATGCAGCGAAAAGCCATCGGCATAGAGATTGTGCCGGAATATTATGATCTTGTAGCAAAACAATTATCTACCTACCAAGAGCCTCTTTTATGACTGCCAACCCGCTCAATCTTCAGGATGTATTTGAATACGTCGAGACCCATATCGAAACTTTTCATAGCAAGAAACTTCAAAAGCTAGAGAGACTAACGCTGAACAGGCTGCTCGTCAGGAAAAACCCTTATTTGTTCAAAGCCAAAAATATCTTTACCGCTGAAGGTCTGGTCAGAAGCATTCTGGATGCGTTTTTGTCCTCTCAAGAAGAAACCCTGTTCGGTGACTTTCTTGAAGGGGTTGCGGTTTTCGTATGTGGAAAGGTTTATGGTGGCGTAAAGCCCGCTTCCGATAACGAGAACCTTAGAGTTTATCCGTAAACCCACCAGACAGTGGGCTTAAGCCCACTGTTCTGCTATCAGATCAATCGGTTTATGGAT
>JAPKMO010000153.1 GCA_026645945.1 Anaerolineae bacterium
TCCTCGAACCGGCGCGCTGGGGGACGGCCCTCAGCTACTTCACCGGCAGCCAGGCGCACAATATCCGCCTGCGCGAACTGGCGCTTAAGAAGGGGTTCAGCCTCAACGAACACGCCTTCAGCCCGGTAGATGCCGCCGGCCATATCATCGAGGACGCGCCCAAAATCCTGTGCGCCACCGAAGAAGAAGTCTATCGGACGCTCGGCCTGCCCTGGATTTCGCCCGAACTACGCGAGGACGCCGGCGAAATCGAAGCCGCGCTGGAAAACCGCCTGCCGAAACTGATTGAATTGGCCGACATTCAGGCCGATCTGCACATGCACACCACCTGGAGCGACGGGCGGCTGAGCATCCGCGAAATGGCCGAAGCCGCCAGGGCGCGCGGGCGTAAATACATCGTCATCACCGACCATTCCCAGTATTCGGCCATCGCCAACGGCCTTTCGGTCGAACGTATCTTGCGGCAGCAGGAAGAAGTGCGCCGCGTGGACGCCGAAATGTCGCCGGATTTGCGCGTCTTTCACGGCGTTGAGATGGACATCCGCAGCGACGGCACGCTCGACTATCCCGACGAGGTGCTGGCGCAGCTTGATTTTGTCATCGCTTCGCTGCACTTTAGCCTGCGTCAGGAACGCAGCCAGATCACGCAGCGGGTTTTAAACGCCATCCACAACCCCCACGTTGACCTGATCGGCCACCCGCGCGGCCAGTACATCCCCGACCGCGAACCCGCCGATCTGGACATGGACGCCATTTTCGAGGCCGCCCGACAGCACGGCACTGCCCTGGAAATCAACGCCAACCCGCGCCGGCTTGACCTGGAAGCGGCCTACGCCCGGCGCGCCGTCGAACTGGGCATCCCGCTGGCGATCAACACCGACGCCCACAGCGCCGAAGGTATGGATTTGTTATACTTCGGGGTGCTGACCGCGCGCCGGGGTTGGGTACAGGCCGAAAACGTGCTGAACGCCTGGCCGCCGGAACGCTTTTTAAGTTGGGTTCAAAGCCGGGGAAAATAAACCATGCCCAGCAACCACCCGCCGAATAAACGCCGGGATGCGCCTTCGACTCCGCCGGAGATGCCGCCGCCCCCACCGCCGCGCCGCCCCGCGCCAACGGTTTATACGCCTGCCCCGATCAGCTATCGCCGCCCGCCAACCGGGGACGAGAGAGGGTTTTATCTTCCGCTGTGGTCTATCGGGCTGATGCTGCTGGCCGTCGCCGGCATTGTCGGCTGTTTTTCGCTGCTGGTCATCAGCCTGGGCGGGCGGCAGATTCCGCCGACCAGCGCGCCGCGGTTTGTGATTATCACCGCGCAGCCCACCCTATCGGGGCAGGAAACCCTGCCCGCGCTGTTGGTGTCGCCCACGCTACCGGAAGGCTTCGGCCCCGGCTTTCAGGGGACGGTTCCGGCCTTCGCGCTCCACGGGCCAACCCTGCCGCCGGTCATCTTCACCCCCACACCGATAGCCCTGGCCGTCGGCGCGCAGGTCATCGTCACCGACGCCGGCGACTCCGGCCTGAACATTCGCTCCGGCCCCAGCCGCGATAATGCCGTGCAGTTCCTCGCGCCGGAAGGCACGCTTTTTAACATCATCGCCGGACCGCAGCAGTCCGCCGATGGGCTGGTGTGGTGGCAGGTTCAGGACCCGGTTCAGACCAACCGGGTCGGCTGGGCGGCATCCATTTATCTGACCGTCGTGCCGCCGGGATAGGAGACAGCAGTCCGTGACAGACGACTTTGCGGCCCGCGCCGCCTATTTGCGCGATCAACTGAACTATCACAGCTATTGTTATTACGTCCTGGGCGCGCCGGTCATCACCAACGCGGAATATGACCGGCTGTACCAGGAATTGCAGCAGATTGAAGCCGAACACCCCGAACTTATCACCCCGGACTCGCCCACCCAGCGCGCCGGCAGCGACCTGTCGGAGGACTTCCCCAAAGTCCGCCACCCCGCGCCGATTTTGAGCCTGGGCAACGCCTTTAGCCCGGAAGACCTGCGCGCCTGGGAAGAACGCAACCTCAAACTGCTGCCTGCCGGGGCGCAGTTAGACTATACGCTGGAGCCGAAGCTGGACGGCCTGACCATCGTTATCACCTACGAAAACGGCTATCTGACCCAGGCAGCCACGCGCGGCAGCGGCGAAGTCGGCGATGATGTGACCGCCAACGTCCGCACCATTCGCAGTATCCCGCTCAAAATTCCGGCTCGACCAGACGGCCCGCCCGCCCCGGAACGCCTGACCGTGCGCGGCGAAGTGCTGTTTTTGAAAAAGGATTTTGAGGCCGTCAACCGCAAGCAGGATGAACTGGAACTGCCGCGTTACATCAACGCCCGCAATACCGCTTCTGGCACGCTCAAGCAGAAAGACTCGCGCATCACCGCCGGGCGGCCATTAAGCTGCTTCATCTACGGTGTCGTGCAGGTGGCCGGCGCCAGGTGGGATAAACAGTGGGATATTCTGAACGCCCTGCGGGATTTTGGCTTCCCGGTTGCGCCCGGTGTGGGATATTATCCCACATTATCCGACATTATCCAGCAATTACCCACATGGGAATCCCGCAAAAACCAGCTTGAGTTTGAAATTGACGGCGTGGTTATCAAGGTCAACGACCTGCGTATTGCCGAGGAACTCGGCTTTGTGGGCAAAGACCCGCGCGGCGCGATAGCTTACAAATTCCCTTCTGAAGAAATGACTACCCGACTGGTCGGCGTTACCGTCAACATCGGGCGCACCGGCAAGGTGACGCCGACGGCCCAGCTTGAGCCGGTATTCCTCGGCGGCGTGACTGTCGTCAACGCCAGCTTGCACAACTACGACCAGATCGCCCGGCTGGACATCCGCCTGGGCGACATGGTGATCGTCAAACGCTCCGGCGAGGTCATCCCTTACGTCATCGGCCCGGTTACGGCCATGCGCGACGGCTCGGAAACGCCGATTCTGCCGCCGGAAACCTGCCCCTTCTGCGGCACTGCAATCATCCAGCCGGAAGGTATGGTGGACTACTTCTGCCCGAACCCGCTCTGCCCGGAGCGTGTCTTTCGCAGCATTGAATTTTTCGTCTCGCGCGGGGCGATGGACATCGAAGGCATGGGGCCGCAGACCGTCAAAACCTTGATCGAAAGCGGCTTCATCCAGGACGAAGCCGATATTTTTTACCTCCGGCGCGAGCCGCTGCTGGAACTGGAAGGTTTTGCCGATAAAAAAGTGGACAACCTGCTGGCTTCCATCGAGGCCGCCAAACAGCGCCCCCTGACCCAGTTTCTGGCTTCGCTTGGTATAGACGGCGTGGGCGGCGTGGCAGCTTCCCTGCTGGCCGATCACTTCGGCTCAATTGACGCTCTGCAAAATGCCGCCGCCGAGCAGATTGACGAAATCGAAGGCATCGGCCCGGTGCTGGCGCAAAACGTGGTGGACTGGTTTGCCGACCCGCACCACCGCCGCGTGCTGGACAAAATGCGCGCCGCCGGTGTGAATATGCAGGCAGAGCGGAAAGCCGCCGCCAGCGATAAACTGGCCGGGCTGACCTTTGTGCTGACCGGCACGCTGCCCACCCTCAGCCGCGAACAGGCCACCGAACTGATCGAAACGCACGGCGGCAAAGTGGCCGGAAGCGTCAGCAAAAAAACCAGCTACGTGCTGATGGGCGACTCGCCGGGCAGCAAGGCCGACAAAGCCCGCGCGCTCGGCGTGCCGATCATTGACGAGGCCGGCCTGCGCCGGCTCATCGGCGGCGAAACCCGCGCCCCTGAACAGCCTCAACTGCTGTAGAATATAAAAACATAACACAGAGACGCAGAGGCACAGAGCAGTTCTTTTCTCTGCGTCTCCGAGCCTTTGAGCCTCTGTGTTGAGTCGTTTGAAGGATTTTTTATGTCCGAAGGTTTCGTCGTCATCAAACCGGGCCGCGAGAAACCGATTATCCAGCAGCACCCCTGGATATTCTCCGGCGCAATTGAGGCTGTGCGCGGCAGTCCCACGCCCGGCGACATCGTGACTGTCACCGACCGCAACGGCGCGTTCCTGGCGCGCGGTTACTGGAATCCGAAGTCACAGATTCAGGTGCGGATTCTGACCTGGCAGGACGAGCCGATCACCGGCGACTGGTGGCGAAAAATGCTCAAGCGGGCGATCAAGGGGCGTGACCGGTATATCTACCTGCACACGCGCGATACCGCCCTGCGTCTGGTAAACGCCGAAAATGACTTTCTGCCCGGTTTGATCGTAGATCGTTACGGCGACTGGCTGGTATTGCAGGCGCTCACCCTGGGCATCGAGCGCCATAAGACGATGCTGGCCGAACTGCTGATGGAACTGCTCGCGCCCGCCGGCATTTACGAACGCAGCGACGTGGACGTGCGCGCCAAAGAGGGGCTTTCGCCGTCCGGCGGCGTCCTGGCCGGGCAGCCGCCTGCATCCCCCCTGACGATCATCGAAAGCGGCTTCTCACTCCAGGTGGACATCGTGGGCGGGCATAAAACCGGCTACTACCTCGACCAGCGCGCCAACCGCGCCGTGTTGAAAGAAGTCTGCCTAGAAAAAGCCGCCTCGGACACGCAGCTTCGGCAGCTTCGCGTCCTCAACCTGTTCAGTTATACCGGCGGCTTCGGGCTGTATGCGCTGGGCGGCGGGGCGGAATGGGTCGTCAACGTGGATACTTCGCGGGAGGCGCTGGAACTGGCCGAAGTCAATTTTGAGTTGAACAGCTTCCCGCCCGACCGCGCCGAATTCATCCAGGCTGATGTATTCGATTACCTGCACGATCAGGCCGCCGAGGGTGCGCTGTACGACGTGATCGTGTGCGACCCGCCCAAGTTCGCCCACAATGCCGGGCAGGTGGAACGCGCCGCGCGGGGCTACAAAGACCTCAACCTGAACTGCTTTAAACTGGTCAAACCCGGCGGCTACCTGATGACGTTTTCCTGCTCCGGCGCAGTCAGCGCCGACCTGTTCCAGAAAATCGTGTTTGGTGCGCTGGCCGACAGCGGCAGACAAGCGCAGATCGTCAGACATCTGGCGCAGGCTGAAGATCATCCCGTCGCGGTCACTTTCCCCGAAGGCGCATATTTGAAGGGCTTGCTGCTGCGGGTGTATTAAAAGCATAACACAGAGACTCAAAGGCTCGGAGGCGCAGAGAAAGCCCTCTGTGTCTCTAAACCTCTGAGAATCTGTGTTAAGTCCTGTCCTAAACGCTGGCGCTTTCATCCCGGAGCTGCCGTTCGACCAGCTTTTTGATTTTGTCGTGTGTCTCCACCCAGCTAATCGGGCTGAGGCCCAGCTTTTCCCGAATGTAATCGTCCGTCTGCCCGGCGCGGGCATCGCGCACGGCGCACGTCCAGCGCAGCATTTCAAACGAGATTTTATGTGGAATGCCCGCCGCGTCCCCGATGTCAGTCAGGATATATTCCAGATTGCGGGTCGTGCAGTTAAAAATGGTGTTCTGTGGCTGGTACTGAACGAGATACGCATCCAGCAGGCGCACCCAGTCGGGCGAGAGTTCGATTTTGCGCTCTTTGTAAACGTTGCGCGCTTTGTGTTTGACCGCCAGAACCGGCGCTTTCGGGTCTGTGCGGTCTATATCTTTGGGCGTCAGCGCCGCCGTTTCGCTCTTTTTAATCCCGGTATCCAGCAGCAGCCGGAACAGCATCTCCGGGCGCGCATCCGGTTCTTCGCCGCGTTTCATCTGCCGGGCGGCGAAGATAGCCGCCTGTACCTCGTCCGGCGAGAGGACGGTTGCCAGCGGCGCGGGGCCGGAACGCTGCAAGACCGCTTTGGCCGGGTCGTGCGGAATCGCGCCGATGGTGTGCAGCCACTTAAAATACACCTTCAGCGTCGTCACCCGCCGCGCGTAGGACTTGCGGCTGCACGGCACGCCGCGCCCATATTCCAGCCATTCCAGAAAGGTATTGAGCATCGTTGTCGTATACTGGCCGACCGCCATTGTTTCGCCGGTATGTTCGGCCAGCAGTTGTAAATCCGACGAAAATGCCTTGATCGTATGTTCCGACTTGCCCTCGCGGGTTAAGTACTGTTGAAATAACGGGATGGTATGCCGTAGTTCGCTGTGCCGGTTTAAGTCCTCCGCCGAAGTCGGCAGGTTGGGGAACAGTGGAATCTGGCGAATGTCAGACATAACAGCACCTAACTCATAATAAGTTCCTGACTCACCCTGTAGGATAAGCGAAAATAGAACATCAGTCAAGTTTTCGGCGCGCTCTGCTACCGCCGCCGCGTGTAATCCTCGTTGCCGTACACTTCCACCGCCAGCCGCTCCGCTTCGGCGCGTTCAGCATCCGAAAGCCCGCCGCGTTCAAACGTGATCTCAAACGTTTCCGCAAAACCCTCCACAATCGCGTCCGCCGCTGCGCGCCAGCTTATCTCTTTCCCCTCCATCCATCTGCGAGGGGGGTCGGGGGTGAGGGCATACACGGCTTCTGCCAGCGTGGCGGCGCGCGCCCGCACCTGGGGTTTGGCGTTTTCCCTGGCGGCTTCGTCGGGATAAGCCAGCGCCTCATTAATGCGCCCCAGGTCGCCGCACAGCGGCAGCGACCCATGCTGCAAAATGCCCTCCTGCCGGCGCACCTGCGCGCTGCCGATCAGCTTGCGCCCGCCAACCGTGATTTCGTAATGCGAGGGCGTTTCAAAACACACTGCGCCGCCCCCGCCCGCACGTTCGGCGCGCCGGTCGGCCTGCGGGCTGACGCCCAGTTTTTCCAGCCCCGCCGCCAGCGCGCGGCTCAGACGCCGGTAGCTTTCCACCACGTCCCCGGCAGCAATCGGGTCGCCGGCGGGCAGTGTCACGCTGTAGGTCAGTTCGTCGGTGTGCAGGATGGCCCGCCCACCCGTAGGCCGCCGCACCACATCCCACCCCAGCGCCGACGCCCGCGCGAAGTCCACATCCGACGCTTTTTGCCCGTACCCCAACGACAGACACGGCGGCTCCCAGGCGTACAGCCGCAGGGTGGGCAGCACCCGCCCCGCGCCAACCGCCAGTAAAATCGCCTCGTCAATCGCCATGTTGTACCGCCCCGCAGTGGGGAGATCGTAGATCAAGCGCCATTGACGCATATAACAAGCCTGCCTATACTGTTAATCATCATCAAGGGTTCGCATGTTGTATGGAAGATGGTACGGACTTAATGCCGAACGACTGGACTGCCGACGACAAACCAACACTGCCTCACAATCGCCCGGTCGAACCCGACCCCGACACACTTTTATCCAGCGCAGCCACCCTGGCGCACAACCGGCCCGTCAGCGCCTATTCCGGTGATTATTATAACGAAACCCTGCGCCCACCGCCGCCGCCGCCCCTCAGCCGCGAGTCGGCAGCACGGGAACGGATGCGCCGCCGGCGCGTGCGGACGCGGCGGGGTGGTGAATGGGCCTGGGTGGTGATCGCCGCCGCCATGCTCGGTGTGGTGGTGATTATCAGCATGAGCGCGTTTATTATGCTGCGCGCCGCGCAAACCGACGCGGAATTCGTCCCAACTGCCGTTGTCGAGCTGCCCACGCCGGTAGACGCGCGCGGGCCGCTGGGCGCGCTTAACGGCCAGCGGTTAACGCTCAGCGACGGGCGCAGCATCACCCTCACGCCCTGGGACGGCGTATCGCGTTTTACGGTGCTGCTCATGGGGCTTGACCGTCGCCCTGGCGAAACCGGCCTGGCCTACCGCACCGATACAATCATGCTGGTCAGCATTGATCCCATCACGAAAAGCCTGGGTGTCCTCAGCATCCCGCGCGATCTGTATGTCGAAGTCCCCGGTTACAGCGAACTTCAGCGCATCAACTCGCCGATGGTGCTGGGCGAACTGCGCCAGCCGGGTTACGGGCCGCAGTTGATGATGCAAACCGCGCAGTACAACCTGGGCATTCGCGTCCACGATTACGTGGCAGTGGATTTTAACACCGTCATCACCCTGGTGGACGCCATCGGCGGCATAGACATCAATGTGCCGTACACCATCAACGATCCGCAGTATCCTGACATGAACTTCGGCTACGACCCGCTGTTCATCCGCGCCGGCTTGCAGCACATGGACGGCAAACTGGCGCTAAAATATGCGCGCACCCGGCATGGGGACAGCGACTTCCAACGCGCCGAACGCCAGCAGCAGGTTTTGTACGCCGTTCGGGACAAGGTGTTAAACCTGGATATGCTGCCGCAGTTAATTATTCAGTCCCCCACCCTCTGGGCGCAGCTTAGCCAGGGCATCAGCACCGGCCTGACGCTGGAACAAATCATCCAGCTTGCCTGGTATCTCAAAGATGTCAGCGGCGAAAACATCCGCACCGGCGTGATTAACGAGCGTTATACAGCTGGTTACACCACCCCCGGCGGCGCTTCCGTACTGGTGCCGAACCGCAATACGCTCGGCACGCTGATGGTGGATGTTTTTGGACAGAACTATTCCCAATAAACAGGCCGCCGCACAAAAAAACAGCGCGCCCAATCAAGGACGCGCTGTACAGGTGCGGGGGCAGCCTGCCATGCCGTGTGAACGCGATGTTTTTGAACCTGCTTTCGCAGGTGGGTCATCTAACTGATATATCCGGTCTCAGCTCCGCAAGCCTATCACCATCAACAACAGACTTTGATGCCCTTCATTTGGGTGTTGGCTCAAAACGCATTGCGCCATCACGCGCACAGCAGGTTGGTATTGTTATACCAGACGCTTTGATGAGTTGTAAAGACTCAGCTTGCGGCGCTCCACCGGCAGAAAAACCCCGGATGGCAGCACATGAACCAGCTTAATCTGCATACTGGCAGTGGGCTTAAGCGGACAGTGGGCTTAAGCGGACAGTGGGCTTAAGCGGACAGTGGGCTTAAGCCCACTGT
>JAPKMO010000154.1 GCA_026645945.1 Anaerolineae bacterium
GTACGACATTTTCGCCTGGCGCGATTACCGGGTGCTTGCGCCGCATCTGCTGCTGTCGGCGCTGCTGCTGATCGCCTTCCGGCGGCTGCGGCTGGCCGGGCTGCTGATCGCCACCGGCGCGCTGCTGCTGCCGGCCTTCCTGTCAACCTACCGCGATTTACATCAGGCGCACTTCAACGCCGACCGCGCCGAAATGGCCGCCTTCGCATCCACGCTCGAAACGCATGTCCGCTACCAGCCCGGCGCGCCGAGCGCCTGGTGCAATACCATCCTGACCGACGATCTGCCGCCGCTGCTGCTGGGTGTCCCGGCGGGCATCGGCTTTTCGGTGGATGCGACGATGGAACAGGTGATCCTGCCGCCGAAGTCCCGCTACCTGCTGATAAGGCCGGAAAACGCCGCGCGGCTGGCCGCCTCAGCGCCGCTGCGCCACCTGGAAAGCCTGCCGGGACGCGATCTTTACCTGAACGAAAACGTCGAATGTGGCGAGTAAGTAATTTCTAACGCGGGCGTAGTCTTGCCGTTTCGCGCATTTCGGCTTAACTTAATATATATTTTAATCGGTTTAATGGGATTGCGCCGGGAGCGCGGATAGGGTGTTGAAGTGAGGAAGATGCGTCGTGTGAGTGGTTTGATGGTCGTGTTCGGGGTAAGTATTCTACTGTTGATTTCGGGGCTGGCTTCGAGTGGGGCGCAGCCGTCGGTATGCGAGGCGCTGGTGCAGGAAACGTTCGCCGCTCTGGAAACGGCCTGCGCGGACGCGCCCGGCAGCAGCGCGTGTTTTGGCCGCGCCGCCGCCGCCACGCTGGCCGACGGAAGCGCGGCGAGCTTTGGTCAGCCGGGCGATCTGCTGGCGCTGGCCGACGTGCAGGCCATCCAGACGCAGCCGCTGGATGCCGCCGGCGGCGAATGGGGGCTGGCGCTGCTGAACGTTCATGCCAATGTGCCGCGCGGCCTTTCGGAACAGGGACTCCGGTTCGTGATGCTGGGGGAAGCGCGGCTTGAAAATGTGGTGGACGGCGCGGCAGCCTTCACGCCCGCCGAACCGCTGACGATCACGCCGCTGGTGGCCGCCAACCTGCGCGCCGCGCCGAACCTGGACGGCCAGGTGGCTGCCAACGCGCCGGTCGGCACGCAGCTGCTGGCTGACGGCCTCAGCCCGGACGGCCAGTGGGTGCGCGTGATGAAAGACGGCCAGGTGGCCTGGGTCAGCCGCCAGATCGTTACCGCCAGCGACGGCGACATCGAATCGCTGCCGCGCATCGGCGCGAACGCGCGCACACCCATGCAGGCGTTCGTCCTGCACACCGGGGCGGATGCCGCCGACTGTGCCGAAGCGCCGCCGTCGCTGCTGGTCATCCAGTCGCCGGGCGGCGTGGCAGCCAGCATCACCGTCAACGGCGTGGACATCCGGTTCGACTCGGCCATCGCCCTGCGCGCCCCGGACGGCACGCTCCAGGTGATCGCGCTGGGCGGCAGCACCGCCGTAGATCGTATTCCCGTCCCGGCGGGTTTTACGCTGGACGTGCCGCTGGGCGAAGGCAACCGCGCCCCCGCCGGGCCGGCCACCGGCCTGCGCCCGATTTCCGGCGGCGAACGCGACGCGCTGAATCGTGTCGCCGGCGGCCTGCCGGAAAGCCTGCTCTACAGCCCGCTTTCCGTGCCGACTGCCGCGCAGGTGGCCGAAGTGCTGGCGGCGATTCGCAGCGGGGGCGGGGCGGCGTCCGGCGGCGGCCAGCAGGTTATCACCGCTGCCGGGCTGGATTGCAGCCGCTTCCAGGCCACCGCACCGCTCAGCGGCGAGGTTTCTGGCCGGACGCCGTTTTACTGGGATGCCGCCCAGGGCGTCTCCGGCTACCGCGTGAACTTCTTCGATGCGAACGGCCGTCTGGTCAGTTCGTTTAACGTCAGTGCCACCAGCACCACGTTCGCGGTTGATCTGGACGCCGCCATCGGGGGAGAGAACGATTTCGGGTGGAGTGTGGACGCGCTGCTGGATGGGCAGGTGGCCTGTTCGACCGGCTCAATCTTCTTGAGCCGCCAGGCGCAGGCCCAGCTCGCCGGCGATGACGGCGGCGCGCCGCCCCCGCAGCCCACGCCGACGGCCTGCACCTGGAACTGTTAAACGCGGCTTTGAAACAGAATCCCGCATTTTGCATGGATGGAAGGGACGCGCCGTGCCGCGTTCCTTCCGGCTACAGACTAACGACTAACTAAGGACTCGCCTATGACGGCCACCCTCACCCCGGCGGATATGAGCGGCCAGACCATCAAGGGTTATGAACTGCAAGAACGCATCGGGCAGGGCGGGTTCGGCGCGGTCTACCGCGCTTACCAGCCGTCCGTCCGGCGCGAGGTGGCGATTAAGGTCATCCTGCCGGAGTTCGCCAACCAGCCGGAGTTCATCCGGCGCTTCGAGGCCGAGGCGCAGCTTGTCGCCCACCTGGAACACCTGCATATCGTCCCGCTGTACGATTACTGGCGCGATGCCACTGGCGCGTATCTGGTTATGCGCTGGCTGCGCGGCGGCAGCCTGCGGCAGGCGCTTAAAAGCGGCGCGTGGCCGCTGGACGACGTGGGGCGGCTGGTGGAACAGATCACCGCCGGGCTGGCGGTGGCGCACCGCCACGGCGTCGTCCACCGCGACCTGAAGCCCGATAATATCCTGCTCGACGACGACCACAACGCCTACCTGGCCGATTTTGGCATCGCCAAAGACCTGCAAAACCTCGCCCACATCGAAACGATTTACGCCGCTGAGGAAGAAGAAGGGCGGCTGATGGGATCGCCGTATTACCTGTCGCCGGAGCAGATTCGGCTCGAACCGGTCAGCCCGCGCAGCGACATTTACAGCCTGGGTATCGTGCTTTACGAAATCCTGACCGGCAAAACGCCCTTTGAAGGGCTGCCCATCGCCACCGTCATCACCAAACACCTGGAAGAGCCGCTGCCCCACCTGCTGGACGCCCGCCCGGATTTACCTGCCGCGCTGCACCACGTCATCGCCAAAGCCACCGAGAAAAAACCGGCGGATCGTTACCCCGGCGTGACCGCGCTGTACGCCGACTTCCGCCGCGCGCTGGCCGAAAGCCTGGCCGGGCCAGATATGGCGCTGACGCCGGCCATCGGCGATTTTGCCCCCGATCTGGATGAAACTGTCGAACTCATCAATCCGTATAAGGGGCTGCGCGCCTTCCAGGAGGCCGACGCCGGCGACTTCTACGGGCGAGAGGCGCTGGTCGGGCGGCTGCTGGAACGCCTGCAAACCGAACCGGCGCGTTTTCTGGCGGTGGTCGGCCCCAGCGGCAGCGGCAAATCCAGCGTGGTGAAGGCCGGCTTGATCCCCCAACTGCGCCGGGGCGCGCTGCCGGACTCCGACCGCTGGTTCATCGTGGAGATGACCCCCGGCGCGCGCCCGCTGGAGGAACTGGAGGCCGCCCTGCTGCGTGTGGCGGTGAACCCTCCCGCCAGCCTGCTGCCGCAGCTCCGCGAGGACGCGCGCGGGCTGGCGCGGGCGGTCAAACGCGCCCTGCCGGACGGCGGCGAACTGGCGCTGGTGATTGACCAGTTCGAGGAAGTGTTCACGTTGGTGGAGGACGAGGCCGAACGCGCCCACTTTTTGACCATTCTGGGCGCGGCGGCGCTTGACTCAACAGGACGGCTGCGAATCATCGTCACCCTGCGGGCCGATTTTTACGACCGCCCGCTGCTGTACCCTGACTTCGGCGAACTGGTGCGCGCCCGCACCGAGGTGGTGCTGCCCCTGGCGCGCGAGGAACTGGAACGTGCCATCATCGAACCGGCGGAAAAAGCGCGGATGCAGATGGAAATCGGCCTCGTGCCGGAGATCGTGGCCGACGTGGGCGAGCAGCCGGGGGCGCTGCCGCTGCTGCAATACGCCCTAACGGAACTGTTCGAGCGCCGCGACGGGCGCTGGCTGACGGTGCAGGCTTACCGGAGCATCGGCGGCATTTCTGGGGCGCTGGCGCGCCGCGCCGATGAGCTGTACGACCGCTTAGACGAAACCGGCCAGAACGCCGCCCGCCAGATGTTCCTGCGGCTGGTGACGCTCAACGAAGGCGCTGAGGATACGCGCCGCCGCGCCCGGCTGGACGAGCTGCTTTCGCTGCAAGGCGACCCGGCGCTGATGCAGGCGGTTCTGGAGCGTTTTGGCAAATACCGCCTGCTGACCTTCGACCACGACCCGGCCACCCGCACCCCAACCGTCGAGGTCGCCCACGAGGCGCTTATTCGCCAGTGGCCGCGCCTGCGCGGCTGGCTGCGGGACAGCCGCGAGGATTTACGCATCCAGCGCCGGCTGGCGGCTGCCGCCGATGACTGGTCGAAGATGGGCAAGGACACCAGTTTTCTGGCGTCCGGCACGCGGCTGGAGCAGTTTGAAGCCTGGGCCGGGGAAACCAGCCTAGCGCTCACCGGGGACGAAGCCGCCTACCTGCAAGCCAGCCTGGCCGAGCGCGGCCGGCAGCGCGCCGCCGAAGCCGCCCGCCGCGAAAAAGAGGCCGCGTTGGAGCGGCGTTCGCGCCGGTTTTTGTGGGCGCTGGCCGGCGTCCTGGCGGCTGCCACGCTGGTCGCGCTGGCGCTGACGGGCGTGGCGCTTAACCAGAATGACATCGCGCAGCAAAACGCGGCCACCGCCACCATCGCCCAGGGTCAGGCGCTGGCGCAGGCCGATAACGCCGCCACCGCCGCTGCCGATGCCGAACGCAGCGCCGCCGACGCGCGCAGCCTGGCGCTCACGTCCGGCTCGCAGTTGGCCTTAAACAGCAGTAATACCGATCTGGCGCTGGCGCTGGCGCTGGAAGCCAGCCGCATCGGGCAGCCCACCGCACAAATGCAGCGCACGCTGGCCGAAGCCGCTTACGCCCCCGGCACGCGCCGGATTTTTATCGGCCATACCGACCGCGTGACGACCGCCGCCTTCAGCCCGGATGGCGCAGCCGCCGTTTCCGGCTCGCGGGATAATACGCTTATTCTGTGGGACACGGCCACCGGCAGGCTGCAACGCCGCCTGCAAGGCCATGCCGATTGGGTGTGGGACGCGGCCTTCAGCCCCGATGGCCGGTGGGTGCTGTCGGCCTCGGCGGACAAAACGCTGATTTTGTGGGACGCCTCCGGCGGCCAGATCGTCCGGCGTTTTGAAGGCCACGCGGCGGCGGTGCGCTGTGTGGCTTTCGATGGCGCGGGCGAACGGGCGCTTTCCGGCGCGGAGGACGGCGAGTTAATTCTGTGGGACGCGGCGACCGGCGAGATCATCCGGCGTTTTGACGCCGGCAGCCCGGTTTACGACCTAGCCTTCAGCCAGGGCGGTTTTACGGCGCTTTCCGGCAGCGCGGACGGCCTGATTACCCTTTGGAACGTGCAGTCCGGCGAACCGCTCATTCGTTTTGGCGCGGGCGGCGAAGGCCACACCGGCGAGGTGTGGAGCGTGGCGTATACGCCAGACGAGCAGGGTTTCCTGTCCGGCTCGGACGACAGCAGCATTCTGCTGTGGAGCTTTGAGAGCGGCCAGCCGGTGCGCCGCTTCGAGGGACATACCTCGCGGGTAACGAGCGTGGCCTTCAGCCCGGACGGCGCGACCGCCGTCTCCGGCAGCGAGGACAACGCCATCATCGTCTGGGATGTGGCGACCGGCGGCATCCAGCGCCGTTTCACCGGCCATACGTCGCTGGTGTATGGCGTGGCCTTCAGCCCGGACGGCGCGCGCATCCTGTCGGCTTCCTGGGACGGCACGCTGCGCCTGTGGGACCTGGAAAACGGCGCGCAGGTGCGGCGCTACGACGCCCACGCCGGGGAAGTGCGCGGCGTGGCCTTCAGCCCAGACGGCAGCCGGGCATTGGCGGCACTGGCGGATGGCACGCTGGCGCTGTGGGACGTGGCAAGCGGGGACGAAATTCGCCGCCTGGAGGGGCATACCGGCGCAGTGAACGCCGTCACCTTCAGCCCTGACGGGCGTTTCGCCCTGTCCGGCTCGGACGATCTGAGCCTGATCCTGTGGGATGTGGAAAACGGCGCACTCGTGCGGCGCTTCGGCGGCGCGGGCAGCACCCTGGGCCACAGCGACGGCGTGTGGGCGGTGGCCTTTAGCCCGGACGGCCTAACCGCCGTTTCCGGCTCGCGGGATAATACGCTGATCGTCTGGGATGTGGCGACCGGCCAGCAGCGGCAGCGGTTGTTCGGCCACACCTTCCGCGTCACCGGCGCGGCCTTCAGCCCCGACGGAAGCCTGCTGCTGTCGTCCGGCTTCGACAACCTGCTTATCCTGTGGGATATACTCGACGGCTCAATCATCCGCCGCTTCGAGGGACATGGGGACTGGGTGCGGAGCGCGGCCTTCAGCCCCAACGGGCGCTACGCCTTGTCCGGCTCGGCGGATAATACGCTGATTTTGTGGGATGTAGAAACCGGCGAGCGCCTGCGCCGCTACGAAGGCCACACGGCCCAGGTTTACAGCGCGGCCTTCAGCCCCGACGGGCGCTACGCCTTGTCCGGCTCGGCGGATGCCACGCTGATCGTGTGGGACATCGCTACCGGGGCGGAACTGCGCCGCTTCACCGGCCACGTCGGCGATGTGCGGGGCGCGGTTTTCAGCCCGGACGGGCGCTACGCCCTGTCCGGCTCCGGCGATGGGACGGTACGCCTGTGGCAGATTTCGCTGGAGTTGGACGAACTGGAAAGCTGGATTCGCGCTAACCGCTACGTGCGCGAGCTGACCTGCGCCGAACGCGAGCTGTACGGCGTCGCGCCGCTTTGCCCCACGCCCACGCCAATCT
Source organism: Anaerolineae bacterium (assembly GCA_026645945.1). Classification (GTDB taxonomy): domain Bacteria; phylum Chloroflexota; class Anaerolineae; order Aggregatilineales; family Phototrophicaceae; genus CFX2. Next base: position 6,792 of record JAPKMO010000154.1, read on the forward strand.
TCGGCCCGGAAACCGTGCGGCGGGAAATTATGGCGCAACCATCCAGTGATTCTGGCGTATACTATGGGTAGCTACTGTTTGAAGGAATCGAACGTTTTATGCGGATACGACGACGACACACGGCCTGGCTGGCGATCCTCGGCGTGATTGTGGCGGCGGTGGCGCTTTCCGGCGTGGCAGCACCGGCGGTGGCGCTGGCGCTTGTGGCGCTGTATGCGGTGGCGCTGGCTGCTTCGCTCATTGAGGTGGATTCCCGGCGGCTGCGCGATACCGTCCAGACTTCGTCCCTGTCCCGGATGCGTATGAGTCCCCAGGCGCGCGAGGCCGCCGAACGCGCCCGCCGCCGCAGCGGTTTTACGCCGGCAGGGCTGACGCTGCTGGACGTGGGTTTAATCAGCCTGCATTCTAGCAGCGAAGGGATGCTGATGCGCCGCTCGCGCAGTGTTTCGCTGGATGACAACGGCGTGCGCCCCTACGTAACGCTGCACGTACAGCCGGAAACCGCCGACCGTAACGCGCTCGTCCGTTTTGAAATCCTCGACAGCAACGGCCAGATGCAGTTCGTCCACGAAATGAAGTGTTACCTGCGCGACGGCGAAATGAACATCCTGGCCGACCATCACCTGCCGCTGGCCGGCAATCAACGCCTGTCCAGCGCGGGCGATTGGGATTTGCGTGCCTTCGTGGACGGGGCGCTGATCGGCGCGCTGTCCTTCACCATGTCGCCTTCGTTGGAGGAACGCCGCCGGCAGTTCGCCCGCAGCCAGGACGAGGACTTCGACCGGCTGCACGAGGTCGAAGCCGATGATGAGCCGGTGTCGCTGGAAGACCTGCTGCGCGCCAAAAGCCGCGACCAGCGCCGATAGGAGTAATAACGCATGAATAACCGGCAACCCAATCGCCAATTTGGGCAGGTGCTGCTTGGCCTGCTGCTGCTAGTGATCGGCTTGAGCGCGCTGGCCGAGGGCGCGTTCCCCTGGCTGCTGCTGGTCGCTGCCGGCGGTTACATGCTGTGGCGGCAGTACCAGTCCTCACAACGGGATAATCTGTCCGACGAGTTGTTTGAAGAAGTCCACAGCGCCAGCCGCCAATCCGGTGCGGAAACGGTCTACGCCCATGCCCTGAAATCCGTCGAGCGCGCCGGCCTGGACCCCAACGAAGTGCGCGTGCTGCCGGTGGACATCGGCGTGATGGCTTTTCGCGGCGACAGCGACCCGACCGTTTACCGCACGCGGCCTATCCCGGATGACGTGGATTATGTGCAGCCCTTCGTGCAGCTTCGGCTGCCGACCAAAGCGACCGGGCGCATCAAGTTTGAGATTCTCGACAGCGACGGCCAGGCCATTTTTATCCACGAGGATTTTCACCAGTTGGAGCGGGGGCGCAACCTGATTACCCCGGCGGCGCGGCTGCCGATTCATGATGCCCAGGCCATGCACAATGCCTGGCAGCTTCGCATCAGCGCCGACGGCCTGACGCTGGCAGCCCATCGTTTTGACTGGCAGGAGTCGAACCTGAACCGGGTGCGGCGGCATCTGGCCGAAGACGGCGAGATCAGCAACGAACTGCGCGCCGCCCTGACCGAAAACCGGCTGAATCGAATCAGCCTGGATGACCTGCTTTCGTACCAGGATGATGCCGAACAGCAGCAAAAAGGTTGAAGCGTCTTTAAACCGGCGCGCCGAGGCAGTTCTGGACGACCCGGAGGACTTCATCCGGGCGGAACGGTTTCAGCAGCGCGCCGTCCGCGCCGATGTGCCGGATGAATTCCTGGTCGCGCACGCGCGCCCCGGCGCTGAACAGAATCACAGGGAGATGAGAGAAAGCCGGATCGCGTTTGAGGGTCGCGCACACCTCGCCCCCGCTCATGTTCGGCAGCATGTCGTCAATCAAAAGCAGGTCTACCGGGTAGGCGCGAACGATCTGTAAAGCCTGCACGCCGTCCGAGGCCGCCAGGATGTTATACCCGGCGCGCCGCAGGATCATGTCCAGGATGTCCAGAAAAGCGGGTTCGTCG
>JAPKMO010000155.1 GCA_026645945.1 Anaerolineae bacterium
CAGTGGAGTTGGGTACTCCACCGTGTCAGCGGTCTGGGCGTTGTTTTGTTTTTAACCCTCCACGTCATTGATACCTCGTGGTCGGTTTTTTATCCCGAACTGTACGTCAAGGCCATCGCCGTTTATCAAACGCCGCTGTTCACCATCGGGGAATTCGTGCTGGTGGCCTGCGTGATCTATCATGCCTTCAACGGGCTGCGGATCATCATCCTGGATTTCCGCCCCCATCTGTGGCGCTACCAGGCACGCGCGGCCTGGATCGTGCTGGGCGTCACGCTCATCGTCCTGATTCCGGTGTTTGTTCTGATGTTCGGCCATGTGCTGAACTTCTACAACGACCCCGACCGGCGGATTCTCTCGCTGGCCGACGTGCTGGAGTCGCAGCTGCCCTTCGCCGCCGGTATCGCGGTGGCGCTGGTGGCGGGCGTCCTGTTCTCCGGTCTACAGGGCGTCATCGCGCCTGCCCGCGCCGAACCCGGACGTAAGTATCCGGTCGGCAGCCGGTGGGAAAAACTGTGGTGGTCGTTTATGCGCCTCAGCGGCATCCTGATCGTGCCGCTGGTGTTCGGCCATCTGGCGATGATGCACGTGCTTCAGGGTGTGTTCGACATTTCGGCCCAGGGCGCGGCAGTGGTCGGAACCGATCTAATCAACCAGAGCGGCACGTCGGTCGAGTTCGTGGCAAACCGCTGGAATCTGCTGGTTGGCGGCGTCGCCGTCTGGCGGCTGTACGATATTGCGCTGCTGGCGCTGACGGTCATTCACGGTTTTAACGGCCTGCGCTATGTGCTAACCGATTATACGTCCGGGAGCAGTCTGCTGCGGCGGGGTATGGTCTATACCTGCATCATCGGCGCGCTGGTGCTGCTGGTGATCGGCGCGCTGGCGCTGCTCGGCACAATTGACCAGACCGCGATTGAGATGGCGCGGCGCGCCGCCGAAAATTTGCATCCATAGCTGAAAGTGCCGAGTTCAAAGTTCTCAGTTCCGGGTTGTAAGTCCATAACTCGGAACTCGGAACTCGGAACGAATGAACAGGAGATACTTATTCATGCAAACGCATCAATTCGACGCAATCATCGTCGGCGCGGGCGGCGCAGGGTTGATGGCCGCCCTGTATGCCAGCAAAGGCGGCGCCAACGTGGCCGTCGTCAGCAAGCTGTACCCCACGCGCAGCCACACCGGCACGGCGCAGGGCGGCATCGGGGCGGCGCTGGGCAACCACGAGCCGGATAACCCGCTGTGGCACGCCTACGACACCGTGAAAGGTGGCGACTACCTGGCCGACCAGAACGCCGCTAAAGTGCTGGCCGAAAACGCCATAGATGCCGTGATCGAACTGGAGCATATGGGGCTGCCGTTCGACCGCACGCCGGAAGGCCGCATCAGCCAGCGGCGTTTTGGCGGGCATACCAGCAACTTCGGCGAAAAGCCGGTTCGCCGCGCCTGCCACGCCGCCGACCGCACCGGCCATATGATTTTGCAGACACTTTACCAGCAGTGTATCAAAAACGAAGTGAAGTTTTTTGACGAATATCACGTCGTGGACGTGCTGATGAACAACGGCGCCTGTGTGGGCGTGGTGGCCGTGCAGCTTGGCACGGGCGAACTGCATGTTTTTCATGGCAAAGCTACCCTGTTCGCCACCGGTGGCTGGGGCAAAATCTGGCAGGTGACCAGCAATGCCCACAGCCTGACCGGCGACGGCGCGGCCATCACCTTCCGCCGGGGCGTGCCGCTGCAAGATATGGAATTTTTTCAGTTCCACCCCACCGGCATTTATAAAATGGGCATCCTCATCACCGAGGGCGTGCGCGGCGAAGGCGGCGTGCTGCTTAACCGGCACGGCGAGCGGTTTATGGAAAAATACGCCCCGCGCATTAAAGACCTCGCCAGCCGCGACGTGGTAAGCCGCGCCATTTACCTCGAAATCCGCGACGGCAACGGCATCCAGGGCAAGGATTACGTCTACCTGGACGTGCGCCCGGAAACGGTCAACCGCTACCTGGCCGAAGCCGGCGAAACCCGCCGCGTGACCGGCGAGGAAATCGAGAAAAAGCTGCCGGACATCCTGGATTTCTGCCGCGTGTACCTGGGTGTGGACCCGGTGAAAGAACCGATGCCCATCCAGCCGACGGCGCACTACGCGATGGGCGGCATCCCTACCAATGTGGACGCCGAAGTGGTGATTGACGAAAACTGGACGGTGCTGCCGGGCATGTACGCGGCGGGCGAATGCGCCTGTGTAAGCTGTCATGGCGCCAACCGCCTGGGGACGAATTCGCTGGTAGACCTGGTGGTGTTCGGGCGGCGCGGCGGCATGAAAATTGCCGAATACGTCAAACATGCTGATCTGATTCCGCTGCCGGCCAACCCCACCGCCGAAATCGAAGCGGAGTTCAAACGCATTCGCAGCAGCAAGGGTAAATCCAAGCCCGGTGAACTGCGCGGCATCATGCAAAAAGTGATGATGGATTACGTCGGCGTGTTCCGCGAGGGGGCGGGCATTCAGCAGGCGATTGATACCGTCCAAGAACTGCGCGAACGCTACCAGACCGACCTGAGCCTGGACGACCAGGGCTACAAGTTCAACACCGACCTGATAGAAACCTGGGAACTGGGCTGCCTGCTTGATCTGGCGCAGGTGACGGCCAAAAGCGCGCTGGCCCGCACCGAAAGCCGGGGCGCGCACAGCCGCGAAGACTTTAAAGAGCGAGATGACCAGAACTGGCTGGTGCATACGCTGGCCTTCTCAAAGCTGGCCGGCCCGTACCAGCCTGGCGCGCTCCACCTGGACTTGAATACAAACAAAAAAGTAGACCTGTCGCTGGCGGAAACCGACCCGCGTTTCGCGCCTAAAGAGCGCGTGTATTAGTGCCGAGTGCCGAGGGATGAGTAAAACTCATCCCTCATCCCTTTTATCTGAACGCTGCTTATTCAAGGTTGAGAACTGACGATGGACGTAACCTTCCGAATTCGACGTTTGAACCCGGAAATTCCCGGTAAAGATAAACCCTACTGGCAGGAATTTAAACTCAGCGATGTCGAGCCGACCGACCGCGTGCTGGAAATGCTGCACCGCATCAAGTGGGAGCAGGACGGCACGCTGGCGTTCCGGCGTTCGTGCGCGCACGGCGTCTGCGGTTCGGACGCCATGCGGATTAACGGCGTCAACCGGCTGGCCTGCAAGGTGCTGGTTAAAGACCTGGGGACAAAAATCCAGGTTGAACCCATCCTCGGCCTGCCGGTGTTAAAAGACCTGATCGTGGATATGGAGCCGTTTTTCGCCCACTACCGCCAGGTGATGCCGTTTTTCGTCAACGATACGCCCCTGCCGGAAGATGGGCGCGAACGGCTGCAATCGCCGCAGGACCGCGAGCGGTTTGACGATACCACCAAGTGTATCCTGTGCGCCTGCTGCACGACGGCCTGCCCCTCCTTTTGGGCCAACGGCAGCTACGTGGGGCCGGCGGCGATTGTGCAGGCGCACCGCTTCATCTTCGACAGCCGCGACCAGGCCGCCGCCGACCGCCTGGATATTCTGGCCGAACCGGACGGCGTGTGGCGCTGCCGCACCATCTTCAACTGCACGCCGGCCTGCCCGCGCGAGATCGAAATCACCAAAGCCATCGGCGAGGTCAAACTTGCTATCATGCGCGGCTCGCCGGAGGGCATCATCCAGGTTCAGGACATCCAACACGAGGCGTAAACGCCGCCGAGGGGCGGGCATAAGTGGCCCGCCCTGCCCTTTTTGAGGCGCGTTCCTGCATGACCGATGATCGTTATGACGACGAACCCGACTTTTTATACCGCCGCCGTGTGCGCCGTTCGATACCGGAAGATGTGTTTTACGGCGACGATGAAAACGGCAACGAACCGCCGCCGCGCTTCTGGACGCTGCGCCGGGTGATTTACCTGCTGCTGATTTTGCTGACGCTGCTGGCCTTCTTGGTTTACAGCTTCTGGTATCTGTTCGAGCAGCCATCACCCCCGCCGCCCACCCCCACGCCTTTCCTCAGCGTGATCTGACGCGCCTTATGACGGCTTTTGATTGGTCTGTTAAGGTTATCGTAAGGTGATGCTCCGTATAGTAACATTCATCAAGAATTCTCCGGTACAGGAATGCATGTGATGGACTACGATGACCTGATGGGGCGTTTTCACCAGACTTTGAGGATTGCAGCCCGCAACGACGCAATGCTGATGGTGATGGACACCCTCATCAAAATCGCCGAACTGCTGATCGAGAAGTTGGAGAAGGAGCGCGCCGTCGAAATCCTGGCGCTCGTCCTGTGTTATCCCATGCGTCCCGAATCCCGCGCGCGCGCCGAGACGTTGTATCTGGAGCTGGAGACCGAGCTTTGCCCGCGTGTCCTGCTGGATGCCCGCCGGCTGGCCGACGAGATGACGCTGGACGACCTGCTGGAGGCCATCACCGGCACGGAAGCGCCCCCCGACACCCTGGATTAAAACCTGCCCCGATAGTATATTTCCCCGAATACTCTATTCTCATTCAGGCCGAGTCCGGCTATAATGCCCGCGTTTAGCCCGGCAGCCGGGCTGGTGAGGAGAAAGAAAAAGCATGGCAGTGGATACGATTCGAGACGGTGTCGTCGTCAGCATGAGCTATGTGCTGAAGGTAGACGGCCAGGAAGTGGGCCGCGCCGACGCCGACGACCCGCTGGAATATCTGCACGGCGCGGAAAACATCGTGCCGGGGCTGGAGGCGGCGCTGGAAGGCAAGCGCGTGGGCGACCGGGTGGATGTGACCGTTCCGCCGGAAGATGCCTATGGCGAGTATGACGAAGAAGACATTGACGAATTCGACAAGGACGAAATCCCCGGCGCGGAAAACCTGGAAACGGGCATGGTGGTCGAAGTCGAGGATGAAGACGGTTACGTGTACATCGGCATGGTGAAGGAAGTGAACGCCGATACGGTGCTGGTGGACTTCAACCCGCCGCTGGCCGGCAAAACGCTGAACTTCAGCGTCGAGGTGTTGGAGCTGCGCGAGGCCGACGAGGAAGAACTCGATCACGGCCACCCGCACTCGCTGGACGACTTTTACGAGGATGAAGACGAAGAATAAGCAGTGGGGACGATGGACAGCGGGCTTAAGCCCGCTGTCTAAGCCTGCTGTTTAGGCCCGCTGTTCCGTCTATGACACAGCCAACCTTCATCCTGGCTTCCAGTTCCCCCCGGCGGCGCGAGCTGCTGGCGAGCCTGGGAGTCGCCTTCCGCATTGTTCAACCGGCGGTGGATGAGACGCAGCGCCCCGGCGAGCCGCCGCTGGATTACGCCCGCCGCCTGAGCCGGGAAAAAGCCCTGGACGTGGCCGCCCGGCTGGACGAAGCGGCGGCGGTGCTGGCGGCGGATACGGTCGTTATCCTGGGGGCGGACACCCTGGGCGTGGACGACCAGGGGGGCATCCTGGGCAAACCGGCGGACGCCGGCGAAGCGCGCGTGATGCTGCGCCGCCTGCGCGGGCGCACGCACCAGGTCTGCACCGCGCTGACGTTATTGCAGGTGGATGACGCCGCCGCTCAACCCCTTACCCGCATCACCCGCACCGACGTGACCATGCGCGCCTACACCGACGACGAAATCGAAGCCTACATCGCCACCGGCGACCCGTTCGACAAAGCCGGCGCTTATGCCATCCAGCACCCGGTTTTTAAGCCGGCAGCGAACATCAAAGGCAGTTATACCAACGTGGTCGGCCTGCCGCTGGAAACGCTGCGAGAAATGCTGGCGGAAATCGGCTGGCCGGTAATAACCACGCCGCAGGAAACGTCAGAATAAGCAGGGGGCGAACCGGTTGTGTTCGCCCCTGTTTTTAACCCCCGGCAATCCATAAGCGAAGGGTAGATCACATGACGCAAAAACCGGTCACGACTTCCTGGATGTGGAAGCAGGACGACGAAACCGTGTGGGCGCTGGTGATTCACGCCGATACGCGCCAGGTGGAATGGTACGACGGCCTGGGCTGCGCCTGCGACGACGGTTTCCAGGAGCAGACGTTTGAGGACTTTTTAACGGTAGGGCCGCGCTATGGCGACCCGCCGCCGGACGTGCTGGCCGAGGTGTACGAGTCCCTGGCGGCTTTGGGTCAGCAAGCGGGCGTTTGAACCCGCGCCGGCGTCTTTAACAGGCGGCTGTCACAGGTAGTCGCCCTCTTTGTAGGAGCGCGGGCCGGTCTGCACTACGCCGACGCGCGGGCATAAATCGCGGACGAGGCAGGTCGCGCATTGGGGATAGGTCGGCTTGCACACCGCGCGCCCGAACTGCACCATCAGGCCGTTCCAGTGCGGCCAATAGCCGCGCGGCAGGATGCGTTTGAGTTCCTCGTTCACTTTTTCCGGCTGTTTGGTCTGCGGCTGCACCAGCCCCAGCCGCCTGCCGATGCGGGCGACATGTACATCTACGGTGATGTCGTCGTGGATGCCGTAGCCGACGGCCAGCGTTAACACGGCCACCTTCCAGCCCACGCCTTTAAACTGCACCAGTTCATCCAGCGCGCGCGGCACGCTGCCGCCGTACTGCGTCACCAGCCGATGACAGATTTCCCGCACATACCTGGCCTTGTTCTGGAAAAACGATACCGGGCTGACGGCCTGCAAAATCTGCTCATCGCTCAGCTGCAGCATGGCTTCCGGCGTATCGGCCAGCGCCAGCAGGTTGTTCATGGCGGCCAGTGTTTGTTCTTCGCGCGTCTGGGCGCTGAGCATGGCGGCGATCAGCGCCTTGAAGGGCTGGCCTTCGTAATGGCTGAGGGTGGTGGGCGGCCAGTCCTGCGCCGCCTGGCTGATGCGCCGGTACAGTTCGTGGATGCGGTCAGCCTGGTTCATGCTCACTCCACATAACCCAGGGCGCGCAGGTGGTCGAGTACGGCGTCGTCCAGGTCGCCCAACGGCACGGCATCCGGGCGGTGGCTGGCGGTAAAAGCGGCCAGCCTGTCCAGCAGGCCGGCGGCCAGGTCGGCGCGGGTTTCGGCCAGGTTGGTATTTTCGGCAGGGTCGGCAGCCACATCGTAGAGGGCTTCGACCTGCTCGCCGACGGCGGCCAGTTTGTACGCGCCGTCGTAGATTCCCCGGCGCACCAGCGACAGCCGCAGCCGTTCGATCAGCGCCGGGCTGCGATGCCGGATGAAGCTCAAAAACGTGCGCGGCGGGAAAGCCTCAGCAAAAGCCACGCCGCCTTCGGCATCCGGCCTGCCGTTGAGCGCGTTTGCCAGCGTCAGCGCAGCCACATCGGCGTTCGGGTCGGCCTCGTCTAACGGGGGACGGATGCCCGCCGCCTCTAAAATGGTGTGGAAAACCCGCCGCGTCGAGACGGTGGTTTCGATTCGCCTGCCGGACGGGAAGCGGTCGGGATAGTGAATGATAAGCGGCACGTGGACGAGTTCCTGGTAAACCACGAAACCATGCCCGAAAAAGTCATGGTCGCCATGCCCTTCGCCGTGATCGGCCAGGATGATAACCAGCGTATTTGCCAGCGCGCCAGATCGTTCGAGATAGCGCAGCAGCCGCCCCAGATCGGCGTCCTGGTGAGCGATTTCGGCGTCGTAATAGCCGGTGAGCGCCTCGCGCTGCCAGTCCTCCAGCGGGGGGACGGGCGGGCTGGCCCAGCGCCCGGCGTCGGCGTTGAAGTGCCGCACGAAATCGGCGGCCCGGCGGTCGCGGCGCAGTTCCGGGCTGATGCGGCGCAAAACTTCCGGCGGGGGATGGTACGGCAGGTGCGCACCCATCAGGTTGACGAACGTAAAAAGCGGGCGCGCCGCGCCCCCGGCATGGTGGCTCTGGTGGTAGGCGATCAGGTCGTCAACCGTCAGCGATGCGCTGCCCTTGAAGTTAATCAGCCGCGTCCAGAACGGCACGACCAGCCGGTTCATGGACAGGCGGAACAACCGGTCGGACGTGGCGAAATGGTTTTCGATGGGGCGGGCGAAACGCCGGAAGCGGGTTTTGAAAGCGCGCGCCAGCCGGTTTTCGCCGGTTTCGAAAGGACGGTTGGGGACGGTGCCGGCATAGTTGAAAAACCGCTCAAAGCCGCGTATCAGGCCGTTGTCCAGCACGCCGACCAGCGGATTGTTGCAGAAGCCGACCGTATGATAACCCTCGCCGCGCAGAATTTCCGCCAGGGTGGGGAACGCGCCGGACAGCCGCGCCCCGGCTTCGGTGAGGCCGTGCGCGCCGGGATACAGGCCGGTGAACAGGGAAGCGTGCGCCGGAATCGTCCACTGGGCGGGCGATACGGCCCGGTCGAAAGTGGTGGCGCGGGCGGCGAAAGCATCCAGCGCCGGCGAGGTTTCGCGGCGGTGGCCGTAGCCGGAAAGCCGGTCACGGCGCAGGGTATCCAGCACGATCAGAATAATATCGGGTGTCGCCATCTTGCTAAAACATCACATCATCGGTCGCTGTTGTTTGAGCATAACACTCGAATCCCCGGCCTTCAATGGCCGGTTGAACCGCCGGTTTATGCCGTGCCGCCGCAGGGCAAACGCATGAAGATACTTCGTCTCGATAAGCGGGCTTTCGCCTTCTAACCCCTCCCCCAAACCCCCTCCCCTCAGGGGCT
>JAPKMO010000156.1 GCA_026645945.1 Anaerolineae bacterium
CCGGACAGTGGGCTTAAGCCCACTGTTCTGCTTCAATCGGTTTACGGATAGATACTAACTAACCTAAAAAGGTTGGTGCGGTTATTGTGGACTGCGAAGGGGCAGCTTAAAAATGGAATTTCTTCAAACTGCCGATCTGGGCGCGCTGCTGCTAATCAGTATTGTCCTGGTCGTTTTGTGTGTGGTGGGGCTGCTGGTGTTTTTCAGCATCCAGATTATCGGCACAACTTTTTTCGGCCTGATCGAAGTGGTGACGGGGGCCATCAGCGGCGGGCCGGCGGTGTGGTGTGGATGCCTGGTTTTGCTGGCCGCCTGCGGCGCGTGCGCCGGTGGGGCGCTGCTGCTGGCGACATGCGGCACGAATCCTTCATCTATGAATTTCTGTTTGTTATTTTCGGGCGGTTGAAGATGAAAATTAAAACCGCCCGATTTTCCCGGACGGTTTTGCGATTCTCGCTCAGGCAGGGCTGGGCGCCGCGCCCAGGGATTTTAAATCGCCGCCTTCCTCTGCCGCCTCCTGATTTTCAGGAGTGGGTGATTTCGGCAGCAGCGCCGGGGGCATTTGGAACTCGCTCGATTTTTTGGGGCGCTGTTCGCCCATAATCGCCAGCAGTTCTTCGGCTTCGATGGTTTCAACTTCCAACAGCCGGACGGCTACAGCATCGAGTTTGCTGCGGTTTTCTTTGAGGAGGCGCTGCGCTTCGGCGTAGGCCCAGGTGACGATGCCGCGCACTTCGGAGTCGATTTCCTGGGCGACGGCTTCGCTGTAGTCGCGCTGTTCGGAAATTTCTCGCCCTAGGAAGATCATCTCTTCCTTCTGGCCGAACATCATCGGGCCGAGTTTGTCGCTCATGCCGAAGCGCGTGACCATAGCGCGCGTCAGCCGCGTGACCTGCTCCAGGTCGCTGGCCGCGCCGGTGGTGATCTCGTCAAAGACGATTTCTTCGGCAGCCCGGCCTGCCAGGGCGGTGATGATCTGGTCTTTGATACGCGAACGCGACACATAATTGATGTCTTCGTCCGGCAAGAACAGGGTCGAACCGCCGCTCATGCCGCGCGGGATGATGGTCACTTTACGAACGGGGTCGCTGTGGGGCAGCAGACAGCCGACGACGGCGTGGCCGGCCTCGTGATAGGCGGTGATGCACTGTTCTTGTTTGTTGATGACACGGCTTTTGCGTTCTGGGCCGAGCAGGATACGTTCGATGGCCTCATGGAAGTCGCTGTTGGAGATGGTCTTTTTGTTTTTGCGCGCGGCCAGGATGGCGGCTTCGTTGACCATGTTTTCGATGTCTGCACCGACGAAACCAGGCGTGGCTTTCGCCAGCGTTTTAAGGTCTACGTCGGAGGCCATCGGCTTGCCGCGCACATGCACTTTAATGATGGCTTCGCGCCCCTTGACATCGGGGCGATCCAGCACCACGCGCCGGTCAAAACGACCGGGGCGCAGCAGGGCGGGGTCGAGGATGTCCGGGCGATTGGTGGCGGCGACGACGATGACATTGGTATCGGTATCAAAACCGTCCATTTCGACCAGAATCTGGTTGAGTGTCTGCTCGCGCTCATCGTGGCTTCCGCCCAGGCCAGCGCCGCGCTGGCGACCAACAGCGTCAATCTCGTCAATGAAGATGATGCAAGGGCTGTGGCGTTTGGCCTGGCTGAACAGGTCACGCACGCGGGACGCGCCCACGCCGACAAACATTTCCACAAATTCCGAGCCGGAGATGCTGAAAAACGGCACGCCGGCTTCGCCCGCGACGGCTTTTGCCAGCAGCGTTTTGCCCGTTCCGGGGCTGCCGACCAGCAGCACACCTTTGGGGATGCGCGCGCCGAGCTGGATGAACTTCTCTGGTTCTTTCAGGAATTCGACCACTTCGGCCAGTTCGGCTTTAGCTTCGTCGGCGCCGGCCACATCTTCAAAGGTCACGCTGGGCTGGTCGCCGCTGAACATACGCGCCCGGCTTTTGCCAAAAGCCATCGCCTGGTTGTTGCTGCCCTGGGCCTGGCGCAGCATAAAAAAGATCAACCCGCCGATTAAAAGAATCGGCAGCAGCCCCGTTAAAACGCTAAAACCGACCGCCGGCCAGTTGCTCGGCTGCTGAAAATCCCAGACGACAGCCTCGATTTGCTGCGGCGTGACACCGAATTGCAGCAGTTGTTCCTGAGCGGTGGACTCAGCGCCTTTGGACGTGGTGGCGGTAGAACGATCTCTGAAGGTAATAATCAGCTGATCGCCAACGACGCGAATGCCGGCGACATCATCACTTTGAATACGCCGCACCAGATCGGTAAATTTAATCGTGCCGGGTTCCTGGCTGCCGTTGCTGATGCCAAAAAAGATGACAACCAGCATCAGGCCGATGAATACATACAGTAGAAGATTTCGTGTTTTCGGATTGTTCACCCCGGGCCTCCGCTTTAATCCATCAATCCCCAACCGGGTGATTGTTCGACATGCACACATCCAGAAGTATTTTGCTTGTTCTACGATTGATTATACAATCAAGAGGTTTGATCGCACAGGATAGAAGTATTGTGATGCGTATTATCATCATCCTGAGAGGGTTATGAGTTCCGCACAGCAGTTAAACGAGCTTGTCCGGCGCGAATCCGGCTTTATACAGGGCGTGCTGGCCGAAGTCAATCGAACGATTGTTGGGCAGGAGCGGCTTATTCACCGGCTGCTGGTCGCGCTGCTCTGTAACGGACATATTTTAATCGAGGGCGTTCCGGGGCTGGCGAAAACGCTGGCCGTCCGCACCCTGGCGGCGACCATCCAGGCGCGTTTCCAGCGGCTTCAGTTCACACCGGACCTGCTGCCCGCCGATCTGATCGGCACGCAGATTTATAACCCCCGCACCGGCGAGTTTACGCCGCGTATGGGTCCGATTTTCAGCAATCTTGTGCTGGCCGATGAGATCAACCGCGCCCCGGCGAAAGTCCAGTCCGCATTACTAGAGGCGATGGAGGAGCGCCAGGTCACGCTTGGAGACCAGACCTACACGCTGCACGACCCGTTTATGGTGCTGGCGACTCAAAACCCGATTGAACAGGCGGGTACATACCCGCTGCCGGAAGCGCAGCTTGACCGTTTTATGCTGAAAGTGGTGGTGGAGTATCCAACGCGGGCGGAGGAGCGCGCGATTATGGAACGGATGGCGGTCGGGACGCCACCCGCGCCGCAGCCGGTGGTTGAGTTGGAGACGATTCGCCGCGCGCGCGCCGCCGTTAACAAAATTTACGTGGATGAAAAAATCAAAGATTACGTGTTGAATATCATCTTTGCCACCCGCGACCCGGCTTCCAACGGCATGAAGGATTTGCGATTGTTGATTGACCTGGGCGCTTCGCCGCGCGCGACTATTTTTTTGCTGCGGGCGGCGAAAGCGAACGCTTTTTTGCGTGGGCGGGGTTACGTGATACCCGATGATATAAAACAGATTGCGCCGGATGTGCTGCGGCATCGTATCCTGCTGACGTTTGAGGCGGAAGCCGAGGACATCACAACCGCGCAGGTCATCCAGCAAATATTGAGCCGGGTGGAAGTGCCGTGATGATCGCTCCGACGACGCTGCGGAAAATCCGCCGGATTGAACTGCAAACCCGGCGGCTGGTGGATGATATATTCGCCGGGGCTTACCACGCTGTTTTTAAGGGGCGCGGCATCGAGTTTGACGCCGTGCGCCCCTACGAGCCGGGCGACGATGTACGGACGATTGATTGGAATGTGACGGCGCGGGCGGGTGAGCCGTTCGTCAAACAGTATGTAGAGGAACGCGAACTGACGGTGATGCTGGCGATGGATGCCAGCGCGTCCTGCCTGTTTGGAACGTCAAAACGCCAGAAACGGGATGCAGCGGTGGAAATAGGTGCTGTGCTGGCCTATGCGGCGCTTCGGAACAATGACAAGGTTGGGCTGCTGCTGTTCAGCGACCGCGCTGAACTGTACGTGCCGCCGCGTAAGGGGCGCAATCATATCCTGCGGCTGATCCGTGAACTGCTGACGGCGCAGCCGGTGGGGCAAACGACCGACCTAGCGCTGGCGCTCAGGACGGTCGGCCGTCTGCTTAAGCGGCAGGCGGTCGTGTTTCTGATTTCCGATTTTCTGACCGCCGATGAGTCCTACGCGCGGAACCTGACCCTGGCAGCGCGCCAGCATGACGTTATTGCCGTGATGCTGAGTGATCCGCTGGAACAGCGGTGGCCGGCGGCGGGCATCGTCGGCCTGCAGGACGCCGAAACCGGCGCGGCAGTCTGGGTGGATACGGGCCAGCCGGGATGGCGCGACCATTTTGAAAACCAGGTCCGGCAGCGCCGAGAGCGAAGGCTTTCGATTTTAAATGACGCCGGGGTAGACCGAATTGAGATCGCGTCCGGCGGTGATGCTGCTGCGGCGCTGGTTTCGTTTTTTCAGCAGCGGGCGCGCCGTTTGGGACGATGATCGGGCGGTGGCTGGGGATTGTGACCGCGTGCGTGTGGATGGCGGTCGCGCGCGCGCAGATGCCAGTGACGGCGCGTTTTGAGGCCGCGCCCGGTTCGCCGCTGATCGGTGAGCCGGCGACTCTGACGCTGGTTGTCGAAGCGCCTGCCGAGGCGGAGGTGACGCTGCCGCAGATCACGGCAGATTGGCCGCCGTTTGAGGTGCGGGCTGCCGGCGAGGTTGAAAAAACCATGCGTGATGGCCGAGTGGTTTACCGCCAATCGTTCACCGTGATTCTTTGGACACCGGGCGATTACCGGACGCCTGAAACTTTCGTGGAGTACCGTCTGCCGCCGGACGGCGAAAACCAGCGCGCGAGCGTTGAGCCGGCTTTTTTTACCGTCCCAAGCGTGATCGAACCGAATGATCTGGTTTTACGCCCGCTCAAACCCCTGGAAATGCTGCCTTATATTTCACCCTGGATGATTCTGGCTGCCGGTGGAGCGGTGGCTGCCGGCGGGTTGAGTCTGGCGCGGCGGTTAAACCGGCGGCGCGCGCAGAAACCCGCGGGGGGACAACTGCTGGATGTTACCGGGCGGACGCTGGATGAACTGCGGCGGGTTCGCGGCCTGGTGCTGCCTGCGGCGGAGGTTTACATTTGGGCGGGGGAGTGCCTGCGCGGCTACCTGGAAGAACGCTTTAAGGTTGCCACGCGCGAGTTAACCACAGAAGAACTACTGGCGGCGCTGCAAAGCCGTTCGGCGCTGACACCCCGGCAAAACCAGGAGCTGCGGCGTATCCTCGACCAGATTGATCTGGTGAAATTCGCCCGATTCCGCCCCGCTCCCGACTCCACGCAGGGGCTGCTGCAAAGGATTTCGCGTTGGGTGGTTGGCACTTCATCTGAGGATGGCGCGCCGTGATAGAATTTCGACTGGCGTATCCCTGGGTTTTGCTGCTGCTGCTGGCGCCGGCGGGTTGGTGGCTGTTTTCGGCTGCAAGCGGCTGGCGTTCGCCTTCGCTTTTGGTGCGCTATTCTGATGTGCGGCTGCTGGATGGGCTGCCGGTAAGCTGGCGTGTCCGGTTTCGCCGTCTGCCGGATGCGCTGCAATTGATCGCCTGGGTTTTGCTGGTGATCGGGCTGGCGCGCCCGCAGAGCGGACGAGCGCAGGAACTCATTCGCGGGCAGGGGGTGGACATCGTGCTGGCGCTGGATATTTCCGGCAGCATGGCGGCGCTGGACTTTGCGCCGTTGAATCGCCTGGAGGCGGCCAAATCGGTCATCGCGGATTTCATCAGGGGGCGCGCGTTCGACCGCATCGGGCTGGTGGTGTTCGCCCAGGATGCTTTTCATCAAACGCCCCCCACGCTGGATTACGAAGCATTACAGCGTTCGCTTGACGATGTGCAGTTGGCGACTTCGCTGGGGCTGTTTGATGGTACGGCTATCGGGATGGGAATCGCGTCGGCGGCGAACATGCTGCGGCAGAGCGCCGCTGCCAGCAAAGTTATCATTCTGCTGACCGATGGAGCCAATAATGCCGGGGGAATCGGGCCGATTACGGCAGCGCAGGCGGTGGCCGCCCTGGGCATCCGCGTGTATACCATTGGCGTGGGTATGACGGGGCTGGTGCTTGTCCCTGACGACAGCGGCGGCACGCAGCTTGTCGAAAGCGATCTAGACGAGGCCACTTTGCAGGCCATCGCCGATATTACGGGAGGACTGTATTTTCGCGCCGGTGACCTGGTGGATTTACAGCGCATTTATGACCAGATCAACGCGCTCGAACGCTCTGATATGGTGCAGCAGACTATCGTGCGCTGGCAGGAGCAGGCCGGCTGGCTGCTGTGGCCGGCGCTGATTTTGCTGGTGATCGAGCGGATGCTGCGGTATACAGTTTTGCAGACTATTCCATGACATTTTTGAACCCGACCGTACTGCTGCTGTTTTTGCTGCTGCCGCCCCTACTGGCGCTGCTAGTTTGGCGAGAGCGCGCCCGGCGCAAAAAGACCCGCCGCCTGGCCGAGCCGGTTCTGCTGAATCAGCTTCTTCCGCCAGATCATGCCCGGCGGCGGGTGTGGGAATTGATTTTGTGGCCGCTGGTGGCGGCTTCGTTAATTCTTGCGCTGGCGCGACCGGCATGGGGCGAGGAGCCGTCCATCAGCGTTTCCCAGGGGGTAAGCCTGATGGTCGTCCTGGACGTGAGCAGCAGCATGAACGCCGCCGATATGCGGCCCAGCCGCCTGGAGCGGGCGAAGCTGGATATACGCGGCCTGCTTTCCCAACTGGAGGGGTATGAGGTCGGTCTGGTGCTGTTTGCGGGCAGCGCCTTCGTGCAGTTTCCGCTGACGACCGATCTTTTGTCCGCTGAGACATTTCTTAACAGGGCGAGCAGCGCGGCGGTTTCGCGCCAGGGGACGGCGATTGAGGATGCGCTGCGCCTGGCGATAGAAGCCTTCGGCAGCCGCAGCCGCACGCGGGTGATTTTGCTGGCGACCGACGGCGAAAATCATGTGGGCGACCCGCTGGCGGCAGCCGATGAGGCGAGGGCTGAGGATATCGCCGTTAACGTCCTGGGTTATGGCGAAACACGCGGCGAGCCGGTCCCGGTGCTGGATGCTGCCGGGAATGTTACGGGTTACAAAGCCGATACGTCTGGCGATGTTATTTTATCGGCGCTGGATGAGGGTATTCTGCAAGCTATTGCCGACCGGACGGGCGGAATTTACCGGCGGGTGAGCGCCGGAGATGGTGTGATCGCGCCGCTGCTGCGCCGGCTGCGCGCAGCAGAAGGCGGCAGCCAGGAGAATGCTGTTCGGACTCAGAATGTCGAGCGATTCGGAATTTTTGCGGCGCTGGCGCTGCTGGCGCTTTCGGCAGAACTGCTGGTCGCCGCAGCGCAGGGCGGCGGTTTGAAGATTCGGCGTGTGCCGCTGCTGGCGCTGCTGTTGATGGGGTTGGCAGGGTGTGACGTGAACCCCGCCGAACGTATTGGCGCGGGGGGCGACTTGTATCAGAGAGGCGATTATCTGGGCGCGGTGGAGGCTTTCCAGTTGGCGCAGGCTGCCGCGCCTGATCGGCCAGAAGCTTATTATAATGCGGCCAGCGCGCTGGCGCGTTCCGGCCAACTGCGGCGGGCGGTGGCGGCTCTGGAGCAGGCGATTGCTTTTGCGGATGATGAACTGGCGGCCAAAGCCTACTATAACCTGGGCAACGTTTATTTTGAGATGAGCCGGTTTGCCGAGGCGATCAGCGCCTATCAGGACGCGCTGCGGCTGAACCCTGAAGATCAGGACGCGCGTTATAACCTGGAACTGGCGCTCAGACGCGCTGCCCCGCCGCCCGCCATGACGCCGACACCCGAAGCGCCGACCCCGCAGCCGGACGCGCCGTCTCCGACTGAAACAGCCCCCGCGCCGACTCCGCAGCCGGTTGGCACGCTGGCGGTTGAGGATGCCGAACAACTTCTCGATGCCATCCAGAGTAAGCAACAAACGCTGAGCGAATATCTGCGACGGTTAACTCCGCAGGCTCAGCCGGTTGAAAAGGATTGGTGAGAATGCGCCGGACGGTCAGATGGCTTCTCATAGTCACGACACTTGGATGCTGGCTGCAAGTAACTCACGCGCAGGGGGGCGAGGATGTTTTTATCGAAGCCCTGGTAGATAACCCCACGCCGTTCATCGGACAGCAGATCACCTACATCGCGCGCTTTTACCGCTTGCAGACGTTATCGAACCTATCCTTTCCCTATACACCGCCCGATTTTGAAGGCTTCTGGCGGGTGAATGTTGAACCCTTCCCCTTTACGCAGATCGCGCAGCAGATTGAGGGGCGGCAGTATATCGTCAGCGAGATTCGCGCCGCGCTTTATCCTACCCGTTCCGGTGAAATTATCATTAATCCCGCACAGATTATGCTGCCGGAATCGGCCTTTCAGACCGGGCAGCGGTTAAGTGCCAACCCAACTGCCGTACAGGTACAACCGCTCCCTGACGGCGCGCCGGTGGGGTTTACAGGGGCGGTGGGACAGTTCGAGATGTCCGCCACACTCGACCGGCAGACGGCGGTTGTTGGCGAGCCGGTTATCCTACGGCTGTTGGTACGCGGGACG
>JAPKMO010000157.1 GCA_026645945.1 Anaerolineae bacterium
TGGTGAGGCGCACCAGCACCCTGAATTTTGAGCGTATCCGTCACATTCAGGAGCGAATCACGCTCATCTCCGGCGATATGCTCGACCAGACCAGCCTGACGCGCGCCCTCAAAGACATCCAGCCGGACGAGGTGTACAACCTGGCCGCACAGAGTTTCGTCCAGACATCCTGGCAGCAGCCGGTTTTTACCGGGGACGTGACCGCCCTGGGCGTCACCCGCCTGCTCGACGCCATCATGACGGTGAACCCTAAAATTCGGTTTTACCAGGCCTCCAGCAGCGAGATGTTCGGCAAAGTCCAGGAAGTGCCGCAGAAGGAAAGCACCCCCTTTTACCCCCGCAGCCCTTATGGCGTGGCTAAAGTGTACGGCCACTGGATTACCGTCAACTACCGCGAAAGTTACGGCCTGCACGCCACCAGCGGCATCCTGTTCAACCACGAGAGCCCGCGCCGGGGACTCGAATTCGTCACCCGCAAAGTAACCCATCATGCCGCCCGCATCAAACTCGGCCTCGCCAACGAACTCCGCATCGGCAACCTGGACTCGCAGCGCGACTGGGGCTTCGCCGGGGACTATGTGAAAGCCATGTGGCTGATGCTCCAGCAGGATACCCCGGATGATTACGTCGTCGCTACCGGCCAGACCCATTCAGTTGAGCGGCTGCTGGACGTGGCCTTTAGCTGCGTTGACTTAAACTGGAAAAACTACACGGTGCAGGACGAGCGTTATATGCGCCCCGCGGAGGTTGATCTGCTGGTCGGCGACCCCGGCAAGGCCGGCGCCAAACTAGGCTGGGAGCCAAACGTGACTTTCGAGCAGCTTATCCAGATGATGGTGGAGGCAGACCTCCAGCTTTTGAAAGCCGAAAACCACCTGTGATTGACACCCACTGCCATCTGAACTTCGACAGCTACCGGGACGACCTCGACGCCGTGATCGCCCGCGCGGCGGCAGCCGGCGTTACCCGCGTGATCGTCCCGGCGATTGACCCAGACACCAGCCGGGACATCCTCGATCTGTGCAGCCGGCACGCCGGATTATTTGCGGCGGTGGGCATCCACCCCAACAGCAGCACCGATTTTGCCCCGACGCTGCTCAAACCCCTGGCCGACATGGCCGCCCATCCCAAAGTTGTCGCCATCGGTGAAATCGGGCTGGATTACTATCGGGACAAAAGCCCGAAGCCCAAACAGTTCGAGACCTTCGAGTCCCAGCTTGCACTGGCGGCAAAACTGGCGCTGCCGGTCATCATCCACAACCGCGAGGCCGGCGCCGACATCATGAACATCCTGGAAAGCTGGGCGCGCGGCCTACCGGATTCGCTGAAAGCTCGTCCTGGCGTGCTGCACTCGTTTTCCGCCCCGGCGGGCATCGCCGAACGGGCGCTTGACGCCGGGTTTTATGTCGGCTTCACCGGACCGATCACCTACAAAAAAGCCGACGACCTGCGCGCTGTCGCCGCGCGCGTGCCGCTCGACCGTCTGCTGGTGGAAACCGACGGCCCATTCCTCACGCCAGCCCCGCACCAGGGCAAACGCAACGAACCGGCTTACATCCCGTTTATCATCGAGCGGCTGGCCGCGCTGCACCAGGTCACGGTGGAGCAGATGGCGCAAGCGACCACCGAAAACGCCGCCCGCCTGTTCGCCCTGCCATAAATGCAAAGGGCGGGTTTGCGGCCCGCCCCGTTTTTTTGGCTTCCGGCGAAGGTCTACGCTTCAGCATCTTCCGCCGGACCGACCTGGTTGATACGTTCGGTCAGGCGTTCGCGGAAGTTCGCCAGCAGTTCATCGGCGCGTTCCTGGTCTATCCGCCCGTTTTCCACCAGCTTATTCAGTTGCGTGTCCAGTTTGGTGACGGCCTCATCAATGAAGGTGTTTACGTCCACGCCGTTCGCCGTCAGTACATCCGCCAGCGAATTTCCATCGCGCAGTTCGGCCATCAGTTCAGCCCGCGTCAGGCCGGTCTGTTCGGCGGCCATTTGCAGCACGGCCACCTGCGCCGAACGCTCGATGAGATTGCCACGCACTTCGCCGCTGAAAGCCCGCTCAACCGCCGTCCCCAGACGTTCGATCAACTGGTCGGCGCGCTCCTGCGTGAGCTTGCCGTTTGCGACCGCCTGATTGACGCGCTCGGTCAGGATGTTCGTCACCTCGGCCTGCACAGCCGCCACGTCACCACCCTGCGCCGTGATGACTTCATCCAGGCTTGCCCCGTCCCGAAGCTGCCGAATCAGTTCAACCGGATTCAGCCCGACCGCTTCAGCGATGGCGTTAATAACTTCGCGGGTAACATCCACAGCGGCACGGCGCGGCGCACGTTCACCTTGCGCGCCCACCGCGCTCACACCCAGCGCCAGCATCCCGATCACCACAACCGCGATCAACAGCTTTTTCATGGTACAGTCCTTTCTATTCAGGTCTTGGTTTGCTGGCTTTATCATCCCGGCAAAGTGTTATCAAAGTGTGATCGAAACCGAATTTTTCTGTAAATTCTGGTATAATCCGGCGCGGCTTCGGACACGCGGAGTATGTGCGCTTGACCGATCTTTCGATCATCATCGTCAGTTGGAACGTGGCTGACCTGCTGGCGGCCTGCCTGGACAGCATCCTCAAAAACACGCCGGACAGCCTGGCCGTCGAAATCATCGTCGTGGATTCGGCCAGCAGCGACGACACGGTCGCGCGGGTGCGTGATCGTTACCCGCAGGTGAAGCTGCTGCCCCAGGCCGAAAATCTGGGTTTTACGCGCTGCAATAACATCGGGCTGGCGGCCTCCGGCGGGCGTTATGTGATGCTGCTCAACCCGGATACGGAAATCCTGGATAATGCGCTGGCGTTGATGGTGCATTATCTGGACGAAAACAGCGATGTCGGCCTGATCGGGCCGCGCACGCTGAACGCCGACGGCAGCACGCAGTCCACGCGGCGGCGCTTTCCGTCGCTGCCGGTGCTGTTCCTTGAAAGCACCTGGCTGCAGCCCTTCGCACCCAAATCCCTGCTGAACGCCTACTACATGACCGACGCCCCCGACGACGCCACCTTCGACATTGACTGGGCGCAAGGGTCGGCTTTGATGGCGCGGCGCGCGGTTTACGAGCAGATCGGGGGTCTGGACGAAGGTTACATCATGTATTCGGAAGAAGTAGACTGGTGCAAACGCGCCAAAAACACCGGCTGGCGAGTGGTCTACCTGGGCGCGGCGCGCATTATCCATCACGGCGGCCAGAGCAGCCAGCAGGTGGCCGCCCGCAGCCACATCCACTTCCAGCAGAGCAAGCTGCGTTACACGCGCAAATATCACGGGCGGCTGATGGCGCAGGTTTTGCGCGCCTTTTTATTCCTCAATTACGGCTGGCAGCTGGCGCTGGAAACGGCCAAAGGGCTGCTGGGCCACAAACGTGACCTGCGCCGGGCGCGCATCCGGGCTTACTGGCAGGTCATCCGCTCTGGGTTAAAGGTGAGCTGATGCGAATCGGCCTCGTCACAGGCGAATACCCACCTATGCAGGGCGGGGTCGGCGCTTACAGCCGCATCCTGGCCGGCGAACTAGCGCGGTTGGGACACGCCGTTCACGTCCTGAGCAGCCGCCAGGCGTTGAACGACGACCCGGCCATCAGTCTCAGCAGTTCGATTAGCCGGTGGAATCTTAACAGCCTGCGGACGATTCGCGCCTGGGCGCGTGATCTACGTCTGGAAGTAGTCAACCTTCAGTTTCAGACTGCCGCCTACGCCATGTCGCCGTGGGTTCACTTTTTGCCGGAAGCATTGGACGCTGTACCGCTGGTAACGACCTTTCACGATCTGCGTTTTCCTTATCTGTTCCCAAAAGCCGGGCCGCTGCGGGACTGGATTGTGCGGCGGCTGGCGCGGGCATCGCGCGGCGTCATCGTCACCAACCACGAAGACCAGGAACGGCTGCGCGGCCTGCCCCGCCTGGCGTTGATTCCCATCGGCAGCAATATTCTGGCGACGCTGCCGGCGGACTTCGACCCGCAGCCCTGGCGCGACCGCACCGGCGCGCAAAACAGCGATTTTCTGCTGGCGTACTTCGGCCTGTTCAATCACAGCAAGGGCATCGAAGACCTGCTGGACGCTTTAGCGGCGCTGCGTGAAGATGGTTATCCCGCGCGGCTGGCGCTGGTCGGCGGCGGGGCCGGCAGCAGCGACCCGACCAACGCCGCCTTTATGGACGCCATGCAGGCACGCATCCACCAACTGGCACTAGAACCCTTCATTCACCGCACCGGCTACCTGGATGAAACGACAGTCGGCGCATACCTGGCCGCTGCCGATGCCGTCGTGCTGCCCTTCCGGGACGGCGCATCCTACCGGCGCGGCAGCCTGATGGCCGCCATTCACTACGGCTGCGCCATCGTCACCACCACGCCGCAGGTTAACATCCCGTCCTTTGTGGACGGCGAAAATATGCGGCTCGTCCCGCCAGGCGACCCGGCGGCGCTGGCGCGGGCGCTGTGTGATTTGCGCCAGCAACCGGAACAGGCGGCGCGCCTCCGGCAGGGCGCGGCGGCCCTGGCCGGTCAGTTCCGCTGGCCGGCTATCGCGCAGTCAGCGGCGGATTTTTTCCGCCAAGTTGTCGCGGAAAGGCCGTGAACGTGACAGCCCATCGCCGGATTTTAACGCTCATCCTGGTTGTTTATATGCTGCTGGCGATCACCTACAGCGTTGTCACGCCGATTTTTGAGGCATCCGACGAACTGTGGCACTACCCGATGGTGCGGTATCTGGCGCAGAACGGCCTGCAGCTGCCCCCGCAGGACCCGGCCAACCCCGGCCCCTGGCGGCAGGAAGGCAGCCAGCCGCCGCTGTATTACCTGCTGGCGGCGGCGCTCACGGCGGGCATAGATACTGCCGACATGGACGACGTGCGGCGCGTCAACCCGCACGCCGACATCGGCGTGGTGCGACCGGACGGCAACGCCAATATGATCGTTCACCACGCCGGCCTGGAAGCCTTTCCCTGGCGCGGCACGGCGCTGGCCGTCCATATCATCCGGCTGTTTTCGGTCGCGCTCGGCCTGGGAACGGTGCTGGTCACGTACCAGCTGGCGCGCGCAGTTTTCCCGGACTGGCCGCTGGTGGCGCTCGGCGCGGCGGCGCTGAACGCCTTTTTGCCGATGTTCCTGTTCATCAGCGGCTCGGTCAACAACGACAACCTCTCTAACCTGCTTGGCAATCTGCTGACGCTGCTGATCGTGCGGCTGTTAAAGGACGCGCCATCACCGTCCAGCCGCCATGACCTGCGCGATTATGCCATAATCGGCGTCGTCGCCGGCGCAGGGCTGCTGTCGAAGCTCAACATCGGCTTTTTAATCCCCCTGGTGGCGCTGGCGCTGCTGGTCGCCAGCCTGCGGCGGCGCTGCTGGCGTCCGCTGGTGATCGGCGGCGCGGTTTCCGGCGGGCTGACCATCCTCATCGCCGGGTGGTGGTATCAACACAACTGGCAGCTTTACGGCGACCCGACCGGCTTGAATATGTTTCTGCAAATGGTCGGGCGGCGCGCCGTCCCCGCCAACCCGGCGCAGTTATGGAGCGAACGCCACAGCTTCACCCAGGCATACTGGGGCTTTTTCGGCGGCGTCAACGTCCCCCTGCCGGATGCCGTCTACCTGATTTTTAATATCATCGGCGGCCTGGGGCTGCTCGGCGCGGGGGCTTTCATCATTTACGCGGCGGCACGCCGTTCGCTGCCCAACCGGGAAACCAACCCCCTGTGGCTGCCCGCCGCCGTGACGATCATCTGGCCGGTCGTCACCTTCATTTCCTACCTGCGCTGGACGGCGGAAACGCCCGCCTCGCAGGGGCGGCTGGTGTTCGGGGCGCTGTCGGCGCTGTCGCTGTGGATGGCGGTCGGGCTGCTGTGGTGGCTGCCGCGCCGCGCGCGGCCATTCGTAATGGGCGGCGTTGGCGTTTACTTTTTCGTGGTCGCGGCGCTGGCGCCCTTCCTGGTCATCGCGCCCGCCTACCAACCACCGCCGCCAGTCGAAAGCCGCCCGCCGGAAACCGCGTTTTACGAAAACAAACGCCCGCTGCTCGCCCTGCTGGAAAGCGCGGTCTTGCAGCCAACGATTTACCCTGAACAGTACGTTCTGATCGAAACGGCCTGGGAAATGGCCGCCGAGACGGAGCGGGACTGGAGTCTATTCGTGCATCTCGTCACGCCGGACGGCGTGATCGTCGGCCAGCGCGATATTTATCCGGGACAAGGAACGCTGGCAACTTCAGATTTACCGGCAGGGCAGACCTGGCGCAACCCCATCGCCATCTGGCTGCCGCCCACCGCCTACGCCCCCATGACGCTGGAAGTCGTCCTCGGCTGGTATCATCATCCATCCGGCGAACGGCTGCACCTGGCCGACGGCGGCGAAACCTGGAAAATCGGTCTGCTCGAAGTGCTGCCCCGCGAAAGCGGCCTGAACGTGCCGAACCCGATTAGCATCAATTTTGAGAACCAGATCGAACTGGTCGGTTACGCGCTGACCGACCTCAGCCCGGCAGCGGGCAGCCGCCTGGAATTAACGCTTTACTGGCGGGCGCTGAGTCCAATTCCGCATGATTACAAAGTGTTCGCCAATGTCCTTGACCCGGCCACCCTGACCAAATACGCCGCATCCGACGGAATGCCGGCGCAGTGGCAGCGGCCAACTACCACCTGGACGCCGGGCGAACTCATTGAAGATGTTCATATCCTGAACATCAGCCCGGAAACGCCGCCGGGCATTTACGAACTCGAACTGGGCCTGTACCGGGAAGCGCCGGACGGCACATTCCCGCGCCTGCGTATCGTCACGGCGGACGGCGGCATGGCCTTTAACTTCATCTATCTCAACCGCGTGCGCGTACTGCCCGCAGAGGACTCATGAACGATACATCTCTCGCGCCGACGCCGCCTCATGCCATCGAGCCGGGAATCGAAACGCCGCCCGCCGCGCGGCTGCGCGTCTCGCCGGATATGATCGCCAGCCTGGTTTTGATCGCGCTGTGGGCGCTGTTTTTCTGGCGGCTGCTGACGCCCATCCAGGGCGACCAGGCATCGCTGAAAAAAGGCGATTTTTCCGGCCAGTTTGTGGCCTTCGCGGCCTACCAGTACCAGCGCCTATCGGCGGGCGAAGTGCCGCTCTGGAATCCCTACAACAACGGCGGCCTGCCCTTCCTGGCCGATACACAGTCGGCAGTCTTTTACCCACCCCGCCTGCTGACTATCGCCCTGAGTTCGCTCTCCGGCGGCTGGACGTACCACGCCCTGGAATTGGAAATGGCCTTTCACGTCCTGGGTTATTCGCTGATGATGTACGCCCTGCTGCGCCGTATGACGCTAAAACAGCCGGGCAGCACCTTCGGTGGGCTGGCTGCCGCCATCATCGCCGCTTACGGCGGTTTTTTGACCGGCTACCCGCCGCTGCAGATGGCGCTGCTGGAGGCCGGCATATGGCTGCCCCCGGCGGTTCTGGGCGTACTGGAAGCGACGCGCGGCCCGCGCCCGCGTTGGGGCTGGCTGGTTTTGACCGGCTTCACGCTCGGTTTGTCCTGGATGGCCGGGCATCCGCAGACAAGCTGGTTTCTCACTTACCTGCTGGCGGCCTACACCGGCTACCGCGTCCTGGCGCAGCGTTACCACTGGACGGTCTTCGCTGGCGGCGTGGCGCTGTTCGGCATTCTGGCAGTCGGGCTGGCCGCCGTGCAGCTTTTACCCGGCCTGGAATACCTGCCCCGCACGGCGCGCGTTGGTTTTACCTACGACGCTAAAGGCAATGGTTTTCCGATTCGGGATGTGGCACAGTTTTTGTTCCCCGGCCTGCTCAGCCTGTTCTCGCCGCTGTATATCGGCGTGGCTGGGCTGGCGCTGGTGCTGGTTACGCTGTGGCGGCGGATTCCCGGCGTGTTGTTCTGGGGGACGGCAGCGATCATCGCGCTCGGCCTCAGTTTTGGGGCCAACAGCGCGGTTTTCCCGGCGCTGTATAACCTGCTGCCGGGGCTGCGTTTTTTCCGGGGGCAGGAACGCGCCGCCTATCTGGTCGCCGCCAGCCTGGCGATCCTGGCCGGGCGCGGGTTGGTTCATATCCTCAACTGGGATTCATCTGAGTGGCCGGCAGCAGCCCGCAATCTCCGCCGCCTGTTGTACGGCCTGGCCGGGATATGCAGCGCGGCGGTTGTCATCGTTTTTAACGAATGGCTGAACAGCCAGGAACGGCTGAACGATTCTTTAAGTATCGTCACGTTCAGCGCGGTCAGCGCGGCGCTGGCCGTATACCTCATCCGCGAAATCATGGAACACCCGCGCCAGGCGGTTTATCCCTGGCTGCTGGTCGGGTTGATCGCTTTCGAGCTGTTCA
>JAPKMO010000158.1 GCA_026645945.1 Anaerolineae bacterium
TTTCCCCCTTGCTGACTCTGTCATTCTCGCTCGCCCGGTCCGCCACGGTGCCGCGCGTCGGCCAAACTGTAGTGCGGCGGAAAAATTGGACAGAATCAAGCCGTGTTTAAGAGAGTATAACGTGTTGCCAGCGCCACTGCCTCAAACTCCGCCGGTGTGACATAATCCAACGCCTCGTGAATGCGCTCGGTCATGTAAACGACCTCCAACCAGTGTTTCAACTGCTTCTGGGCATCCTCGAAGTCCCGATATTCGCTATAATCCACATGCGCTTCCTTGACGGTGCGCATGAAGCGTTCCACCAAGCCGTTCTGGGTCGGACTGGCTTTGTCCGACATGCTGATTTTGACCCCCAAACCTAACAATCGCTCGGTGTGTTGCCAGGTGGCATACTGCGAGCCTTGATCGGAATGGAAGATGAACGGGGTCGCCTTCGCCAGCGCCATATCCACATCGCGCCGCTGTTCCGCCTCGTGCCGCTGGCCGTGCGGGAAGCCATCGCGGAGCGGGCGCTGCGCCAGCGGCTGCCGATCTGGCTGCTTTCCGCCGTGTCGCGGCTGGCCGACTGGCTGATGCCATGAGCGTTCAGGTCACAGTGTAGCGGCAGCGGCGGATGTAGGTCTGGTCGCGGGTGAGCGTGACCAGGTTAAAACCGGGTTCGGCGTTTTCATCCACCAGTGTATCCACCTGCCCCGGCCAGGAGTGAAACTGCACCCAAGAACTGAGGACGCTGCTGTACAGGATGCCGTCGCGGTAAAAGGTGAGATTCTGGTGAACGTGGCCGAAAAACACGCCGCGCAGCCGGGCGCGGGCCGGCAGCAATGCCCGGTGAAAATCCTCCCCGTTGACCATTCGCATGTAGTCGTCCAGCCAGGGGACGCCCACCGGCAGCGGGTTGTGATGGACGGCCACCACCAGCGGGCGCTCGTCGCGGGCGGCGCAGCGGCCTTCCAGCCATTCAAGCTGTTCGGCGCGCACCATGCCTGCCGGCTGTTCGACGGGACTGCTGCTGTCCACCGCGATGATCTGCACGCCGTTGATCTCAAACTCCTGGTCGAAGGGCGTTCTAACCGGGTTGGCGCCCAGCAGCGTTTTCTGGAGCGCGGCGGGGTCGTCATGGTTGCCCGCCAGATAAATCATCCGGTAGGGGATGCCGCCCAACACCTCGCGGGCGGCGGCGTAGGCGCGCGGGTCAGGGTCGTAGGCCACGTCGCCGGTATGCAGCACAAAATCGGGACTGACCGGCAGGTTTTGAAGCTGGCGCACCAGCCCTTCCGCCCCGCGCCGGACGGCAAACGGGAAATCATAGGGCTGGTAATCCGGGTCGTGGCTGAGATGGGTATCGCTGATGTGGACGAAGGTCAGCAGGGTTTCGGACATGGGAAAATATTCCTTGTTACGATCAGGTTTCAGTATATCCCATTATAATAAGGGACATCACCAACCGCCCGGACGGAAAACGCCATGAAGGTTTTGCTGTTGTTTGCGCTTTTGATCGGCTTAAGCGCCTGCGCGGGGCAGCCCACGCCGGAAACTGCCGATCTGCCCACGCTGGCCGAACTGCCCACCCTGACGCCGACCGATACGCCCACACCGGTCACGCCCAGCCCGACGCCTTCGGCCACGCTCACCGCTTCCCCCACGCCGACCGCCAGCGTGACGGTTACGCCCAGCGCTACCATCACCGATACGCCCACGCCCACGGCCACCCCCACGCCGACCGCCACTGAGACGCCGCCGCCCACCGCCGACAACGAAAGCCTAATGGCGCTGGCGCTGCTGGCCGCCCAGGCGACGGTGCTGCCGCAGCAGGTGTACCTTTCGCCCACGCCGCCGTTCGTGCCGCCCACCCAACCGCCGGGTTCGGTGACGACCTGCCCGATTTTGCCGGCGGGCGGTTTTGGGCTGGTTTTCGCTGCCGATCCCGCCATCGCCCAGCAGATCGGCTGCCCGGTGGGACAGCCGCCGGTGACAACCACCGCCGCCAGCGCCTACCAGAACTTTGAGCGCGGTGCGATGATGTGGCTGGCCGGGCCGCCGGCAGCCGTTTACGTGCTGTTTGGCGATGGCCGCTTCCAGCGGTATGACGATACCTATCAGGCGGAAACCGATCCCATCAGCGGGGGCGAAGCGCCGCCGCCGGGGCTGGCCGAGCCGGTGCGCGGCTTTGGCAAAGTGTGGCGCACCTACCCGGAGGTGCGGAACGGCCTGGGCTGGGCGCGGGATGCCGAGGCGGGCGGGACGGCCACGCTCCAGCTTTTTGAGCGGGGTTTAATGCTGGATTTGCCGCAGCGCGGGGATATCCTGGTGCTGGCGAACGCCGCCGGCAGCAGCATCAGCGGCACCTGGCGGGCTGCTGCGGGTCGGTACTAGTACATGAACCAGCTTAACCTGCATACTGGCAGTGGGCCTAAGCCTGGCGTGGGCTTAAGCCTGGCGTGGGCTTAAGCCTGACGTGGGCTTAAGCCTGGCAGTGGGCCTAAGCCTGGCGTGGGCTTAAGCCTGGCAGTGGGCTTAAGCCCACTGTCGGAGGTAGGCATTCTCATCCTGTTGATGTACTAGGGCGGCTGTCGCGGTAAGCAACGGCCAGGTCAATATTGCGCTGGAGGTGCGGCAGTCGGTCGTGCAGACCCAACTGCGCAAACAGGTGATAACTGGCGGTGAAGTGTTCGACGGCGCGGGTATAATCGCCCATATTGCCGTAAACGTTGCCCAGGCCGCTCATCAGTTCGGCCTCGGCGGCCAGATCGCCCAGCTCGCGCGCCAGCGCCAGCGTATCCTGATAAACATCCAGCGCCAGGTCAAAACAGATGCGCGCCTCAAATTCTGACGGGGCGCTGCGGCCTAACTCGCTGTAGATGTTACCGATGATACCCAGGCGCAGGGCCGCTGCCTCTTTTTCGCCCATTTCCCGGTACAGGGCCGCCGCCTCATGAAAACACTTGAGGGCTTCGGTGTGCTGTCCGGCGGTCTGGTAGCTGTTGCCCAGGTTGCCCAACCGCCCGGCCAGGCCGCGCTGGTCGCGCAGCAGGCGCGCCACCGCCACCGCCTCTTTATGCACTTCGATGGCCTCCGAAAAACGGTGCAGGTCATCGTAAACCAGCCCCAGGTTAGAAAGCCAGATGCCCCTGCCGCGCACGTCGCCGATTTCCTGGGCGATGAACAGGGCTTGATTGAGGTGGCTCATCGCCTCGTCGTAGCGCCCCAGTTCGCGCAGGATGTTCCCCATATTACCCAGGATGCCGTCTTCCGTCAGGCGGTCGCCGTCCGCGCGGGCGATGGCGAGTGCCTGCTCAAAATGGCGCAGCGCCACATCCGGCTGTTGAAGGCGCTGGTGATAAATCAGCGCCAGATTGCCCAGATGCCGCCCAGCGCTGGAAGTATCTCCGGCGGCGCTGGCGGCGGCCACCGCTTTTTCCAGGCTGGCGACCGCGGCCGGGTAATCCGCCTGTTGCAGCGCCAGCCGGACGCGGCGCAGCAGTTGGGTGTGTTCGGCGGAGTCCATACGCTTATCCTTCCGATTTTCGCCTGCCGGAGGCGATCACCAGCGCCGCCAGACTCACGCCGCCGATCAGCAAAAGCGGCCCCAGCCAGACCAGACTGCCGGAAATACCCGGCAGCGGCGGTTCGTCCGGCGTCAGGTCGAGGCGGACGATGGTGAACTGGCCGGACAGGTTGGGTAAAGTGCGTGCGTTGACGCTTGACTCGATGACAAAACTCAACACCGCGTCGTAACGCGACGGCGCGGTGCGCCGGAACAGGTACAGCGCCCGCAGCGCCTCGGCAGGGTCGGTGACGAGCTGCGCCCGCGCGCTTCGCAGGCGGCTGCCCATCTGCACGGCGGCCAGCGGGTCATCCAGCAGGTTTTTGTACCACTGCGGGCGCGCGCCCCAGCCAGATACCAGATAAATTTTGCTGCCGTGCCGCCGGTACTCAATGGGCGTATAACGCGGCTGGCCGCTTTTACGCCCGCGTGTGACCAGCACCATGATGTGAATGGCGTTCAGCAGGTCGCCCAAACCCATACGATACAGCAGCAGCGGGGCGCGCAGCAGCGCCTTCAGCGCACCGGTGGGATAGGGCATGGCCGGCGGGCCGGCAGAAGATTCGACGGGTAACACGAGATTCCTTTCCATGTGGCTTGAACCAGATTTTCCAATACTTCCAGTATAGTCGAATTTTATCCAGACGGTTAATTATGCCCCGGCGGCTGCCGGTCAGCCGGGCGTGGAGCGCGCGTGGGGTAAGCATCGTAGACGCGCCTTCGCTCCCTGTTATACAATACACTCACAAGAAATAATGTGGAGCTTTGCATGTCTGACGAGCGCGATTACCAACCGGACGAACCCATCCACGAGGATGAGGACGTGCCGTTTAAACTCCCCAAAAGCGAAGATTACGCCGAACCAGATGAAAACGAAACCACCGACATCTGGAACATCGCCGATTCCCAGGACGCGCGCAACATGCCGACCATGCCGGTGGCATCCAGGCGGGAGGGCGAAGAAACCACCCCCAGCCGCGCGCCGGAACACACCCTGCCCGGCAGCGGCGGCCTCGACCCGAACCCGGACTTTTTCACCCCCGGCGCGACCATCCGCCACCAGCCGGTGGTTGTGGACGAACGCACCATGCCGCACGCCGCGCCCGTGCCGGAGCAGGCGCCTGCCGAACACGCGCGTTACAGACGCCCGCAGTACCCGGCTTACGGCCAGGAGACGATCCCCGCGCCGCCGGTGACGACCGCGCCGCCGCAAAAACTGCCACAGCGCCAGGCACAGCCCAAACGGGCCGCTTCTTCCGGCTGCGCGCCGGGCTGTCTGTGGATTATCGTCGGTTTTCTGGCGATCTTCTGCGGCGGCTCGACGCTGCTGGCGGCGGGGCTGGGTGTGTGGGGCATCAACCGCGTCGAACAACTGGCGAACGAACGGCTGGAAGCGGTCGAAACCTACCAGAACTTCCAGAGTACGTTTTTTTACGACCGCGAAGGGCGGCTGCTGTACGAAGTGTTTAACGAAGGCCGCCGCACGAATATCGAATTTCAGGATTTCCCCAAAAGCCTGATTGACGCCACCATCGCGGTTGAGGACGATAACTTCTGGACGAACCCCGGCATTGACCCGCTCGCCACCCTGCGTGCCTTCGCCCAGTACGTCGGCATCGGCGGCCAGTCCACCGGCGGCAGCACCATCACGCAGCAGTTAGTCCGCAACGTGCTGTTCGATTTTGCCTACCGCGCCGAACGCAGCCCGCAGCGAAAAATCGAGGAAATTTTGCTGGCGCTGGTGTTAACACAGCGTAAGAGCAAAGAAGAAATCCTCGCCATGTACCTGAACGAAATTTATTACGGCAACCTGGCCTACGGCGCGGAGGCCGCCTCGCTGACCTTTTTCGGCAAGTCCGCCCGCGACCTGACCCTGGGCGAAGCGGCCATGCTGGCCGGGCTGCCGCAGGCCCCTGCCGATCTCGATCCGCTCAACCCCGACCCGGCGGTGCAAGATGCCGTTTATGCCCGCTGGCGGCTGGTGCTTGACCGCATGGAGAAGCATGGTTTCATCACCGACGCCGAACGCAGCGAGGCGCTGCGCCAGGGTTTGAACTTCGTCAGCCCGGCGGTATCGCTCAAGGCGCCGCACTTCACCGTTTACGCCCAAAGCGAACTGACGGCGCTGATGCACGATCTGGGCTTCAGCCCGGAGCAGATTGCCAGAGGCGGGCTGCGGGTGTATACCACGCTCGACCTGGAACTGAACGATTCGGCGCAGCGCATCGCGCGGGAGCAGATCGCCAAGCTGACCGCTAACAACGTCGGTAACGCCGCCGTCGTGGTGCTGAAGCCCATCACCGGCGAAATTCTGAGTATGGTGGGCAGCGTGGACTATAACAACGACGCCATAGACGGGCGCGTGAACGTCGCTACCGCGCCGCGACAGCCCGGCAGCACCATGAAACCCTTCACCTACTCCGCCGCGATGGAAGCCGGCATGACGCCGGGCGACGTGATCTGGGATACGCCGACCCGCATCGGCATCGCCGGCCAGCCCATGTACGAGCCGGTCAACTATGACCGGGCGTTTCATGGCCCGATGACCATGCGCGGCGCGCTCGCCAACAGCTACAACGTCCCCGCCGTGCAAACGCTGCGGCGGGTGGGGGTGGACAGCCTGCTGGCGCTGATGAGACGCTTTGGCGTAAAGAGCCTGGGCGACGACGCCGGTCAATACGGGCTGTCATTGACGCTGGGCGGCGGCGAAATCACACTGCTGGAGCTGACCACCGGCTACAGCGTGTTCGCCAACGAAGGGCTGCTGGTGCCGCCGACGGCTATCCTGTGCGTGGTGGACAGCCACGATAACATCCTCTACCAGTTCGAGGGCCAGTGTCCGCGCGGCAGCGCCACGCCCGAAACTATCAACCATTCCGCCTATGGCAAACCCGTCCTCGACCCGCGCATCGCCTTCATCATTAGCGACATCCTGGGCGACAACGCCGCCCGCAGCGCCGCAATGGGCAGCAGCAGCCCGCTGAATACCGGCAGCCTGGCGACTTCGGTCAAAACCGGCACAACCAACGATGTTAAAGATAACTGGACGGTCGGGTATACGCGCAACGTGGCGGTGGGCGTGTGGGTGGGTAACAGCCGGGGCGAGCCGATGGTCAACACATCGGGTTTGACGGGCGCGGCGCCGATCTGGAACGCGGTCATCACCGGCATTTACGCTAACCAGGGTTTTCTGGCCGATTTTGCCGTAGACGGGCGGTTTTTCGCCGACAAACAGGCCACGCCGTCCGGCATCTCGCTGCGCGAAATCTGCGACGTGCGTAACCTGCGCGACCCGGCAGCCGACTGCCCGCGTTTTAACGAATGGTTCCTGGACAGCCCGGCGGCCATCCCCGACGCGGAAGGTAACCTGTATTACCCGCCGGCCCAGCCGCCGCCGCCGCCGCCGGTTGACCCGAACCAACCGGCCTTGCAGGAAGTTTCTCCCGGCGTTTTCCGGGTGCTGGCCTTCCGGCTTAACCCCGGCATCGCCAGCCAGATACAGTTCCAAACCCCCGCCGGACAGACGCCCCCGCCGCCGCCCATCTACTGCCAGGTGCCGGCCAACCTGGACGCGGCGGCGCGCAGCCAGGGCGCGCAGGATCAGTTGTTTATCGCTCCGCCGCCCGTCCCGGAGGACGCTGCCGCTGCCGAACGTTACGCGCGCGACAAAGGGCTGGCCTTCCTGCCGACGGTGGCCTGTTCCCCGGAACTGCTGCAAGGCGGTGGCGAAAACTATGGCCCGGCAGTGACGACCGCCATCATCACCTCGCCTGCGCCGGGGCAAACGCTGCGCGACGAAACGGCGATCATCGGCACGGTGCAGTTCCCCAACGACGGGCAGCACTTTTACAAGCTGGAGATCATCGGCGGGGCGTTCGCCAACTGGACGACCATCGGCAGCACGCATACCGAAAGCGTAGTCAACGGCCTGCTGGAAAACCTGTACGTGCCGGCGCTCGCGCCTGGCGATTACCGGGTGCGGCTGGTGATCGTGCAAGGGGCGGATTTTCTGCAAGCGCCCTACGAAGTGCCGTTCCGCGTGGAGCGGTAAAACGTTGGCGGCGGTTACATCTTCGTTCACCGCCTGCTGATGGAATACTTCGCCGGGCGGGGGGGGAGAATAATGGCAAGCCGTAAAAGTATGGTCACGCAGGAAACGGTCATTCAGAAGATTCTCGCGCATCTCAACGGCGAAGTCAGCCAGATGGAACTGGTTCATTGAGC
The DNA here is from genome assembly GCA_026645945.1 of Anaerolineae bacterium. Taxonomy (GTDB): domain Bacteria; phylum Chloroflexota; class Anaerolineae; order Aggregatilineales; family Phototrophicaceae; genus CFX2. The sequence continues at coordinate 7,769 of JAPKMO010000158.1, forward strand.
GGAAGACGCGGTGGTTGAACTGACCGAAAGCGATGTGGAAATTCCTAACGAACAGGCGGTGCTGGACATCCTGATGGCCGTCGGCGCGGGGGACAGCCCCGGCTTTTCGCTCACCTGGGAAGCCCTGTCCGGTTTTCTCGACCGGCTTGGCGTGCGCGTGCGTGTCACCGCCGAGGCAAGTTAGCGCCGAGCCGGGGGCTGAAGCCGTCCGGTGGAAGCGGCGGCCTTTTCGCTGCCAATTGCCGAATAACGCTAACGATGCCCCCGATTTGGTGCGTGATAGCCCTGTTTTTTCCAGGGCGATTGCATATCAAATCTTAACCGGCTCATGGCCCTTTCAGACCCCTCCCCAGCCCTCCCCGTATACGGGGAGGGGGACGAGTCACGCGAGCATTCATCCTCCCCTGTATACGGGGGAGGTGTCCCGAAGGGACGCAGGGAGTCGAGAAGCAGATTGAGAACACTTGTACCGTTTATATGCGATTGCCCTGAGCAACTTGATCTGGAGGGCAATCGCATATGAAAGCTTAATGGGTTTTCAAAAGGTCATTGTG
>JAPKMO010000159.1 GCA_026645945.1 Anaerolineae bacterium
GAACGATTTATCAGGCGGGGCGGGGATTTCATTGATGGCGGCTTGCAGGCTGCTGCTGGCCGTGTCGAACAGCGTCAGCAGCGAGAAGCCCGTTCCCTCGAACTCGAAGTAGAGCGATGCGCCCGGCGCGGTGGACTGCATGGCAGCCCCGTCTACATAGCTGCGAGAGATGACATTGGCCCAGCCCAGCGCCGCATTGTCGGTCGGCGCGTAGATCAGGCGCGGCTCGGTTTCCGGGTAGATGCCCGGCGTCAGCGGTCCCAGGCCGGCGATATTGAGCGGTTCGATGGCATCCAGGTACAGATAGCCGTTGGTCAGCGTGGTGATGGAAACGACATGCGGATCGTCGCTGCCGAAGTGGATGCTGAAGGGCATCTGGTTGGCCGTGCCGCCGTCATTGCGGAACTCGTCACAGGTGTAAGCGTCGTAATCCACCACAAACGTCCCCGGCGTGTAGGGCGCGTAACACACACGCAGCGGCGCATAGCCGGAGCGCACGTCGCGGAAGAGCCGCACCGTGTCGGCATTGCTGGTCAGGAAAACGACGCCCGCGCCGAAAGTTCTGACCTGATCGTAGTTCTGGCCGGAGTAGCGCGATGCCGAACGTCCCTCGACCGAGCGCCAGCCCGCGCCGAAATACTGGAAGCGGTTGTTCGCAGCCCGGTTGGTGTAGCTGGTTTCGTAGCGTGCGCCGCTCGCCAGCGGGCTAAGGCCGTTCCATACGTCGCCGTAGATGTGCAGCGCGTCGAACTGCATGGAGTTGCCGGTGATGGTGCGCCCGACGACCGTATAGTCGGTGCCAGCATGTTCGATGATAACCGCGTAGGTGGCATTCTCCAGGCCGAGGACGGCGCGGGCCGCCTGATAAACGACCGCCTTGTTGGCATTGTTGAAGGTCTGGCAGACGCCGTTGTTACGCACGTCGTTCGGCGTGGCAGTCTGCGCGGCGTCCTTCAGCCAGCAGGCCATCACCGGGCTGCCGTAGCGGTCGAGGGTGAAGACGGGCGCGAAGCCGGTGCCGGTGAAGCGGAAGAACACGCCTTCACCAGCTTCCTTAATGAATGCCTGGCTGCCGCCCGAATAACGGGTGTTGTTCATGGTGGTCAGCGAGAGGCCGTCGCCCGCCAGGTCGTCGTAGTAGGTCAGGCTGATGATGTTCTGCTCGTAGTAGCTGGGCGACAGCGGCGCTTCGCTGGAGATCACCTGGAACTGGTCGAAATTGAACGGGAAATTGGTGAGGCTGAAGATTTCGACCGTGTGAACACCGCCGCTGGCCGTACCCCAACCGGTCGGTCCGAAGTCCGACTCGGAGATGACGAGCGGGTTGGGGGTGTTTTTGTCGCGCAGGTCTTTGGCGAGGCAGAAGGTGGCCTGCGTATCGCCGGCGTCAAGCTGGCCGCGATCCACGCAGATCAGAATGTGCTGGCTGTCGCTGCGCCCGGCAGAGCGCCACCAGGAGAAACCATCGGCGTCGTCCGGTATCTGGAAGGCAACGAACGGCCCGGCGGTGGTTACGCCCTTGCCGGTGCTGGTCAGGCTGCTGCCCAACGCGCGTTTGTTGTTGGTATCCAGCGTCCAGGTATCTCCCAGGCCGCCGCTGAACAGCAGCAGGTCGCGCTGGGCATCATCAGTCGTGCCATAGGGCAGCGGTCCCACCAGTTCGCGGTCGAAGATGATGATGGAGTCAACGACCATGCGCCCGCCGGCGGGTATGTCGGTGATGTCAATCGTCACTTCGTATTCGGCGTCGGGGTAGAAGCCGAAGAAGGGGCGGAAAACGTTCCAGACCGGGCGTGTGCTGCCGCCCAGGCCGTTATCAAAGTTCTGGCAGACCTGCGGCGTGCCGGTTGCGGCGGGGGCGACGCAGATGGTGTAGGTCGCGCCGCGTTTGGAGACGCGCTCCTGTTCCAGCGTCGTGCCGATGGCGAAACCCGTGCCTTTGAAGGTGAACACGATGTTCGCCACGTTTGGGTTGCCGGTGTACATGGCGAGGCGGTTGGACGCGCCGACTTCGGTGGTTTCGTTCCAGCCGTAAAACAGCGGGATGGTCTGCATTTCTTTAACTTCGTGGAAGCCCGGCAGCAGAACAGTGCTGTCCGACAGGATGCCGACCGCATCCACGCTGAGCAGCGCGCGGCTGGTTTTGTTGATGATTTTGATGGTGTGCGCTTCGTCGTCGCGCAGCCGCGAGCAGGAGACGGTGTAAGCATTGGCAACTTTACCGTTGATGAACGTGCTGCTCGTCCCCGTGCCGGTTGTGACCGTTGTGCGGCAGGTGATGCCGGAGCGGGTGGCAATCTGCTTGCCGTTCCACTGGAAGGTCTGGTCGTCTACCAGCAGTTCCCAGAATCCGCCCTTCGTGCTGCCCTGGATGTAAAGTGTGAAGCCCGTGCCGACGAAGCTGAAGGTGGCCGTTCCGTTGAGCGTGGTGGTCTGGTGCAGGGTATTGTTGATGTTCGGCTCGCTGTACACCGGCGACCAGTCGTTCGTATAATCAAAAGCGAAGCTGGTGTCATCGTGCAGGCCGCCGTAAGGCAGCGACGAAACGATTTCGACCGTGACGGTATTGGTAGCGCTGCTTTCGTTGACGGTGTACTGGAAGCTGAACGATCCCCGGACGCCGCCGGCTGCGGTCAGGTTGATGCGGCCATCGGTGGTATCGTTGACGGCGTTTTGTACGGCGGCTTCGCCGATGCCCAGCGCCACATAGTCACCGCTGAGGCTGCCGGGTACGTAAGTGTAATCGTAGGGATAGTCCGCGCCCGGCGTCTGAGTCTGCGCCGGCAGGCCGCCGGCCAGGATGTCCTCCGGCCCGCCGTCCTCGGAGAAGAAGAAGTTGTCGTCGAACCGGACGTAAGGCCGCAGCCGGAAGCTGATCGGCGTGGAAACCTGCCCGGCTTCCCGCTGAATGCGCTGGTTGATCGGCTGCTGGAGCGGCGGGTCGTCGGTGGGGGTAATCAGCAGCGTGACCACGCCGGCGTCAGGGCTGATGTTACCCACCCGGTCGCGGACGAGGTACGTAAACGATACCGCCGATCCGGCGGGCGCGCCGTTAGGCGGCATCACGCCGTCGGCGTCGGTGTATAGGTTTTTCGGCGGGCAGTACGTCACCGTCTGCGCTGCCGGGTTGAGCAGCAGCGGCTGGCCGCCGCAGGCGTTTTCAGGGTTGGTATCGAAAAGCGCCGGGAAGTTTTCAATCGTAAAGGTGTAGGGCGGGAAGCCGCCTTCGGCTTCCAGCGGGATGGTGGTCGAAAGCGTGTCTTCAGGGAAGGTCGGGTTCGGGCTGCCGGCCGTGACGGCTTTAAATTCGTAAGCGCCGATGTCCACGGTCACGTTTTCCAGGCGCTTGCGGTTAAGCGCATCCCTGCCGGAGAGCAGGCTGGCCGGGAAAACCAGGCTGTTGTCGCCGTCGTCCACGCCGTCGTCCGGGCTGGGCGCAGCGGCGCTGACCAGTTGGTACGGGTCTTCCGGCGCGACTTCCGGGCCGACGACTGTAAACCAGGGCGTGACGCCCGCCTCAACAATCCGGTTGTTATAGCCGCCCAGCGGGTCCTGGCAGACGCCGGAAGCGGTGCCGCTGTTAAAAGCCCAGTTGTTTCTCGCACCATCGTTGGAGGCCGGCCCGCCGCTGATCGAGTCGCAGGTGACGAAAGCGAAGTCTTTGATGAGGCCGGACGCGGTATTGTTGCTGTAGAACAGATTGTTGTGGATTTCCCACAGCCCATTGGTGTGGGACGAACTGGTGCCGCGCACGATAATGTAGCCGTAATCGCCCGGTATTATCGAGACATGCCCGGCGACAGTGTTATTAACAAAACGGAAGCGCCGCCCCGGTACCAGATGCACGACCGGGCCGGTGTTCTGGTTGTTGGTGAAGGCATTGCCGAACACGCTCACGTTCAGCGCGTTGCTGTAGGGCGGGGTGGCCGAGTCCTGGGTGTTCTGCACCCGGATGATGGATTGGGTGGCGTTGCTGATGAAGCGGTTGTTATGGATATTAACGGCGGCGTTGTCAATCTGAATCAACGCCTCAAAAACGCCGGCGTCGCTGGTGCTGGCGTTGCTGAACAGTTTATTGTGCTGGAAAACGATAGCGCCGGTCTCGCCGGAGTCCTTAGCGGCGAAAACCGCGCCCTGCCGGGCATTGTTATCAGTGAAGGCGTTGTACTGGATAACAACATTCTGGCTGCCGAAACCCTGGAAGCTGTCCACGCGGACGGGTTTGCCGCCCGCTGCCAGGCCGGTAAAGCCGGAGAAAAAGTTGTTGGCGATGATTGTGCCGTTAGCCCCGGCGGTGAGGATGCCGGTTGGTTTTGGCACAACCCCGGCCTGTGGGTGCGCGCCCCGGAAAACGAAGCCGTCCACCGTGAAGTTGGCGGCGGTGACAAAAATGCCGCCTTCGCCTCCGCCGCCGCCCAGGTTGACCCAGAAAACGCTGTCCGGTGTGGCTGTGTCGGTGGGCAGCTTACCGCCGTTGAGGGCGGAATCATACGAGCGCATAGTCACGTTGTTGGCGATGGCCGCGCCGGTGATGTTCACCGGCGTCACGTACTCGCCCGGCAGCAGGATCACGCAGTCGCCGGCGCCGGCTGCTGCTGCGGCATGTTCAGGGTGGATGTACGCGCGGCTGATGGTCGTGCCGTCCATGCTGCTGCGGTTCACGTTCAGGTTATTGGGGTTGACGAACCGCGCCGCGCCGGTGGGACAGGTGATAGACGCGCCGTCCGCATCAACCAGGGTGTTGGTGAGCGGGTAATTCGGCTGCGGGTTGCCCAGGACGGCCAGCCCCGCGCCGAACACCATGTCAAAACCGTCGGCTTCGGCGCTTACATACAATTCGGCGGCGTGCGACTGTAAATAGTTGGTGATGGCCGCCGGGGTAGCGGCGTTCACGTTGGCGTTGGAGCGGATGAGCGCCGCGATGCCGGCGATATGCGCCGCCGCCGCTGACGTGCCGCTGAAGCCGTATTCGTCGTCGCTGTCGCAGACGATACTGCCCTGGCCGTCGTCCGTGCCGATGTCCGCCGGCCCGGTCAGGTCGGGTTTATAAGCTGTGCGGAGGTCGGGGGTAGACGTTCCCGGCGCGCCGCCGCCCGCGCTGAAGATCGGCCCGCGCGAGCCGGTGGTCTGCACCGGCAGCCCCAGCGACGGCGCGGCACAAACCGCGCCCACCGTCAGGGCGTTGGGCGAGTCGGCGGGGCGGCCAATGCTGCTGGTGGTATCCGCGCCCGGCGGCGCGGTGATGATTCTGGTGCGTTCGGTGAAAACGAGATTGCCGTCGCCATCAAAAACCACCGGCACGGTTACAATGGTCTGCACCTGCACCTGGACGTAACCACTGCCGCCGGTGAGCGTCAGAGTCAGGTCGCAGTAGTCGCGGATGGCTTCAATTGGGTCGGTGCCGGGGTCATCAGTGGTTGGGAAGTTGTTGGAACAAGCGCCGGTATTGAGGACAGTGAAATAACCGCCGGTCGTGCCGTTGGCGGTAAAGGGGGTGGTAGGGCCAGTGAGCGCGGGGGTGATGCCCGACCCGTTCCAGCGCACGCGCACGAAGTCGCCGCCGGTGGCTTTGATGGTGACGGTGCTGCTGCCGCCGTGATTAAAGCTGGCGTAGCGGGTGTAGCTGTTCCCGGCGCTGACGACGACCAGACGGCCTTCGTTTTTGGCGTTGGCGATGGCGGTGTAAACATCATTAATCTGCCCGCCGCCGGTGCCGTCGCCGGGGCTAACATCCGCGCCCAGGTCGAGTGTAATCAGGATGATATTGTTGCCGCCGCTGCGTGCCGAATTGATGCGCTCCGCCAGTTGGGAGGCGGTGTCCGCCCGGAACAGGCTGACGGTGGCCGACGGCGCGATGTCGCAGACAACCTGTACGACCTGGACGCCGTGCGACGAGCCGCCGGACGGAATCGTGCCGCTGACGCAGGCGCGTTCTGCGGCGGGCAGGCCGCTCAGGCCGTTAAAGCCGGTGTCAATGATGGCGATCTTCTGGCCGCTGCCGGTGAAGCCGGCTTCGTGCCAGTCACTTACGCCCAACACGTCAAAACCTTCGGCGTTTTGGTTTCCCGACGGCGCGAAGGCCGCGCCAGTGGAAACCGCCGTGCTGATGGGCGTGATGAGCTGAATCTGCGGCGCGTTCGCCAGCGGCAGCAAAGCCGCCAGCGGCAGGCGCGCCTCAACATTGTCGTTATTCAGGTAATCCACCGACCCGCCGACCATCGCCACCAGGGCGGCGATTTCGGCGGCAGTCGCGCCCTGGGCCGGCCAGATGACCACCCGCGCGCGGTTTTCTTCATCCAGCGGCAGGTAATAAACAGCGGCCAGTTCCAGCGCGGCGGTTTCGTCACCGCTCAGCAGGCTTTCGAGAACCAGCGGCAGCGCGCCGGACAGCCTGGCCTTTTCGGCCTCGCTCAACGTCATGGGTACGGGGGTGGGGGCGGCTTCCAGCGCGCCTTCCGGCGCGTAGATGAAGATGTCGTCCAGCATCACCGTTCCGGCGGCGCTGAAAGCGATCTGGCCGCCCGCAAGCGGGGCTTCGTCGGTGAATTCGATTTCAACCGTTTCGTTGATCGTGACGACAATCAGGCCGCCCTGAACGTCCAGCGCCAGCGTGTGCCAGGTCTGGGCGGCGTGGGTGGTCGGGCTGCTCGCCAGCAGTACCGGGCCGCTGCCGTCGTTGCGGTACAGGGCGGTCTGTGCGGCTTCAATCGCCAGCACGTAACCGCGCCCGTCCCCGCTGTGGAAGGGAATGTTGAGTCCGGTCGGCGCGCCGTCCGCGCCATCGGAGAGCAGGTTCAGCCGGGCTTCCAGGCGGAAATCGGCCAGCGGCAGCGCCTCCGCCGGCAGCAGGGTGCTGCCCGCCGACATCAGCAGCGCGCGGTTGGTGTCGCTTTCCTGCACGATGCTGGCGCCCTCGCTGAAGGCCCAGCCGGGCGCTTCGGCCTCAAAGTCGGCGCTGAGGACAGGCTGTTCGATAGTTTCAGGTTCAGGGGTGATTTCCGGTTCAACGGTGGCTTCCGGCGTAAGCTCTGGCTCGACCGTCGCTTCGGGGGTGATCTCCGGTTCATCGGCAGCTTCCGGCGTAATTTCCGGCGTTGGCTCGACCGGCGGGGCTGCCGTCGGCGGGATAATCACCGGCGGCTCGAATGGTTCATCCTGCGGACGGACGATGATTTCGTCCAGGCTGACGCCGCCGGTCGGCGCGCTGAAGACGATGTAACCCGCCGGCAGCGGGTCGGGGTCGGCATAAACGATCTGCGGCGTGCCGTTGAGCGTGATCGCCATCAGCGCGTCGTATACCTGTACGTTGAGCGTGTGCCAGGGTGAGGGCGTGCCTTCCGGCAGGGATGGCATGGGCGCGCCTTGCGCGACCGGCAGCGCGTCCCGGTAGAGGACTGTGTTCCCGGCGGCATCCAGCGCCAGCGTATAACTCTCGCTGCCGGCCCGGAACGCCAGATGCGCCGACTGCCCGGCCTCAATCCGCAGGCGGGCCGAAAGCGCAAAATCCGCCGAGGTGATGTCGGCAATCGTGGCCGTCTGGTTGGCCTCGGCGGTGGTTAAAAACAGATTATCACCCAGGCTGACGATAAACCATCCGGCGGACAGCAGCCAGCCAGCAGTATCGCCGTCCTGGAAATCATCCTGGAACAGAACGTCCGCCGGGGTGGGCGGAAGCGGGGGTTCCTCGGTGACGGGCGTGGCCGGTTCTGCGGTCGGCTCGGATGTGATTTCCGGGGCAGGGGTAGGGGGCGGCTCGTCGGTGACAGCCGCCGTGACCTCCGGCGTGGGCGTTTCAGCCGGCGTTTCGGCTGCGGGTTCTTCGGTTGTTTCCTGGGCGCGGGCCGTATCTATAAAAAAGGCGACCGGCAGCGCCAGATTAAAAACCATCGAAAAAACGGTTAAACCCGTTATGATGGTAGTTAATAAGCGTTTACGGTTAGTAGTCATACCCTGCCTCCGAAATGCTGCGTATAGCGCAGCAATAAATCCAGTGTAGATGATGCCTTGCCGATGGCCTATAGCACCATTGGCATAATTGGACATCTTAACTACCGCTCAATTTTGGGTGATGTTACGGGTGATTTGTCAAGATTCTGTTAATTTACAGGCTTGCTTCGGCCAGATGCAGACGGAAGCGGTG
>JAPKMO010000015.1 GCA_026645945.1 Anaerolineae bacterium
CGTAAACCGATTGATCTGATAGCAGAACAGTGGGCTTAAGCCCACTGTCTGGTGGGTTTACGGATAAACTCTAAAATCCATCGTTTTAATGTATGGGCAGCTTCTAGCTTCGCCCGAATAAAGGTCATGCATCCATGCCAAACAGTGATTTTTTGTTTCGCGGCAGCCTGGCTGAACTTGACGCCGACGTAGCCGAACTGATTCGGCACGAAACCGCCCGCCAGGCCCGTTATCTGATCCTCATCCCATCCGAAAGCACCGTCCCGGCGGCGGTGCGCGAGGCGCTGGCATCCCCTTTTCATAACCTGTATGCGGAAGGGTATCCTCTGGACGAAACCCGGACGATGAGCCAGGCGGAAATCCTGGACTATAATGCCCGCCTGCCCGAATACCGGCGCAGCGCCGACAAACGTTATTACAAAGGCACGGAATACGCCGACATTGTAGAGGCGCTGGCGCGGCGGCGCGCGGCGGAGCTGTTCGCCCCGCCGGGTTTGAAGCCGGAGCAGTTGTTCGTCAACGTTCAGCCGCTTTCCGGCGCGCCGGCCAACAACGCGGTTTACAGCGCGCTGCTGAACATCGGCGATACGGTTATGGGGCTGGATTTGCTGCACGGCGGTCATCTGACGCACGGCAGCCCGGTGAACCGGAGCGGTAAAAATTACAATATCGTCAGCTACGGTGTCAGCCCGGAAACCGAACTGCTGGACTACGACGCGATTCGGGCGCTGGCGCTGGAACACCGGCCTAAGATGATTATCGCCGGTTATACCAGCTATCCCTACGCGCCGGACTGGTCGCGCTTTCGCGCCATTGCCGATGAAGTCGGCGCGTACCTGCTGGCCGATGTGTCGCATGTTTCCGGCCTGATCGTTGGCGGCGTATACCCCAATCCGGTCGGCATCGCCGATGTGGTGATGTTTACCACGCACAAAACGCTGGCGGGGCCGCGCGGCGCGGTCATCATCACCCATAAATCGGCGCTGGCGGGCAAAATTGACCGCGCGGTGTTCCCCGGCGAGCAGGGCGGCCCGCACATCAACGCGATGGCGGCGCTGGCGGTGGCGCTGCGCCTGGCGCACACCGAGCAGTTCCGCGAACTGCAAAAACAGACCGTCGCTAATGCCGCGCGGCTGGCCCAAAAGCTGGCCGAACACGGCCTGCGAATCCCGCACGGTGGCACGGACACCCATCTGCTGCTGGTGGACTGCAAGACGATTGTCGGGCCGGATGGCACGCCGCTGAGCGGCGATATGGGCGCGCGCATCCTCGATCTGGCCGGCATCGTCCTCAACCGCAACACCATTCCCGGCGACCGCAGCGCCTTGAGCGCCTCCGGCCTGCGTATCGGCACGCCCTGGGTGACGCAGCGCGGTTTTGGCTTCCCGGAGATTGACCATCTGGCCGAGATCATCGCCGGGCTGCTGAAAGCCTGCGTGCCTTACAGCTACAGCGGCAAAAAACGCCCCGAACTACGCGCTAAAGTGGATTTTGATGCGCTGCAAGCCGCTAAAAACGCCGTGCGCGACCTGGCGGCCAGCGTTGGCATTGATACCGAGGTTCAAGCAGATGGGTATCCGCACTTTTATTACCTGGAGCGGGAAGCGGATACCGTTAACTGGCAGACGCTCGCCATTCGGGGCGAGGCCGCCGCGCCCTTCCTGCAAGCGGCGCTCACCAGCGATGTATACGCGCTCAAACCCGGCGAGACGCAGCCGACGCGCCTGCTCCATGCCGAAGGCGGCGAAATCACGCGCGGCCTGCTGGAGCGCGCCGATGGCGAATACCGCCTGCACGTTGAGCGACGGCCTTCATATGCGGCGGCCTGGCTGCGGGCGCTTTCGGACGGGTTCTCGCTGTTTGATACGACCGATCCTTACGCTAAAGTCCCCGGTCCGGTGGATGTGCAGCTCATCGGCAGGTCGGAGCGGCGCTGGAACGAAAAAGCAAACGATGCCGGTTACGACCGTAAAGCTTACTTCGTGGGGATCAACGGCGCGCATTATGCCGGGCCGAAGGGCGAGCCGCTGCCGGTTTTTGCCTGGGAAGAACCCGCCGCGCCGGCCTTGAAGCAGACCACGCTCAACGCGCTGCACCGCGAGATGGGCGCGAAGATGGTTGAATTTGCCGGTTACGATATGCCGGTCTGGTATTCGTCAGTGATGGACGAACATCTGGCCGTCCGCAGCCGGGCGGGCGTTTTCGATGTGACACACATGGGCGCGTTCGACGCCGTTGGTCCCGGCGCGCTGGATTTTCTGGACGCCGTAACCACCAATGACGTGAGCAAACTGGCGGTGGGCGAGTCCCATTATACCTATCTGCTGGATGTGAATGGCATCCCGATTGACGACCTGATGATTTACCGCGTTGAACCGGAACGTTACCTGATGGTGGTCAACGCCTCCAACAACGATAAAAACTGGGCCTGGCTGAACGCGGTCAAGGCCGGCCAGGTGCAGATTGACCCGCACGACCCGCAGCGCCGCCTGCGGGATGCCGGCAATTTTGTGCTGCGTGATCTGCGTGACCCGGCGCTGGGCGCGGAAATGCGGGTGGATGTGGCCTTACAGGGGCCGGCGGCGCGGGATGTGCTGCTGGCGCTGGACGGCAGCGAGGCTGACAAAAACAAAGTCAGCAAACTGCCCTGGGCGGGCGTGACGCATGTCAACCTGGGCGGTTATGACCTGATCGTTTCCCGCACCGGTTATACCGGCGAGCGGGTAGCCTTTGAACTGTTCGTGCATCCCGACCGCGCGCCGGAACTGTTCCGCGATCTGGTGCAGCGCGGGGCAGTACCCTGCGGCCTGGCCGCCCGCGACAGCCTGCGTACCGAAGCCGGTCTGCCGCTTTATGGTCATGAACTGGCCGGGCCGCTGAACCTGAACCCCGCCGACGCCGGATTTAGCAGCTACGTCAAGCTGTGGAAGCCGTTTTTCATCGGCAAGGCAGCTTATATCGCCCACGAGCGCGAGCGTGAAGCGGAGGTAACGCGCTTCCGGCTGGATAATAAGGGCGCGCGCCCGGCGCACCAGGGCGACCCGGTGCTGGACAAAAAAGGCCGGGTGGTCGGTTTCGTCACCAGCTGCAGCCTGGACAGCGAAGGCTACCAGCTTGGGCAGGTCTACCTGCACGAGGCGGCCCACGAAGAAGGCACGCCGGTGCTGGTATATGCGGGGTCGAGCCGGGCCAAACCCGGCAAAACACCGGGCGAGTTAAAGCTGGGCGATAAAACCCCGCTGCCAGAACCGGCGACGATTGTGAGCCGTTTCCCCAAGAAGAAGTAAACGATCATGGGGCGGGCGTCGTCCCGCCCTGAAACAGCAGAACGCAGCGCGTTATAGATAGGCTCAAAGACGGGAAGGCTGCAAAAACATGAATATAACGATTCTGGGGGCAGGCAACATCGGGGGGACCTTGGGGGGGAAGTGGTCGCAGGCCGGGCATCAGGTAAGGTTCGGCGTGCGCGATCCCCAGAGCGAGAAGGCGCGGGCGCTGCGGGTCAAGCTGCCCGGCGCGCTGGTCGAACTCACCGGGCAGGCGATTCCGTCGGGCGATGTCATTTTATTCGCCGTGCCTTCGGCGGCGGTCGAAGGCATTGTCCGGGAAAACAGCCGGGCGCTGGCCGGTAAAATCGTCATTGACGCCACCAACAACTTCGGCGCGCCGATTGTCAACAGCCTGCTGACGATCCTCAAACAGGCCCCTACGGCGCGGGCTTATCGGGCGTTTAATGCCCTGGGGTGGGAAATTTTCGCCCAGCCGCAGTTTAAGGGGACGCTGGCGGATTTATTCTACTGCGGGCCGGAAGACATACAGACACGGGGCGAGGTCGAACGGCTGATTTATGATATTGGGCTGCGTCCGATCTGGGTTGGCGGGTTAGACCGCGCGCTGGTCGTGGACGCGCTGGGGGCATTGTGGGTAACGCTGTCTTTCCAGCGCGGCATGGGGCGGCGGCTGGCGCTCAAGCTGCTTCAAGAATGAGGCGCACTCAACACCCGGCGCATAAGAAGCGGGATAAAACCGCCGCCCGGCGGTTATTTATCCCTGGTCGCCTTTTTCGCCCAACAGCCGCCGCCGCCGTTCCTCCAGCGCGGACTGCACATCCATCGCCTGGGCTTTTTTAGCGGCTTCTTCTTCGATCAGGCGCGATTCGGCCTGAATCTGCTCGGCGGTTTTGACCACAAAATCCGGTTTGGCGGTCGGGTCTTCCATCGGGGTTTCGCTTTCGACCAGCCGCGCCGGCGCTTCGGCGGCACGCTGTTCGGCGCGGGCGGCGGCGGCTTCGGCGGCAGTCCGGGCCTCCTGCGCCAATCGCTGGTTGGCATCCTGAGCCGCCTCTCCATAACCGGCGGCCTCCTTGCGGGTTTCGGCGCGGGCGGCGGCTTTTTCCACCGACGTTTCGGCGGCCTCGCGTGCGCGGTTAACGGCGTTTCCTCCCAGTTGCAGATAATTTACCCGGTGGGACGTACGCCCCAGGATGAAGGCGATCAGCGCGACAATCGCCAGGGGGACGATGTTCGATAGAATAGTGCCGATGAAACCCAGCACCACCAGCCCGATGACGACGGCGGCGACGATTATCACGATATTCCGCGCGTTAATCTCATTCATGATTTCCCACTCCGCTCTTGCCTGGGTGGATTATAACCGACTTGCCCGGACAGACGCACCGCCGGACGGCGCGCCTCTCATAATTTAATACGCCGGTGAGGGCGGGAAGTTGCGCGGTTAAAACACACCCGCCGGTTCGCGCCAGAAAGTTTCCAGATGATGCGCTGTTTCGTCCAGCCGTTCCCAATGGGGCAGGCCGAGCGTGGGCGTGATGCGGACGGCGCGCCAGTTGGGGCAGTTGTCAACCAGACGCGGCAGCAGGTCGAAGCGCACAAAAAAGTCCCGGTCGTACAGCACCATTGCCGGCAGGCTCAGCCGTTCGTAGGTCGACTCCAGAATGTCCCGCGTGAACAGCCTGCCGCTGACGAAATATAACGGGGCATAACGCGCGCCGGGCTGGTGCGCGGTCAGGAAGTCGTATTCGATCAGGTCGGACGGCACGTCACCCACAAAACTCTGCTTGAGGAAAAAACGGATGCTGGCGCGGGTGGCTAACAGGTCGAAAAATGCCTGGCTCCACAGCGGGAAGGCCAGCGCCGCATAGGCCAGGTCGCTTGCGCCGGTGCCGCTGACGGCCTGGGAGGTTTTTTCGGCGCGCCCTTCCGTCAGGCCGCTGGGGGAAATGAAAACCAGCGAGTGGAACAGATCGGGGCGTTCCAGCGCGGCGCGGGCCGCAAACTCGCAGCCCAGCGACAGCGCCACCACATCCGCCGGTTTGCGTACCTGGGTGGAGATGAATTCAATCAGCGCCTGTTTGTACAGTTCCGGCGTGTAAACGCGGTTTGACCGCTCCGAAAAGCCGAAACCGGGCAGATCAAGCGCGTAGACCGGGCGCTGCCCCCGGTAACGCTCGAACAGGGGGCGCATTTCGTAGGCGCTGCCCGCCGCGTTGATGGCATGAACCAGCACCAGCGGGCGTCCCGATGCGCTGCGGTCAGCATAATAACTGACGACGCCAATGCGCGGGGATGAAAAAATGCGGTGTTCGGCCTGCACCGCCAGCGGCAGGCGCATATCGTGGTTGATGAACAGCCGGCTGTAGATTATCCATCCGGCGGCAGCAGAACCAAGCGCCGATAGGACGCTGCCGAACCCCCCTCGCAAGACCGGGGAACCGGCGTTTTTTCGTTCGTTGTGGGCCATAAAAGGCGCTCCTGGGTTTGAGCCTTTACTTTGCTCTCATCATAACGCAAACCGGCGCAATTGGGGACAATTCGACCCGGCGATTTGTGCGGGTTGTCACAAAATCAGCAGGCGCGCGGTAGGGGCGTTTATGAGCGCCGCACCAGTTCAACGACCTGCCGGATAACGCTGCTGACCAGATCGGGACGGGCGTAGGGAATCAGCGCGCCGCTGTTCTCGGCCATGACCAGGCGGCCTCTGGTGGACAGCGCGGCTGTGGCAGCATAGGCGGCCTGCCAATCGCTGGCGACTGTTTCCGGCAGGCGCTCTGGCATCATCACGACCAGCGGCAGATCGCCGAGGGCTGTTAGGCTGTTGAGCAGATCGTCGGCGGCGGGCGCGGCCTTCATCTCGGCGGCGGCGACTTCGAGATGCCAGGGTTTGTAGGCCAGCACCAGCATCTCGCGCAGCATTTCCGGCGGCATGTCGGCGGTGTCCGGCTCCAGGCGCGTGGCGATTTCCGGCCCGAACAGGCGCGCCACACCGAAGTGTGCCGCTGTTCCCATCCACTCCCAGTTGTGAAGCCGTCCCGCGCCGGCGGACTCCAGCGGCAGGTGGGTGGCATCGAGCAGGATCAGTCCGCTGATCTCATCAGGATGTAAAGCCGCGAACGTCAGCGCGTAACGCCCGCCCAGCCCGTGTCCGGCCAGGACATAAGGCGGCTCTATCTCGGCTTCTGCCAGCAGCGCCCGCAGTTCCGCCACGATTTGCTGCGGCGTGCGTGGGCCGGGACTGGGCTGGCTCCAGCCCATGCCGGCGCGGTCGTAGCTGCATACACGGGTCAGGTGCGAGATGCCCGGCTGGACGCGCTGCCAGCTTAACGAAAAACCGCCCACGCCCGCTTCGAGGATGATTGTAGGGCTGCCGTTCCCCACGCAGTAGATATGGATTTCACGCCCTTCGATTATCAGATGTTTGCCCAGCGGGGGATAACGCTGCTGGTCGCCGCGCGCCGCGCCTGCCTCGAAGATGTACCCGGCGGCGGCCAGTGTCAGCGCCAGCAGCACCGGCCAGCGTATCAGCCGGATGATAAACCTCAGGCAGCCTCGGCGTGGACGGGGTGGCGGCGGTTGGACGGCGCTCATAGCTTATTCCTCACCGGTGTAAAATCCGACAATCTCACTATTATGGCCGTCCTTCCCCAAAAATAAACCAAAAATGGATGACCAAATGCGATAAAATCGGCGCAGCGTGTTACAGTGGTTTGTTGAAAAAAGGAGAAACGATTTTGGAACTGAAAAATGCAGTTATTCTTGTGACCGGCGGCGCGTCGGGGTTGGGCGCGGCCTGCGTTCGTCGTTTCGTTAACCAGGGCGCGCGGGTGGTAATCGTGGATCGGGATACCGAACGGGGCGCGGCGCTGGCCGATGAACTGGGCGAATCGGCGCGTTTTGCCCAGGCCGACGTGACCAGCGAGGCCGAAATCGGCGCAGCTGTCCAGGCGGCGGTACAAACTTTCGGCGGGCTGAACGCGGCCATCAACTGCGCGGGCGTGGCCTGGGCCGGGCGGACGGTGAGTAAAGAAGGCCCGCACCCGCTCGACCTGTTCGAAACGGTGATTAAAATCAACCTGATCGGCACATTCAATGTCATCCGGCTGGCGGCGGCGCAGATGGCGACCAACGAGCCGGACGCAAACGGCGAGCGCGGTGTCATCGTCAATACGGCGTCGGTGGCGGCTTTTGACGGGCAGGTGGGGCAGGCAGCTTATGCGGCTTCCAAAGGCGGGGTGGTGGGCATGACGCTGCCTATCGCCCGCGATCTGTCGCGGCTGGGTATCCGCGTGATGACTATCGCGCCGGGCATCTTCAAAACGCCGATGGTCGCCATGATGACCGACGAGGTGCAAAATTCGCTGGCATCGCAGATTCCGTTCCCGGCGCGTTTTGGCGACCCGGATGAATACGCACAGCTGGCCCAGGCCATTTTGGAAAATCCGTACCTGAACGGCGAGGTTATTCGACTAGACGGCGCGGTGAGAATGCAGCCGAAATAATTTTTAGCGTCGGGGTGGGCGGCTGTTCCGCCCCGACGCTGCTTATAAAGCCAGCGCCTTTACCGCCAGGTTTAACAATTCACCTTACACAGCGGACCGAGATAAACTATCCACATGGACGATAAAGAACTTCTCGACTTGTATAGCGACTGGTTAACCTTCATAATTAGAGGATGAGGTAGAATGCCCGCTCCCCGCAAAGTGATGTCATACCAGGGCAAAACGCAGCAACCGGTTGACCAGGCCAGCACCAGCAGTCCCGCCGGGACGGTGGTACTGGCGTACCGCCGCCGGTGTTTGACTGGGAGGAAACCCGCGCTGCACACTCGCCGCGTCGGCGGTAGTGCGAGGAGGAAACAATCGGGCATGTCACGCCGTCACAACTGAAACAGGCTGCAATCTGCCATTCGTGGTCACAGAGAAACGCGCGCGTTTTTCAACTTCTACAGGCACAAAATCGCCGCTGTGACAGGTACGGCTGTTTCACCTGTGACAGTAGGTGGGATTTTCAGGGCAGTATTTTGCCCTTTCCTCACGTCTTATAGAGTGTGAGGTGAGGAGCAGACATGCCCGATGTTGTAGATGAACAGGCACTCGTCCGGCGCGCCATTGATGATGCGGAGGCCTTCGAGACGCTTTACCATCGTTATGCACGACGTGTTTACGGTTACATCGCTTCACGCATCGCTCATCCCCAGGATGTGGAGGATGTTGTTGCCGAGGTGTTCCTGCGGGTGATCAAGCACCTGGATCAGATACGGAATCGACAACAGGCCAGCTTTGCCGCCTGGCTGTTTGTGATTGCCCGCCACGCTGTCGCCGATCACTATCGCCAGAATGGGCGGCATGAGAGCCTCTTGTCACTGGAGGATGCTGAACCATGCCTCTCAGGCGAGAAACAGCCCGATCACATCTTCAGCGAAAATGAGGAAGCCGCGCGGCTGTACCGGATGATCCTCACCCTGCCAGAACGTCAGCGCGAGATCGTCACGCTGCGCTACTACGGTGGTCTGCACAATCAGGAAATCGCCGCCGTATTGGGAATCGGCGAAAAGACGGTCTCCGCTTACCTCAGTCGAGCGCTGAATGAGCTTCAGAAGAAGCACAATGCTGCACAATCTGCGGCAGAAGAGGCCAGCGATGAATGAGCAGGCAAACCGGGATCAGGAGGAAAACATGCAGGCAATTATGGATTTTGAGGCGCTGCTCACCGCGTCCGCTCCGCAACCGCGAGCGCGCTTCGAAGAGGAGCTGTCACAGCGTCTGCGGCGCGAGTTCGTTCAGCGTAGACAAGCCCGACAGGTATTGACAGCAGTACAACCACGTCGATATGGCAGATTATCTGCCAGGACTGCGGCTGTGTTGATGGTGGTGCTGACCCTTGGGATTGGCGTGGTCATTGCGATGAATACGCTGTTGCAGCAGTACATTCAGCATGACGCAGGTCTGAGGGCAATCTATGAACAGGGGCTTGGTCACGAAATCGGGATCAGCCAGACCATCGATGGGTATACCGTGACTCTGGAGTGGGCGTATGCCGATGGTAATCGGCTGACCGTTGCCTATATCATTGATGGGCATCCCGACACACCCTACACAGACCTGTCCAGCGATGTATATCGACTGCGGGTACGCGATACCGGACAGGAAATCCCCTTTCTTCAGGGTATGTCTGCTCTGATTGACGAAAATGGCGAAGGTGTGGGGTGGGGCGAATCCGGTGATGTCATCCCGACGTCTGACCGCAGCCTGATTATACGCACCCACGACCTGAGCATAGTTGATGTGAGCGGCAGATCAAACCTGGAGTTGCATCTGGAAGTCGGTGTTTACGGGATTCCCTTAACTCAGCGAACGCACATACCGCTTGAACAATACGACGCGGTGAAAGAAGGACCAGAAGGTCTGTTCACCTTTGATTTCAGCATCGCGCTGGTTGATGAACAGCGGGTGCTGGATACCCCCTTGACCGCCACTGACCAGGACATTACGGTCAGTTTGCGGCGCGTGAGCGTATCTCCCTCGCAAACGCGCCTGGTCGTCTGCTTTGTTGCACCCGACCCCGTGCGCCAGTGGACAGCCATACCGAGCCTGACGACGACTCAGGGCGAAGTGCCCGGCGGCGGTGGGGTTCAGCCGTTCATGGATGGCGACCTGACGTGTAATGATTACACCTACTTTGCCGGGATGTTCGACTATAAGGGGAAGTGGCAGCTTGAGATCACTGAGTTGATCGGCTTTGGCAGCGGGGGCGGTAATGACCAACAGCGTATTTCGGGTTCGTGGGTATTCGAATTTGTTGTACCCTAATGGGTGAAGATGAGGAGAAAGAGATGAATACGAATCAGATGACCCGCTTCACACAGACTGCCCGACAGGCGCTCAGCACAGCGCATCGGGAAGCCGTACTGGAGCAATCAGCAACTATCGATACCCGCCATCTGCTCATTGGGTTAGCACAAGTCCCCATTGGTGAGAGTACCGCCGCACACGTCCTGAACGGACTTGGCATCACTGCCGATAAGCTGCGGCGAATGCGCCAGGCTGATGCTCGGCAATCGACACAGCTCGATCTGAGCTTAGGTGTGAAACAAACACTGGAACGGGCGACGGCCATCGCTCAGGAGCGCGGGGAGAAAGGCATCACATCAGCGCATTTACTCGCTGGCGTGTTGGCAGACGATGCTATTCCGCCGTTGTTGATGCGTATGGGCACGACAGATGAACGGGTCAGCGCAGCACTGCGATCACTCGATGACTGGACGGATAGCCATTGACTGATCTGCCAATGCGAATTGAGATGGGTGTGTATTAGACAAGATTTCATCTGACACAAGCGACCTAACCGACAACTTCGGATGGTTGGTTGTCGGGGATGTCTGACTTCACTTCTTGCCACTCAAAGAGCGTATCCAATTGCTTGGCCTGTGCCAAGTGTTTGGTCTCACGGAAGGTCTGCAACGGCGTGCGGCCAAAGCAGTATTTGCCGGTGTGGGTGCGCTCCCGGTTGTACTGTTCCACCCACTCGTCCAAATCCGTCTGCAATTCTTCCAGCGTGTTGTAGATTTTCTTGCGGAAGGCGATGGCATAGAACTCGTCCTGGATGGTGCGGTGGAAGCGTTCGCAAATGCCGTTGGTCTGCGGATGCCGCGCCTTCGTGCGGCTGTGGTCGATGTTCTCAATCGCCAAGTACAACTGGTACTCATGATGCTGCAACGAGCCACAATATTCCGTCCCACGATCCGTCAGGATGCGCAGCAGCGGGACTTCCTGCTGCTCGAAAAACGGCAGCACCCGGTCATTGAGCAGATCGGCAGCCACCAGCGCGTTTTTGCGATCATACAGCTTGACAAACACCACCTTGCTATAGGTGTCGATGAAGGTTTGCTGGTAGATGCGGCCCACGCCCTTGAGCGTGCCGACATAGTAGGTGTCCTGAGCGCCCAGGTAGCCCGGATGCTCAGTCTCGATTTCGCCGTGCGCCTCTTTCTCCTGCTTGCTTTTCTCCAGTGCCGCCACCTGGGCCTCGGTCAGCACCATACTCTGGTTGGCGGCCAACTGCTGTTCCAATGCCTGCAAACGCTTCTTGAAGGTCTCCAGGCTGTGGCGCAGCCAGATCGAGCGCACCCCACCGGGTGAAACGAAAACGCCTCGTTTTTTCAACTCATTGGAAGCTCGCAGTTGACCGTAGGCAGGATAGTCGCTTGCCATTGCCACCACGGCTGCCTCTACCGCAGGCTCGACCCGGTTCTTCGGATTGGCTTTCTTGCGGCTGATCTCCTGAAGACCTGCCTCACCATGCTGCTCGTAGAGTTCCTTGAAACGGTAGAAGCTGTCACGGCTGTAGCCCATCACCTTACAGGCTTCGCTCACGTTGCCCAGCGTCTCTGCCAGCTTCAGCAGCCCCAACTTTGTGGCGATGATCTTCTGTTCGTTCGTCATCTTGACACTCTCCTGTATCCTCAACAGTTTACCTAGAGTGTCAGATTAAGTCCCGTCTATTTCATTTCATGTCGGCTTTTGTGACCCCGGTAGGACTCGAACCTACGACACAGAGCTTAAAAGGCTCCTGTTCTGCCACTGAACTACGGGGCCGAGAATGTTTACATTATACATACCCCCGATGACTTTTCAACCCGCAGTTATCTATTTTTGATGGACATTTGCGCGTACCAAGCTCAGGTCAGCCGCGTCCCAAATTACGGTACAATACTCATAGATCTGGAGGGTAAAAACGTGCCTTATACGCGGTTGGTGCTTCCAAACGGGCGGCAGCGGACCACACGCCTGGCGCGCGCGCTGCGAGCCGTCTGGCGCGATACGTCTGCCTTATGGCGCGAGTTCCGCGTGCCAATCATCGTCTTTTTGCTGGTCACGTTTGGTGGTGGGTATCTGTACGGTGAGCTGTACCAGATAGCGCGCGGCCAGGAGATTGCGCTCATTGACCGCCCATACCTGATGCTGCAACTGATGATTCTCGAAACGCCGGAGGAAGCGCCGCCGGAATGGTATCTCATCATTTTCTGGTATCTGCTCCCGCCGATTGCGATTTTTATCATCGGGCGCGGCACGGTGGACTTTGTGCGGCTGTTCTTTAATCGAGGAGAACGCCGAAATGCCTGGGAGGAAGCGGTGGCTTCGACATATCGTAACCATGTGATCGTAATGGGGGTGGGGCATGTCGGTCTGCGCGTGGCGCGCGCCCTGGTTGACATGGGTTTTGAGGTGGTCGGCATTGATGTCAAAATCAAGCCAGAGGTAGACAGCGAACTGATCCATCTGGGTGTGCCGCTGATTCTTGAAGATGGCCGCGCCCCGCAAACGCTCGAAAAAGCCGGGCTGCGGTATGCCCACGCTTTTGTCGCCTGCACCGCCAGCGACCATACCAACCTGGAAGCGATCATGCGGGCGCGGGACATGAACCCCGACATCCGCATCGTCGCCCGGATGTGGGATAACCAGTTTTCCAAGCAGATGAAAAACTTTATGGGTGTGGATGCCGTCTTGAGCGCATCCGAACTGTCCGCGCCGGCTTTTGCCGGGGCGGCAGTGGGCATCGAAATCACCCAGACGATTCATATCGGCGGCGCGGATTACAGCATGATTCGCCTGGTGGTTGAGCCAGGGTCATTTATGGATGGGGCGGACGTTGGGACGCTGCAAGAACAAAATGAGATGGACATCGTGCTTTACAGCAGCGGCGGCAGCGTGGAGGTGCAGCCTTCGCGTAAGACCATCGTGCGAGGCGGAGACACGCTGGTGATTTTCGCCCGCCACGACCGTATTCTGAATATCGTCAGCCGCAACAGGAAGCTGTAAAACGCCCATCAGGGTTTTAATGTTTCCAGCGCGTCGGCGGCGCGTTCCGGCCCGCCGAGCGCGGCAAAAGCTGCCGCCAAATCGCGGGCGTTCTGTAAAACGCGCGCGCTGGCACTAATCGCCCGCGCGCCGTCCAGCAGCCCGCCGTGCTGGACTTCCAGCGCCGACAGGTTAAGGCCGACCTTCGCCTGAGCGATGCGGCGGGCATTACCGCGCTGGTCGGCAGCGTGGGGGACGGCGATTTGCGGAATGCCGTGAATGATGGCCGCGTGAGTCGTACCCATACCGCCGTGATGGAAAATCAACCGGACGCGCGGCAGCAGATGGTCGAACGGAACCCAGTTCAGCAGCCGTGTGCCAGGCGGCAGTGCCGCTTTTAATTCGGCTTTTCGCTCCGGCGGTATCGGATTCCAGCCGATGACCACGACCGGTAGATAGCCTGTCCGCGCCGCTGCCTGTGCCGCCCAGCTAAAAAACCCCAGATCGCCGGTGAAAACGCTGCCCAGGGTGATTAAAGCCAGCGGCGTTTTGGGTGAGATGTCCGCCAGCCAGGGGGGCGGCGGGTCGGCGGGCGGGGTCGGGCTGCCGCCGACAAACAGCGTTTGCGGCAGCAGATTATCCGCATCAGCCTGATACCAGAAGGGGCTGAAGTAGCTGATATGCCGGTGCGGGCTGAGGAGAGAAGGTGTCGGGCCTTTGGCGAAGTTTGCACCTGCCAGCCCGAAGCGGGCGCACAGCCGGGCGATACGTTCCTGGCTTTCCTGGCCGAGGGTTTGCTGCACCGGGAATAAATCGTCGGCGTTTAGGGCGCGCATGGCCGGCCAGCCGCAGACCGCCAGCGGCACATCCAGCGACTCAGCCGCCAGCGCCGCGGCGCTCAAAAATGGATCGGTGACGACCACATCGGGTTTCCCCAGGTCGCCGGCCAGTTCCAGCAGCGCCTCAACCGCTTCGCCTACCAGGTTTTCGCTTAACCAGGTGTCGAGCGCGCGCCGATAGCGCAGGTTTACCGCTTCCTGCGGCGGGATGCCCGACAGGTCGGGCGTGGGGGGCGGCGGCCACAGCCAGCCGGTGCGCCGCACCGGGGCGAACGGCACATCCGCCTTAGCCAGCGCGCCGCCGACAGCCTTTTCGCTCACCCATGTCACATCATGACCGCGCCGCCGGAGTGCCTGGGCGGTTTTGAGAAATCCACCCCAATCCAGGTGGCCGAACAGAGGCGCGGAGATAAACCAGAATTTTGCCATGCCGCTTCCTGATCGTGATCTTTAGCCCCCGACCGATTTGCCGAGCTGGCGGTTAATCCAGGTGGGTGGCATGTGCGCCTGGGGCATGTGCAGCATGTGGAACAGTTTAGAGGCTTCATCCCACAGCGCCGCCGCCTGTTCCGGCTGCTGCGCCGCCGCCTGCTGCCGGCTAAACAGGCTGAGCGCCTCGGCCAGCAGCCGCCGCATATCGCCCCGGCGCGCCAGCGACACCGCTTCTTCCAACGCTGCGCCGGCTGTTTCGTGCGCGCCCTGGCCGAGCGCCACCTGCGCCTGCCCCAGCAGGCCGCGCACGATGACTTCGACATCGCCATCTTTTTGCCCAGCGGACAGAACGGTTTCGGCCAGCGGCGCGGCTTCATCCAGGCGGCCCAGCGCCACCAGGGTCGAAACCAGGTTCGCGGTAAAGATATGTTTCCAGTGCGGCGCGTTCAGCGGCTCGACCATTTCCAGCGCCTGCTGGTGATATTCCAGCGCCCTGGATGGATTATCCATCAAATCCTGAACCAGCCCCAGGTTATCGGTCTGAATAGCCGCCTGGAGTTCCAGCCGCAGCGTTTTGCTGATTTGCAGGGCATACTGTAAGGCAGCGACAGCCTGCTGCGGCTTTCCGGTCGCCAGCAAAAACCAGCCGTAGTTCCCGCGCCGCGTCGCTTCGGCGGCCTGGTCTCCGATGCGCCGGGCAATAGCGATGGACTCGTTAAAAAATGCCTCTGCCGATTCGAGATCGCCCTGGTCAACATAAGCATTGGCCGCATTGGACAGCACCAGGCCGCGTGTTTCCCAATCCTCTTTCAGATCGTTGATCGCCATCAACGCCTGTTCGTAATCCTTCAGCGCGCGCTGCCCCTGTCCCAGATACTTACGCGCGGCGGCAATGTCGCAGTACAAACGCGCCACTTGCGCCGGATGTTTTTCAACTTCGTAGATGTCCAGCGCCGCCGACCACTCGCGGATGGCGGCGGGCAGGTCACGGCAGCGGGCGTACAGCAGCCCCAGGTCACGGCGCGCCTGCGCCAGCGGCAGTCGTTCGCCGTCCTGCTCGGCGCGCCGGACAGCACGCTGGTAGGCCGCAGCCGCCTGGTCAAACTGGCCGCCGTCCGCCAGGGCTGCCCCCAGGCTGCGTAGGGCATCTATGCTGCCGCCGTTGGCGTTGGTATAAAAATCGGCGGCGGCGCGCAGATGTTCAACCGCGCCGTCATGATCCCGGTTAGCCAGCAGCGCCATACCCATCGCGCCGCGCGCTTCGGCCAGCGCCGCCTCGTCGCCCAGGCGCGCCGCCAGCTCGACCGCCTGCCGCGCCGAGTGGATGGCCTGGGCGGTGCGCCGCGCGCCCAGGGAGGCTTTGCTGGCCCGGCACAAAACATAGATATGCTCGTGGTTGGCCGCGTCCGCATCGAACAGTGTCAGGGCGTGTTCAAACCGGGCGCTGGCGTCATCGTACCGGCCTTCCTGAAGCGCCCGGTCGCCGATGATAACCGACCAGTGCCGCTCATAGCGCCGGTAGGCAAGCTGTTGGGACAGGCGCAGCGCGCGTTCGATCAACTGCCAGCCTTCGGTTTCCTGCCCGGCCTGGATGAGCGCCTGGCCGAGCCGCCCGACAAAATAGGCGCTGTATTCAACGTCGCCGGTCAGGCTCAACTTGGGCAGCGCATCCCGTAAAAGATGGATGGCGTAGCTGGCGTTATCATCCTGGAGATATGTATCGGCCAGATGCCCCAGCGCCCGCCCTTCCGCGCCGATGCTGCGAACACTGCGCGCGGTCTGGAGGGTTTCCTCATAAAAAACCCGCGCCTGGTCCCAATCACCGCGCGCCTGCGCCAGCACGCCGAACACATGCAGCACATAGGCCAGATGCGTGCGCGGGCTGCTGTCTTCGGCCATTTGTCTGGCTTTCTGGAGCGCCGCTTCCGCTTCTTCCCACCGCCGCTGTTCGATGTAAACTTCGGCCTGGGTGACGGCGACTACGGCCAGCGAGGCTGCATCCTGGGATGCCAGGTTCAGCGCCCGGTTCAAGGCTTCGAGCGCCTGGTCATAATTTTCAGCGCGCCGGGCGCGGCGGGCAGCTTCCAGCGCCTCGTGCAGCGTCGGGGACAGCGGTTTATTCGGGGCCGGGTTTTTACGGGTATCGGCGCGGCGGAACTTATTGAGAATATTCATCAAACACGGTTTCTCCAGGACTGTTTTAAAACGAGCCGCCGGCTTATTTTGTCGGATAACAGGCTGTCGTTTTATTATAAGCGACAGCCGCAAATAAAAGGACTGCCCGCAGGCAGCCCCTATTCTAACGAAATCCAGCGCAAAAAGGCCAGACTGTACCCACCCGCGCAGAGATAGAGATTAACCCCTGGCGGATGAAGCGGTTTACGGGTAAATGCCGCGCGTCATCAACGCCTTGCCTACCCGGTTGATGGCGGACATCTGCGCGGCCATACGCATGTTGACGTTATGCTGTTCGGCCATATGCGCGGTCGAGTCGTAGCTCCGCAGCAGGATGCGCTCCAACTGCCGGTAGACCTCTTCTTCGTCCCAGAAGAAGGCTTGCAAGTCTTGAACCCATTCAAAATAAGAAACGATCACACCCCCGGCATTTGCCAGGATGTCCGGCACCAGCAGGATGCCGCGCTCCTCCAGGATGTCATCCGCTTCGGGCGTGGTCGGGCCGTTCGCGCCCTCCACGATCATCGAGGCTTGAATCCTGGGGGCATTATTTTTGGTGATCTGGCCCTCCATCGCTGCCGGGATTAACACGTCGCAGGGCAAAGTCAGCAGTTCGGCATTCGTAACCGGCTCGCTGTTCGGAAAACCCGCCAGCGTGCCATTTTGAGCGTAATACCGGCGCAGTGCCGGGATATCCAGACCTGTGGGGTTGTAAATGCCGCCGTTCACGTCGCTGACGGCGAGAATTTTGTAACCCAGATCGTAGGCGTAAGCCGCCGCATGAGAGCCGACATTGCCAAAACCCTGAATAACCAGCCGGATGCTGCCGGGATCGGTATCGCCGCGCCGTTTCAGCGCCTCGACCATACAGATGATGACGCCGCGCCCGGTGGCTTCGTTGCGCCCCAGGCTGCCGCCGACATTAACCGGCTTGCCGGTGACGACTGCCGGGACGGAATAACCGACCGTCATGCTGTAAGTATCCATAATCCAGGCCATCATCTGGGCGTTGGTTCCCATGTCAGGGGCGGGGATGTCGGCATGGGGACTCATAAGGGGGATGAGTTCCGAGGCATACCGGCGCGTGAGGCGCTCCAGTTCAGCCTGGCTCATCGTTTTGGGGTCTACCAGGACGCCGCCTTTAGCGCCGCCGTAGGGCAGATGAACCAGCGCGCATTTCCAGGTCATCCACATTGCCAGCGCGCGGACTTCATCCAGCGTCACATCCAGGCTGTAACGGATGCCGCCTTTGGACGGCCCCAGCACGGTGCTGTGATGCACCCGGTAGCCGGTGAACATCTCCACCCGGCCATCGTCGCGTTTGACGGGGAAATTGACGGAGAATTCGCGGCGCGGCCAGCGCATATATTCGATCACATTTTCATCCAGATCGAGATACCGCACCGCGCGATCATATTGAGCAAGAGCAGTTTGATAGGCATTTGGTATGGTATCGAGAACATGATTAGCACTGTTTAAAGCGACCACCATTTGAGAATGCTCCTCCACCAGAGTCATCGCTGGCGCTTGTTGACTTCGCCAAAAAGAAACGTTATTTATTATTGAGTATAGCCTAAACGCGGCCAGAAAGAAATAAACTTTTCGTGAAATTGTGCAAAAAGCTGATAAATAACACGTTTCTTTGGGATAAATCGCACAATATGGCGGATGCGGGAAAAACAACGAGGCGGGTCATCGAACCCGCCTCGTTTTACGGTTGACTGCCGGCGCAGCGGTTAATCTGCCGCCGCCTGGGACATTTTGAGGTAGGGGCGCAGGTAGCGCCCCGTGTGGCTGGACTCCACAGACGCGACCTCCTCCGGCGTGCCGGTGGCGATGATATAACCGCCCGCGTCGCCGCCTTCCGGCCCCAGGTCAATAATCCAGTCGGCGACCTTGATGATGTCCAGGTTATGTTCGATGACCAGGACAGTATTGCCATTATCCACAAGCTGCTGTAAAACAGCGATCAGCCGTTTCACGTCGGCGGCGTGCAGCCCGGTCGAAGGTTCGTCTAAAATGTACAGGGTCTGGCCGGTGGCGCGTTTGCTCAGCTCGCGGCTGAGTTTGATACGCTGCGCCTCACCGCCGCTGAGGGTGGTGGCCGGCTGGCCGACGCGAATATAACCCAGGCCGACCGCTTCCAGGGTTTCCAGCTTGCTGCCGATGGTTGGGACATTGACGAAAAACTCGTGCGCTTCGCTCACGGTCATGTCCAGCACATCGGCGATGCTTTTGCCCTTATACTTCACCTGGAGCGTTTCGCGGTTGTAGCGCGACCCATGACAGACATCACAGGTGACATATACATCCGGCAAAAACTGCATCTCGATCTGCAAAACACCCTGCCCCTGGCAGTTTTCGCAGCGCCCGCCCTTGACGTTAAAACTGAAACGCCCGGCGGTGTAACCGCGAATTTTGCTCTCCGGCAGTTCGGCGAACAGCGCCCGGATGGGGTCGAACATCTTGGTATACGTGCCAGGGTTGCTGCGCGGCGTCCGCCCGATGGGACTCTGGTCAATGTTGATGATTTTGTCTATGTGTTCGACGCCCTCGATGGTGTCATGGTCACCGGGGCGGTTTTTGCTGCCGTTGATGAGCTGCGCCAGCCGGTGGTAGAGGATGTCCACCATCAGCGAACTTTTGCCGCTGCCGCTGACGCCGGTGATGCAGACCAGCCTGCCGAGCGGGATGCTCACGTCAATATTTTTGAGATTGTTCTCCCGCGCGCCGCGCACGGTAATCCATTGGCCGCTGCCGGGCCGCCGCTGTTCCGGCACGTCAATCCGCAGCTGACCGGCTAGATACGCGCCGGTGAGGCTGTCCTCGACCTGCATCACCTGTTCCGGCGTGCCTTCGGCCACGATGCGCCCGCCGTATTCGCCCGCGCCAGGTCCCAGGTCAATAATCCAGTCGGCGCTCCGCATGGTTTCTTCGTCGTGTTCCACCACCAGCATGGTATTGCCCAGGTCGCGCATCCCGATGAGCGTCTGAATCAGCTTGGCGTTGTCGCGCTGGTGCAGCCCGATGGAAGGTTCGTCCAGGACGTATAACACGCCGGTAAGCTGGCTGCCGATCTGCGTTGCCAGGCGAATACGCTGCGCCTCGCCGCCGCTGAGCGAGCCGGCAGAGCGAGAAAGCGTGAGGTAGTTGAGGCCGACGTTGTTCAAAAAGCCCACGCGGGCTTCGATTTCCTTCAAAATCTGGCGGGCGATCTCGCGCTCGCGCTCATTGAGGAGGGGCGTTTTGCCGTTGCCGCGCAGCGCCTTAACCCAGTTGAGCAGCTCGGAAACCGGCTTGAGCGTCACATCGTAAATGTTCTGCCCGGCGATAGTGACGGCCAGCGCCTCCGGGCGCAGGCGTTTACCCCCGCAGGTGTTGCAGGGGATTTTTGACATAAACGATTCGATCTTCTCGCGAATGTACTCCGAGTCGGTTTCGCGGTAGCGGCGGGCGAGGTTGTTAATCACCCCCTCGAAAGCGGTCATATATTCCCGCCGGTCACCGCGCGGGTTGGTGTAATAGACGCGGATTTTGTGGCCGTTGGTGCCGTACAGGATGACGTTACGCTGCTCCGGCGTCAGGTGTCGCCAGGGCGTGTCCATCTTGAAGCCGTAATGGTGCGCCACCGCCTCCATGATGTTGCGCCCCCAACTGCCGGGGTCCTCGAAGTTCCAGCCATTGTTATCCACCGCGCCCTGCGCTAGGCTCAGGTCGGGGTTCGTCACCAGCAGGTCGGGGTCGAGTTCCAGCCGGAAGCCCAGCCCCTGGCAGTCCGGGCAGGCGCCTTTCGGCGTGTTAAAGCTGAAGGTGCGCGGTTCGATTTCCGGGATGCTGCCATGACCATGCACGCAGGCCAACTGCTCGCTGAACAGGATGTCGTGGGGCGGGTTTTCGCTCAGGTCATTGATGATGACCACGCCATCGCCAATCTCCAGCGCCGTCTCGATGGCTTCGGTCAGGCGGCTTTCGGCGCTGCGGGCTTCGTCCTCGGACTCGTGCCGCCGGATGATGAGCCGGTCAACCACAACTTCGATATTATGGATGCTGTAGCGGTCAAGCGTGATGTCCTCGCTCACATCGCGCACTTCGCCATCCACGCGGGCGCGGGTGAAACCAGCTTTGCGGATGTCCTCGAAAACGCGCTCGTGATGCCCCTTGCGCCCTTTAATGACCGGGGCGAGGATTTGAATCCGCGTGCCGTCCGGCATGGCCTGCACCGCGTCCACGATCTGCTGCGCGCTCTGGGCGACCACTTCTTCGCCGCACACCGGGCAGTGAGGCACGCCGATGCGGGCATACAACAGGCGCAGGTAGTCGTAAATTTCCGTCACCGTCCCCACCGTCGAGCGAGGGTTGTGGCTGACGCCTTTCTGGTCAATCGAAACGGCAGGGCTGAGTCCTTCGATCTGGTCTACGTCCGGTTTTTCCATCTGGCCGAGGAACTGCCGGGCGTAGGCGCTCAGGCTTTCGACGTAGCGCCGCTGGCCTTCCGCAAAAATCGTATCGAACGCCAGGGATGATTTCCCCGAACCCGACAAGCCGGTGATGACGACGAGTTTATTGCGAGGGATTTCGACATCAATATTTTTGAGATTATGCTCGCGCGCGCCGCGAACGATGATCTTATCTTGAGTCATATCACCTGCCTGGACTCACTGCGGGCGAAAAGGGGACTTGCACAGACGTTCTATTATAGAAGAACCACACTTGCCGCACAACGGTCAACATGACCCGCCGGGATAAAGAATCGCTTGAGACAGCATAAGAACCTATCCATAAACCAATTGATCTGACAGCAGAACAGTGGGCTTAAGCCCACTGACTGGTGGGTTTATGGATAAACTCTAAGCATCTGCCCAAAAACAAAGAAAATTCCAGCTTCCGGGGTTAAACCGTTCCGGGCGCGCCGGTGTGCGACCGAAGGAAGCCCCTGCGGGGCGCGCCCGTGCTGCCGGCGGTCAAAATTCCTGGAGGACTTTGCGGGCGATCACCAGCCGTTGAATTTCGCTGGTGCCTTCGCCGATGGTCATCAACCGCTGGTCGCGGTAAATGCGTTCGACTGGAAATTCGCGGCTGTAACCGTAGCTGCCGTGTATCTGGATGGCGCTGCGTGCCACTTTTTCGGCCACCTCGCTTGCCATCAGTTTCGCCATCGCCGCCGCTTTCGAGAAGTCCCGGCCCTGGTCTTTCATCCAGGCCGCCCGGTAGACCATCAGCCGCGCCGCTTCGATCTCCAGCGCTGCATCCGCGATCATCCACTGGATGGCCTGGTGTTCCGAGATGCTTTTGCCGAAGGCACGGCGCTGTTTGGCGTAAACAACGGCGGCTTCAAAGGCCGCCTGCGCCAGCCCAACACTTAACGCCCCAATGCTGACGCGCCCGCCGTCGAGCGTTTGCATAGTCTGGTGGAAGCCGCGCCCTTCTTCTCCCAGCAGCGCGTCCAGCGGCACGCGCACTTCGTCGTAACTGAGCATCTGCGTGGGCGAACCTTTCAGCCCCATTTTTTTCTCCGGCGGATGAACGGTCAGGCCGTCCGCCTGCGGCTCGACCAGCAGCATACTGAAGCCGTGCGTCCCGGCCTGCGGATCGGTGCGCGCCAGCGTGATGATGACCGGCGCATATTTGGGGTTGGTGATCCAGGCTTTGCTGCCGTCTATGATCCAGCTGTCGCCTTCTTTCACAGCGGTGGTCGTCACGCCGCCCGCCAGGTCCGACCCCGCGCCCGGTTCGGTTAGCGCCAGCGAGCCGAGATGCTGGCCGCCGGTCAGCAGCGGCAGGTAGCGTTCCTTCTGGGCTTTTGTCCCCCAGGCGACAATCGGCCCGCAGCACAGGCCGTTGTGCGCCGAAACCGAGAGCGCCGTCGAGCCGCAGGCGCGCCCCAGTTCCTCCACCGCTATCGCCGCGCTGATGGTATCCAGCCCCGCGCCGCCGTATTCCTCCGGCACTTGCAGCCCAGTCAATCCGAGCGCGGGCATCTTCTGGATGGCTTCCCATCGCAGTTCGCCGGTTTCGTCCACCTGCGCCGCGTAGGGTTTGATCTCGCCCTCGCAGAAGTCGCGCACGGCGCGCCGGTACATCCGTTGTTCTTCGGTCAGGTCAAAATCCATATCGTCTGAACCTTTTTTCAAAAAGCCGCCATCGCTTCTACTATACTACAGCGGGCGGTTTATCGGCGCGGAATCGGGATATTCGTCCGGCAGCGCAGCGCCGATTGTCCTTGACACAGCGCCGGGGGTGGGGTTACAAACGTGAAGGCGAGATGGCAAACCCGCCCCTACACACTGCAAGGACAGAGAGGGTACGACAGATGGCGAATTTTGAACTCATCAGCCGCCTGGCACAGGACACCGGCGGCAAAATCGTTCTGCTGGTGATGGACGGCCTGGGCGGCCTGCCGCGCGAAGCCGGCGGCCCTACCGAACTGGAAGCCGCTTCCACACCCAACATGGACAGGCTGGCCCAGGAAGGCAGCACTGGCCTGAGCATTCCGGTGGTGCGCGGGGTGGCCCCTGGCAGCGGCCCGGCGCACTTGGCGTTGTTCGGGTATGACCCGATTCAGTACGAGATCGGGCGCGGCGTGCTGGAAGCCACCGGCATCGGCCTGGAAGTGCTGCCCGGCGACGTGGCGATTCGCGGCAACTTCTGCACCGTAGACGAAAACGGGCTGATTACCGACCGGCGCGCGGGGCGCATCCCGACCGAAGAAGGCGCGAAGCGGGTGGCGCTGCTCAAACAGATCAAACTGCCGGGCGTGGAAACCATCGTCGAGGCGGTGCAGGATTATCGTTTCGCCCTGATTTTGCGTGGCGCGGGACTGAACGGCAGCATCGCGGATACCGACCCGCAGGTGACCGGCAAACCGACGTTGCCCGCCAGGGCGCTGGCGCCGGAAGCCGAAGCGACCGCCAAACTGGTCAACCAGTGGTTAGACGAAGCTCGCAAGGTGCTGAAAGGCCACGAACCGGCCAATATGGTCACGCTGCGCGGTTTTGCGATGGAGCCGGGGCTGCCGAAGTATAAGGACGTTTATAAGCTCAAGGCGGCCTGCGTGGCGGTTTACCCGATGTACAAGGGCGTGGCGCGGCTGGTGGGCATGGATGTCATCCAGACCGATTCGCACGATACCCCCGCCGACGAGTTCCGGCATGTGGCGCGCATCTGGAACGACTATGACTTCATCTTCTGCCACATTAAATATACCGACAGCCGGGGTGAGGATGGCGACTTCGACGCCAAAGCGAAGGTGATCGAAAGCGTGGACGCGGCGCTGCCGATTCTGCTTGATCTGAAACCGGACGTGCTGGTGATTACCGGCGACCACTCCACGCCCGCCACCTACAAGGCGCACAGCTGGCATCCCGTGCCGACGCTGCTGTGGGCGCCCAAAACGCACATGCCCGACCGGGCGCAGGCTTTTGGCGAGCGCGAATGCATGACCGGCGCGCTGGGGCAGTTCCCGGCTGCCGACCTGATGCCGCTGGCGCTGGCGCACGCCAACCGGCTGGTGAAATACGGCGCGTAGGCGCGCCTTCAGACCCCCTCATCGCAACCCTTCTCCCCTCAGGGGATATACATCCCCATTCGGGTCGCCGAATTCAGGGGAGAGGGGCTAAAAATTAAACTTTACACATACAGCGCCTTCAGGCGGCGGCGTAGGCGGGCGTTTTCCAGCAGGTCGGTCGAATCAGAGAACTGGTCTATCGAGCCGATGTCGGTCGGGATGCGGCGAACGGTTTCGTCGCCGATGACGGCTTTGATGGCGTTTGCAAAAGTTTCGCCGTGAATAACCAGAAATGGGCAGCCATGAAACGGCGATACTTTCTCCGGCAGCGGCTCGGCGATGTTAAGCGCGTTGTGCATCTCGGCCAGCGTTTCGTAAGCCCGCGAGAGGTGCTGTTCGCGTTCCTGCCAGGTCTGGCCGAGCATCGCGCCGCGCAGGGCGGGCAGCAGCCGGGGCGCGCATGACAGATGCGCGAAGGCCGTCCTCGGGCATCGGCTTTCCCTTTACTGCTGAGGAAATAAACCGCCGATTATACCTCCTGCGGGTTTCCGATCAGGTTTTTAGCGTCTATCTGGTCGTAATATTCTTCCTGGACAAACGGCGTTCTGGGGTCCAGAATAGCGCGGAACGCCTCCCACAGCGAGCCGGTTTCCGGTTCGGCGTTGAGACGTGCCATCCGCCGGTGGTAGGTTTCTTCATCAGGATACCGGTGAATCGAAACCCACTGGCAGGGGTCATCCTGGCTGCGGAGGAACATCACCGGGTCGTGAAAATACTTGTGGTAAAGCGCCCTGGCGCGTTCCTGAAGCGCCTGATGCTGTTCGATTTGGTCGGGTCTAACCCGGTAGCGGTCAATTTTGACCAGCATGATTGCATGTCCTTGATCTGATTCTGTCTTCTATACTATACGCAGCACCCGTTAGAATTCGTTCGGAATTGGCTGTACAAACGCTGATAATCTCTTGCAATTCTGTTGAACAAATGTTCTAAAATTGTAGCTGAGCGCACCAGTATTGTCAAGTTGGAAACTTCTATCCCCAGGGCAATCACATATAAACGGCACAAGCGTTCTAAATCTACTTCTCGACCCCTTCCGTCCCTTCGGGACACCTTACCGTATACGGGGGAGGATTAATGCCGGCGCGACACGTCCCCCTCCCCGTATACGGGGAGGGCTGGGGAGGGGTCTGAAAGGGCTATGAGCCGGTTAAGATTTGATATGCAATTGCCCTGCTTCTATCCCGATCATAAAAAATGCCGGAAAAACCAGAAGCCTAATGCTGCCCATCACCCGCTGTAAATAAGTCCAATTTGGACTGATATGGCCTTATCTTTGCCGCGCGCGCGTGATACAGTGTAAGGAATAGACCATAGCATACCATAACCCCTTGATGGAATGACGCGACCATGTTCAACCCATCCAAACTTGCCATTTCGCTGGATCGTGAGGGCGAAGAACCGATCTATCGTCAGTTAATCCGCTATATCCGCTCGCAGATCGAAAGCGGCGAACTGCCGGCGGGGACGCGCCTGCCCGCCAGCCGCGACCTCGCCAAACAGTTGAACATCAGCCGTATCAGCGTGGTGAACGCTTATGCCGAACTGCGCGCCCAGGGTTTTTTAAGCGCCCACGCCGGGCGCGGCACGTTCATCGCGGGGGACTCGCACGGCGGTGGGAACGGCAACGGCAGCGCCCACGCGCCGGAAACGCCTACCACGCCGGATCGTTCGATCCGCGAGATGATGCGGATGACGCGCAAACCAGGCGTTATCAATTTCAGCCAGGGATCGCCCCCGGCGGACTTTTACCCGGTGCGCCACCTGCGCGACGCGATTAACGCCGTTCTCGACCGGGACGGCACGCGGGCGCTGGGTTATGAAGTGGCCGAAGGTTACGCGCCGCTGCGGGCGGCGGTGCGCGATTATATCAGCGCGCTGGGCATTCGGTGCAGCGCCGATCAAGTCTTGATTACCGGCGGCACGCAGCAGGCGCTTGATTTGGTGGTGCAGGCTTTACTTTCCGAAAATGATACGCTGGTGACGGAAAACCCGACCTATCTGGGTATGATTGACATCGCCCGCACGCGGCGCGTCCAGGTGCATGGCATCAGCCTGGATGAAGACGGAATCCGGCTGGATATGCTGGAAAATTTCATCCTCGACCATCACCCCAAACTGATTTACGTCATGCCCACTTTTCAAAACCCGACCGGGACGGTGATGCCGCTGCACCGCCGCCGCCAGCTTATTAATCTGGCGACCGAATATAAAATTCCGGTGCTGGAAGATGCGGTTTATCACGAACTGCGTTTTGAGGGCGAGCCGCTGCCGCCCCTGAAAGCATTGGACGAGGAAGGCATTGTCATCCACGCCAGCGGCTTCACCAAGATGATGCACCTGATGCTTGAACGCGGTGTGATGGCGCAGCAGTTGGAGCGCAATAACCGTGAGCTGGCGCGCCGCCGAGACGTGGCGCTGGCGGCGGCGGCGCGTTATCTGCCGCCGGGGTCGAAGTGGAATCTGCCGCAGGGCGGCCTGTACCTGTGGGCGCAGCTTCCTAAAAGCGGCCCCACCGCCGCCGAACTGTATGTCTCCGCCGTCCACGCCGGGGTATCCTACGCCATCGGCAGCGTGTTTTATACCAACAGCTGCGGCAGCCACCGGATTCGCCTGAACTACGGCGCGTTTAAACCGGCGGACATCGAAGAAGGCTTTAAACGGCTGGGCCGCGCCTGGCGCGAACTGGCCTGCGATTATGCCGAGATGGAAAAATCGCCGCTGTTATAGAGGCGCTGCGTCGGGGCGCACCCCCGCTAAAATAGAGTAACAATTGCTCCCAGAGATTGTGCAATCGGACGACATCGGGAGGAGCAAATGGGACGCAAGAGCAATTATAGCGAAGCATACAAACGCGAAGCCGTAGCGAAAGCGGAAGCCAGCGGCAACATCTGCCATTTGCGTCCGAGCGCGGGCTTGTGATGGTCACATTCGACCGGCCATTCGCTGGACGTACCCAATCCAGAAGCGACCGCCGTGGGTTGATATGCCTGTCCGAAAGTCTCCGCGCCGACATCGGAGGTGTCATTCGGCTGCTAACCCAATTCGCCGACAATCATACATCAGATGAAACTGCCGGTCACCTCTACTGGTTAAAGTGATTTCGCGCCTTGCGGCGGTTACAGCTTTCTCCTATCCGCTACAATAGAGAAAAACATCACGAGCTGGGGTAGTTAACCTTGACCCACAACGACGACGTTTTCCCGGTAGTGGTCATCGGCGCGGGCATCGCCGGGCTGGCGGCGGCGGCGCACCTGGCCGAACGCGGCCTGCCGCCGCTGGTGCTGGAAGCCGACCGTCTGTGGCCGGGCGGGCGGCTGTCCGGCGGGGCGCAGGACACGTTTGAATATGGCGGGCGCGAGTGGTCGTTTAGTTCCGAAAGCGGGATGCACGCCCTGTGGGGCGGTTACGACAACATGCGCGCCATGCTGGAGCGTTTTACCAGCGTGCAGCTTCAGGAGTCGCCGGGCGAGGAGTGGATTAACCGCTGGCGGCGCGAGGTGCGCTACGTCGAGGCCGGGCGGCTGGTGCGCTGGGGATGGCTGCCCGCGCCGTTCCATTATCTGACGATGCTGCTCAACCCGGCCTTTTACCGCACCATCAACCCGCTGGATTTCCTGTCACTGCCGGGTTTCCTGTTCAGCATCCTGTGGACGGTCGGCCTCGACCCGCTCAAAGAACAGGCCGCGCTGGACGGCCTGACGATGGCCGACTACTTTCGCGGCTGGACGCCCAACTTGCGCGCCACCTTCACCGGCGTGGGCATCAACCTGCTGGCCGCGCCGTCGGAAACCATCAGCCTGACGGCTTTCATCGCCGCCATGCGTTTTTATACCGTCATGCGCCGCGATTCCTGGCGGCTGCAATATCTCCCGGCCAACGCCCACGACAGCATCTTGCAGCCGCTCATCAATCGTATTGAGGCTAATGAGGGAATGCTGCTGACCGGCGCGACGGCGCAGCGCCTTGAGCGCGTGGGCGGCTGTTGGCGCGTGGTGGTGGAGGATATGAAACGCGGCGGCAGCCGCTCGCTGCTGGCAGAGCGGGTCATCCTGGCGGTGCAGGCCCCGGCTGCCGAACGCCTGCTGCGCGCCGGCGACACGGCAGAACGGGCCGCGAATATTCGTTTTCCGCAGGCGGTGCAGAACGCCACCGTTCACCTGTGGTTCGACGCCAGCCCGCGCGACGGCACGCCCGGCGGCATGTTCACCGGCGATTTTCTGCCGGATAATTTTTTCTGGCTGCACCGGCTGTACCCGGACTTTAAAGCCTGGCACGAGGCCACCGGCGGCAGCGCCATTGAACTGCACCTGTACGCGGGCGAGGATGTTCACCGGCAGGGCGATAACGTCATTATCATTCGCTGTGTGGACGAGGTGCAGCGCGCGTTCCCGGAACTGAAAGGCCATTTTGTACACGGCGCGCGGCGGCTGAACACGCTCGACCATACCATGTTCCGCGTGCCAACGCGGGACAGCCTGTGGGTGGAAACGCCCTGGCCGGACATTTACGCCTGCGGCGACTGGGTGGGTTATGACACGCCGGCCTTCTGGATGGAGCGCGCCACCGTGACTGGTATCGCGGCGGCCAATCACGTTTTGCAGGCCAACGGCCTCGAACCCTGGCCGGTCATCCCGCCGCGCCCGCCCGAACCGCTGGCGGCGGCGCTCGAAAAAGGCGTGCGGTTGTTCCGGCGAACGGTGGGGCGTGCCATGCTAGATATGGCACGAGCGATGCGGCGCAGGAGATAATGGATAAACCAATTAGACTGTAGCTGATCCTGAGTGGACGGCGGGCTTCACCCCGCTGCCGGTGGGCTAGACAGTGGGCTTAAGCCCACTGTCTAGCAGGCTCATTCTTTCCGTTTATCCATAAGTTTCAACGCAAAGGCGCGCAGGCTGCGTTGAGGTTCTGATCACTCCGCCAAAATATCCTTCACCGCCAGCATAGTCAAATTCTTCTATCGCCAGTTTTGTTTGGGATACCATTGACGAAACCCGCTCGCTCTCCGATAGTTGATTATAACAAAAAGGGGCAATAAAGCCGCCGCTTACCCTGAATCGGACTAGGGCAATCGCATATGAAAGCTTAATGGGTTTTCAAAAGGTCATTGTGGTTCGATAAAGGCCGTTTCGCGGGCCTTGCGCCCCTACGAACCACCATAACCCTTTATGGCTCCGAACCTGGCATGATATACAATTGCCCTGTGAATCGGACTATAGTCGTATACAATTCTAATCAAATACCTCTATAATGGATTGTTGTAGAGTGAAGATGAGAGACAGACTGATGGGCGGTATGAATTTCTGGCGGAGACTTCTCAGTGGCGGGCCGCGCGTGGTTCGCCAGCGCAAATGGACGGAAAAAGAGCTGCGCGCTCAGGAATTTCGATATTACGCCAGCCGAAAACAGGTGACAATGGCGCGGCGGCTGCCGCCGGAAGAAGCGCCGAAAACCATCAAAACGCCCTGGGATACCATCGTCGCCACGGCCGGTTATTACATCGCCTACCAGACCGGCGAAGCGCCCGGCAAGCCGCTGGACGCCTACTCGCCCCGGCCTATCGAGCCGCATATTTTCCGCGAAACGTATGCGCCCTGGCGCGAGCCGGATTGGAAACCCACACCGACCGAGGCATACCTGTATAAACTGGGCTGCAAGCCGTATTATAAAACGGTGGGGGTTTGGGCCAGACGGTTAAAAGAGCCGACGCTGGTGCAAAGCCTGGAGAGCAAAAAACCGTCGCTGGCGCCGGCGGGTGCGTGGCTGTGTATCGGCAGCGCGGGCGAACCCTGGACGGTGACGGATGAATGGTTCCACCGCCGCTACCTGCCCGCGCAGCAGGACAAAAAGGACAATTCGGCGTCCCGGCGCGCTAAAACGCCGCTGCGGGCGTAAATCAGTTATTCGTCATCTTCCGGGGACAGAAAAACCTGCCAGTCGCCTAGCATCCCGCTTTCGGTAACGCCGTAATACACGCGAAGCTGGCCGTTTTCCCGCTGCACCAGGTCGTAGCGCGTTTCGCCCAGTTTTTCGTAGCGCGCCCACAGGCCGATGTCGCCATGCCACTGGACTTTATCGGCTTTGACCGGGTTGCTCTCGCGCTGTTTGATGGCGTAATGCCACAGCCGCCGCGCCGATGACCGGGTGACATTTTTGACGATGTTGCCATTACGCAGATCGCGCATCATATAATAGCGCGTGTCGTCGCGGGTTTCCACGCCAACAATCTCCACCCCGGCGCGGGGCGGGGTGATGCCGGGGGGCGGCGCTTCCGGCGCGGGCGCTTCGGGAGCAGGCAGGGGCGGCTGGAGCGGGGCTTCGCTTTCCGGCTGTGTTTCTTCCTGCTGGATGATAACCCCCTGGCGGACGAGATTCACAATCTCATCGCGGACGGCCAGGCTGGTTTCGGCTTCGTCGCGCACGTAGATTTTGTATTCCTCAATGGCGTAGGGGCGGTCGCTGCCGGACGGCACCTGAATGCGAATGACCGGCTTGCCCTGCGTCTCCTGGACATCTATTTCCACATCCAGGGTCGGGGCCAACATTCGGCTGATCTCCCGCCGCAGAATTTCCACGCCGTCCTGCGGGTTAATAATGCCTTCCGGCGGTTTTTTCTTGTCCGCGCTGACGCCTACGTAAATTGTGCCGCCGTTGGTATTGGCAAAAGCGCACACGTCGGCGATGATGGCGTACAGTTTGCCGCCCTTCTGGGTCATGGATTCGTGGAAAGCCTGCACCAGGCTCGGCCCTTCCTCGCGCGCCGCCTGGATGTAATCCAGCGGCTGGCGGCTGGGGTTATACAGGCGCGTGCGCGAAAAGTCGCTGCCCTGGAACATTTCCAGCAGCGCCTCGAACGAACGCTCCGGCAGCAGCACTTCCGTCACGCGGTCGCCCACGCCCAGATGAGTGGTTTTGCCGCCCCGTTCGGAAAGCGCGTTGATACGGTGCGCGTCTGACCCCTGTATGCAGCGCATCCGGCGCGGATATTCCGGTTTTGTGCCGTTAAAAAAGCGTTCGGTGCTGGTGCGCCCGCCGCGCCCCAGGTCGGTCACCTCCAGGGCGTGCAGGTGGCGATCCTGCGTATAGGCGATTTTGGTCTGCCCGCCGAAGTCGAAACCGCGCATAGCAACGCCGTGACTGCTGTTGGCATGGGCAGCGATGCAGATGCCTCCGGATTCGTGAATCAGCCGGTAAGCCGTCAGCACGTCGGACGATGCGCCGACCTCCGAATTGCCGGCGTCCAGCGCGGTCGGCGGCACGTTCAGGTTAAGCAGCAGGTGTTCCAACTGGCGAATGGGTACGGCAGGCGAAAAAATGCCCAGGATGTGAAAACCGAACGTAGCCGTGAACTCGAAACCGGGCAGCACAAGAATTTTATCCAGCAGGCGGCGATATTCGGCCAGCAGGCGCTGTTCTTCCGGTTGGGCGCGGCCCAGCTTTTCGAGAAAGGCCAGCCGGTCAATTTCGCGCAGCATGGCCGCGTACCCGGCGACCGTGTTGTGATCGGTGAACGCGATGATGTCCAGGCCACGAAATTCAGCTTTATGGAGGATGTCGAGATAACTGGCGGCAGGCTCCTGGTAGTCGGCAGAAGCCGGGGTATGGAGATGCAAATCCATCCGATACCAGGTTAAGCGCGATTTTTTGCGAGTAGCCACGCCTGAATTTATCCTGCTAACAACTTGTTGAACAGCGGAGACAGATCGCCCGGTTCAAACGGTTTAATCAGGAAGGTCGTCGCGCCGGCTTCTATGGCCTCGTCGCTCACATCCAGCCCCGAAGTCATAACGATGGGGGCGTTGGCAAAACGCTCATGAGCGCGGAGCTGGCGCACGGCGTCCACGCCGTCCATATCGGCCAGGTGGTAATCCATCAAAAAAATATCGGGGGAAGTTTGTTCCGCCACCGGCACGACATCTGCGCCGCGCGGGGAAACGACTACCTCGAAACCGTCCAGTTCCAGGAGGGTTTGCAGCAGTTTGACGGTATTCCGGTCGTCATCCACGATCATCACTTTGGGCACAGCTTGTCCCCTTTTCTAGTTTGTTGTTCGTAAAGTCAGCCGAAAGACCATAACATTCTCCGGTGAAGCTGCACGAACGGTATCATGTAACGTAAACAACGCTAGTTTACCGTATTTGGCGGCGACCTGTCCAGCGTACTGAAGGCCAAAAGATAAGGGGCTTTGCGCCCCTTGTCTTGTGCATATGATGAGATAACTTTTTGCCGTTAAGCCGGCTGGCCTTCTTTTGTGTCGGCTGCATCGGCGGCCAGGGGAGCTTCGGCCTGCACCTGGCCGTTGGCGTCTTTGGGCGGTTCCAGCGCCGCTGCCAGCACTTCGTCCACGCGCTCCGCCATCACGAAAGTGAGCCGACTGCGAACTTCTTCCGGTAGGTCATCCAGGTCGTTTTCGTTTTTCTTGGGCAGGATCACCGTATCCACGCCAAACCGATGCGCCGCCAGCACTTTGTCCTTGATGCCGCCTACCGGCAGCACCAGCCCGCGCAGGGTGATCTCGCCGGTCATGGCGACGTTCTTCCGCACCGGACGCCCGGTTAACAGCGAGGCCAGCGCCACCGCCATCGTGATGCCGGCGGAGGGGCCATCCTTGGGGACAGCGCCCGCCGGAACGTGCAGGTGAATATCGCCGGTTTCAAAAAATCGCGCGTCAATGCCCAGGTCGGTGGCCTTCGAGCGCACGTAGCTGAGGGCAGTGCGGGCGCTTTCCTGCATCACCTCACCCAACTGCCCGGTGTACTGGAAGCCCTTGCCGCCGGGCATCCGCGCCGCCTCGACGAACAGCACGTCGCCGCCGACCGGCGTCCAAGCCAGGCCGGTCGCCACGCCGGGTAGATCGGTGCGCTCCTCGATCTCCTCGCGGTAGCCGTAACGCGGCCTACCGAGCAGATCGCGAATTTGTTTTTCGTCAATCACGGTTTTATCCAGCTTGCCTTCGGCGATGCGGGTGACGACCTTGCGCGCCACCTTGCCGATCTCGCGCTCCAGCATACGGACGCCAGCCTCGCGGGTATAATCGCGCACGATCAGCTGCAGCGCCGCGGTATTAAACTCGATCTCCTCCGGGCGCAGGCCGTTTTCTTTGATCTGGCGCGGCACGAGGTACTGCTCTGCGATGGCGACCTTTTCCTGTTCGGTATAACCGCTCAGATGAATGATTTCCATACGGTCGCGCAGCGGGCCGGGAATCGGTTCGAGTTCGTTGGCGGTAGTGATGAAAAACACCTCACTCAGGTCAAAAGCCACATCCAGGTAATGGTCGCGGAACTCGGCGTTCTGCTCCGGGTCCAGCACTTCCAGCAGGGCGCTGGCCGGGTCGCCCCGGAAGTCTCGTCCCAGTTTATCCACCTCGTCCAGCATGATGACCGGATTGCGCGACTCCACGCGGCGCAGCGTCTGGATGATGCGGCCCGGCATCGCGCCGATGTAAGTGCGCCGGAAGCCGCGAATTTCGGCCTCATCCCGCACGCCGCCCAGGCTCATACGGATAAACCGGCGTCCCATCGCGCGGGCGATGGACGCGCCGAGCGAGGTTTTGCCCACGCCGGGCGGGCCGACAAAACACAGAATCGCGCCGCGCCGCTCCCGCCGGATGATGTAGTCGGTGGCTTCTTTTTCCTCTTTTTTATCCACTTCGCGCTCGGCGCGCAGCTTACGCACCGCCAGGTATTCGAGGATGCGTTCTTTGATGTCCTTCAAGCCGTAGTGGTCTTCTTCCAGCACTTCGCGGGCGTGGGCGATGTCCAACCGGTCATCGGTGCGTTTCGACCAGGGCAGGTTGGTCAGCCAGTCCAGGTAGGTGCGGATGACGCCGTATTCGGCTGCCGCTGTCGGCAGTTTCGACAGGCGGTCGAGTTCGCGCAGGGCTTCTTTTTCCGCTTCTTCGGTCATGCCGGCTTCGGCGATGCGCTTGCGGAAGTTTTCGATTTCGGCGATCTGCTCGTCGCCTTCGCCCAGTTCGCGCTGGATGGCTTTAAGCTGCTCGCGCAAAAAATACTCGCGCTGGACTTTTTCCATCTCCGACTGGGCTTCGGTCTGGATTTTGCGGCCCAGTTCCAGCACTTCCAGTTCTTTGGTGAGGATGCCCATCAGCCGGCGCAGTTTGGCGTCGGTGCTGTCCAACTCCAGGATTTCCTGGGCGTCCTCCAGATTAATACGGATATAAGTCGCAACGGCGTACACCAGCTGCAGGGGGTCGTCCACGTTCAGCGCCGAGGAAATGAGTTCGCCGGGGATGCTCGGCACCAGATCGGCCAGCCGGGTGAACTGGTTGACCACGTTCCGCACCAGAGCTTCCACCTCCAGCGTGTCCTCGCTGCGCTCCGGGGTGGTGTGAATTTTCGCCCGCAGGTAGGGTTCCAGGCTGGTATATTCGTCAATTTCGATGCGCGCGATGCCCTGCACCAGCAGACGAATCGTGCCGTCCGGCGCGCGGAACAGCCGGTGAATGGACGCCAGCGTGCCGACGCGGTACACATCATCCGGCCCCGGCGTCTCCAGACTGGGGT
Organism: Anaerolineae bacterium; assembly: GCA_026645945.1. Classification (GTDB taxonomy): domain Bacteria; phylum Chloroflexota; class Anaerolineae; order Aggregatilineales; family Phototrophicaceae; genus CFX2. Next base: position 34,630 of record JAPKMO010000015.1, read on the forward strand.
CTTTGGCCGCTACCAGGCCGATCAGCCGGTCGCCGGATACAACATCATCCACCAGTTTGATGCTGCGCGGCTGCCCAACGGTCAGCGGTATGGCCGTTTGCGGGTAAACGACCAGCCCGCGCAGCGGCAGAATCGGCAGTTCCGCCGGGATTTCCGGCTGGGGCTGGGCGAAGTCGGCTTCATTTTCGCTTTCTTCATCGCTGACGGTGACATCAAACTCTTGTTCGGGCAGGGATTCGTCGAAAGCGTAATACAGCTTCCCGAATTCGTCGGTCATAGTTACGAATTGTCCTGTTTTTCGGCGGTTTTTAATTCTGCGACTGGAATCTGGCGGGCGGCTTTACGCGGCAGCTCGACCGTCAGAAATCCATCCTGATAATTGGCGCTTACCGAGTCCGAATCGACCGGCCAGGGCAGGACGACTTCAATTCGGAATTCGCCGTATACGATTTCGACCTGGTGATAGGCCGGCCCGGAGTGCCGGGGGCGTTCCCGAAAGCCGGTGATGAGCAAATTCTGGTTGAGCAGCGTGATCTTTAAATCCTCGGCGCGTATCCCGGCGATCTCAACCAAAATGACGATTTTATCCGCCAGCTCGATAACGTCGGTCGGCGGCGTAAAAGGTCTGTAAGCGCGTCTGCTGATGTACACCATAGCACATCCCAATAAATCTTTGTGACGAGTTGGCGCGGCCAAATTACACTCAGTTTACCGCTTTTCTGTCTGCGGGCATAGTATAGGGAAGTGCGGTAAGAATTGCATTAGATGGTGGATAAATTCGCGCCGGCGGGGCTGCCTGGCCGCCGGCGCGCGGTTTTTATTCCGCCGCCGGGGGCGGAACCGGCAGATCGTCTACCGGCACATCCTTCCAGCGTTTGCCTTCCTCGATCAGCATCACCGGTAGCCCATCCCGAATCGGGTATTTGTAGCCGGAGTCGGCGCAAACGAGCCAGCAGCCTTTAACCAGTTCCAGGCGACCGGGGTCGTCCCCCCGGTCTTTGTAATGGACGGCGACTGGACAGCGCAAGATTTCCAGCAGTTGCGGATCAATTGGGGGAGGGGAGTCGGTCATGAGAGTATATTCCTGATAAATGCGTAACTATGAAGAATTAGAGTATAACCTTGCGGCGTGGGGGCGTCAATGCACGCTTTTTTGACCGCAGGGCGATTGCATATCCAATCTTAACCGGCTCATGGCCCTTTCAGACCCCTCCCCGGCCCTCCCCGTATACGGGGAGGGTGACAAGTCACGCCAGCATTCATCCTTCCCTGTATACGGGGGAGGTGTCCCGAAGGGACGGAGGGGGTCGAAAAGCAGATTTAAAACACCTATACCGTTTATATGCGACTGCCCTGTTTTTGACCGCCGCCGCCGGTTTTGCTACAATAAAACGCAAATTAGATTTTCTTCGATACGAGGTTTTATGCAAACTAAATTGCTGTTATCCGGCTGGCTGTGGCGGCTGGCCGCCGGGGTAATGTGGGTCTTGCTGCTGGCCGCCATCCTTTACGCCATCGTTCAATTGATCGCCGCCCTCAATGCAGGAGCGCCTGTATGACCGGTATGCGCCGCTTTTTTTTCGCCTGCCTGCTCGTCGGCGCGGCGCTGCTGGCCGTGCCATCAATCCCGGCGCTGCAAGATCACGCCCCGCCGCCAGAAGCAGCCGCCGGGATGGCCGTCTGGCGCGTTTATGGCTGCGAGGGCTGCCACACACTTTTCGGGCAGGGCGGCAGCTACGCGCCTGACCTGACCGGCATTTATGCCCAGCGCGGGGGGGACTATCTGCGCGAATTTCTGGTTTATCCCGCTGCGTTTCATCCGGGACAGCGGTTGATGCCCGCCTTTGGCCTGACCGTGAATGAGACAAACCATCTGCTGGCCTTCCTGGAATGGGTTAGCCAGCAGCAGACCGGCTGGCCGCCCCGGACGATTCAGATCGCCGGCGGCCTGGACGTTGGCGTTATCGCGCCGGCGGCTTTTGATGCGGCTGTTCCCGATACGCCGGCGGCGCGCGGCGAATACTGGTTTAAACGTCCGCCCGCCATCTGCGCCACCTGTCACGCCCTGGAGCCGGACATCATCATCGTCGGGCCGTCGCTGGCCGGGATTGCCACCCGCGCGGCGTCCCGCGTCCCCGGCCTAGATGCCGAAGCCTACCTGCGCCAGTCCATCATCACACCCGGCGAGTATATCGTACCGGGTTTCCAGGACGTAATGCAGAAAAACCTGGGCGAAAAACTGAGCGCCGAGCAGATCAACGACATCATCAGCTTTTTGATGACACTACAGTAGGGGGCAGCATGAGACCGACACAGAAAATCGCCTACGCTTTTTTCGCTCAAACCGTGCTGCTGCTGATGCTGTACGCGGCGGCGGCGCTGCTGGGCGCGGTCAAGTTTTTATCGCCGGCAGACCCGCTGGCGCTGTCGCTGCCATATCACCAGATTGGCGGCCTGACGAACGTCCTGCTGCTGCTGGCCGGGCTGACCGGACTGCTGGGCAGCGGGCTGTATGCAGCCGGTGAGGGGGATCGCGCGGCCAACGAGACGCTGTTGGGTTATGCCTTCCGGCTGTGGACGGCGCTTTTAATACTGGCGGTGGCCGCCGGGCTGCTGGGGCTGCTGGAAGGCCGCCACCTGCTGGAACTGCCGCCCGCACTGGCCGCGCTCCAGATCGTCGCCCTCGTCCTGGTGCTGGTCGCCATTGGCAGCCGCTTGCCCCGGACGCCAGTTATGCAGGTTTGGATGCTCGGCCTGGGTTTAAACGTGGTCGGGACGATTATCGGCCTGCTGCCGCCGGGCGATTATCTCCAGGATCGGGCGCTGCGGGCGCTTTCCACCGGTCTGACGCTAAACATCGCCCATCCCCTGATGGCGGCGGCGGTGGGTTTCTGGCTGATGCGGCGCTTCAGTAATGTCACCGAGGAATGGGCCGACACCGGCGTTTATTCGGTCGCCGGGATGGTGACGCTGGCGGGCGCGCTGGTCAGCTTAACGCCGCTGGCCGCGCTGGGCGAAACCGCGCCGGTGGTGGGGAATATCGCCGCCTTCGCCGTCCCCGTCTTGTACGCGATTTTCGCCGCCCATGCCTACCGGGCGCTTGCCGACCGCAGCCAGAGCCGCACGCTCTCGGCACACTGGTTCGCGCTGGCGCTGGTGCTGTTCCTGCTGGGGATGGGGCTGTTGGGCGCGCTGCAAGCTGCGCCCGGCATCGGCGTCTGGACACTTGGCACGCGCCTAACCGACCTGCAAATCACGCTGACCGCTCTGGCTCCCGCTGCGATGTCATTGGGCGCGGCTAACCAGGCGGCTGCCGAACTGCGCGGCCAGAACCGGCGTGTGACCGGACTTACGCCTTTCTGGCTGGTATCCTTCGGGCTGATCGGCGGCGCTTTGGCGCTGGGCGCGGCAGGCGTGACGCAAACCCTGACCGAGCGCCGCCTGGGGCTGGGTTATCTGGATGTGCAGGCACTCATCGAACCCCTGTACGCGCTGTGGGTTGTCGGCCTGCTGCTGGTGGCGCTGGGCGCGGCCATCTATGCGCTGACCTTCTGGCTGCGGAGGCCGGAAATTCGTTCATCATAAGCGATAACCAGAAATATAAGGGAGCAGAACCATGACCGTTTTAGAGCGCAGCATTCTCATCAACGCGACCCCGGAAGCCATTGATGGATTCACGTCGGACGCCGCCCGCTGGCCGGAGTGGTATCCGGGCGTGGAACAGGTGACGCCGGACGCCGGGTTTCCTCAGCAGCCCGGCGCAACGGCCAAAATTGTTTACAAAGCTGTCGGCACGCACTTTAACATCACCTTCACCTCGACTGAATACGACTTTGGCCGGTCACTGGCCTATAAAATGGACGGCATGATGACCGGAACGGTGCGTTATACCCTGACGCCGGAAGGGGACGGCACGCGCGTGACCGGGCGCTTCGACTACGACGTTCCCGGCGGCGGCCTGGGCAAAATCCTGGATAAGCTGGTGCTGGAGCGCATGAACGCCGAAAACCTGGAAAAAAGCCTGGCGAACATGAAAGCGCACATCGAAGGTTAATCTGGCTCTGGCGATTCGGGTAGGGGGCGCGTCGGTCTGCGCGCCCCCGGACGGTGATTGCGCCGGGGGTCGAAATCTGGCAGGCTAGTACATGAAGCAGCTTAATCTGCATACTGGCAGGGGGCTTAAGCCCCCTGTCGAAGGCAGGTGTTCTCATTTTGTCCATGTACTGGATTCATCAAACCGTTGGGGGCGATATTAAGTAGGGAATGGCAGTATGGTCACACGTGAAAAAATCGGGATGCCGCTGGACGAATTCCTGGAACAAAACTACGAGCAGCCCTTTGAACTCATCAACGGCGAGAGGAGGCCGGTCTTGCCGAACGTTGCCGGACACAGCGATCTCATTCGTAGATTGTTTCTCATGTTATATCACTTTCTTTCGACAAAACTTCTTGGTGAAGTATACAGCGAAACGACTTTTGTGCTGTCGGATGCTGACGATTCAAACTGGGTGATCGGTTCGCGGATTCCCGATCTCATGGTTTATATGGGAAATCGCCTGCCGGAGTATCAGGCGGCTGTGCCGGACTGGCGAACCAGGCCGTTCGCTCTTGTGCCGGATTTTGTGATTGAGGTGGTTTCGCCCAACGATAAATTCAGCGATCTGGATGCGAAGATTGACGCCTATCTGGCCGACGGCGTTCGTTTGATCTGGGTGATTGACCCCCAACGGCGTAAAGCCATCGTCCATGCGCCGGATATGGAGCAGCCGCGCCATCTGGCCGGCGATGCCGTACTGGATGGCGAAGAAGTTGTTCCGGGGTTTCAGGTCGTGCTGTCTGAACTGTTTAAATAGAACGAGTTTTCCGTTTGAGTTGACTTGCTGTCCACTACAGGTACAGATTCGATGGTATGCGGTAATGTGTTTTAAGGGGTGCTGACGATGGCCGATCTTTCTGTTCCTATGACGCCGACCGCTTCGACCCCGCGCCGCCGCTGGTGGCGCTGGCTGCTTGGCCTCCCGGTTCTGTTTTTATGCGGCCTGACCGTCGCTTTTGCCTACATCCCCGCGCCGGAGGATAAACTCATCCCCCTGGCGGAGCAGGGCGGCGGCGCGCGCCAGGGCGAGCAGGCCACCACCGGCCTCCAGGCCGCCTGGCCGGAGCTGCCGCCGTCAGACCCGCAGCAGGCCGCGTTGGGCCGGCTGTTGTTTTACGACCCGGTGCTGTCGGCTGACGACGACCGCTCCTGCGCCACCTGTCATCATCCTGACCTGGGCTTCGGCGATGGGCGGGCGGTCGCGGAAGGCGCGCACGGTGAGGCGCTGCGCCGCAACGCCCCCTCGCTGTGGAATGTGGCCTACGCAGCCAGCCTGTTCTGGGACGGGCGGGCGAAGTCTTTGGAGGAGCAGATGCTCGTGCCGCTGACGGCGGAAAACGAGATGGGCGCGGATGTGGACGAGATGCTGGCGCAGCTTGGCAGTATACCGGAGTACGTCCGGCTGTTCGAGGCGGCCTTCCCGGATGGCCTGACGCTGGCGAACGTGACCGCCGCCATCGCCGCCTTCGAGCGCACGCTGCTCAGCCAGAATTCGCCGTTTGACCGCTTTGCTGCCGGAGACTTCAACGCGCTGACGCCGGCGCAGCGGCGCGGTTTCGACATCTTCCGCAGCGCGCAAACCCGCTGTTTTGAGTGCCATGCCTGGCCGACCTTCACCCATAACCAATTTGCCGCCCTGGGCGTGCCGGATGCCGACCCAGATAACCCTGATCTGGGGCAGGTCGAAATCGTCAATGCGGCGGACGCAGCCCGCGCCTTCCGCACTCCCGGCCTGCGGAATGTCGCGCTGTCTGCGCCGTACATGCACAACGGCGTTTTTGACAGCCTGGAGGAGGTCATCGAATTTTACGAAAAAGGCGGCGGCCCGGCCTTTGGCGTGGATATGCAGCCGGACGAATTCATACGCGGCTTCAGCCTCACCGACCAGCAGAAGGCCGATTTGGTCGCGTTTTTGTTCGCGCTGACCGACGAACCCGCCGATTTGATAGACATCCCGGCCTCCGTGCCGTCCGGCCTGCCGGTGGTCGAACACCTGGATAACCCGGCCCGCGATCTGGTCGAGCTGTCCACCGCACCGCCTTACGACCCCGGCCAGCCGCGCCTGCCGCAGACGATAACCATCAAAGCGGGCGAGTCGATTCAGGCCGGTGTTGACCGGGCGCTGCCGGGCGATACGATTCTGGTTGAGCCGGGCGTGTACCATGAAACCGTGTACGTGGACACGCCGAACCTGACGATTAAAGGCATCGTCCAGGGAGATAACCGCCCCTGGCTGGATGGCCGGAAGGTGCTGAGCGATGGTTTTAACACCACCGGCAATGATTTTACGCTGGAAGGCTTCGGCATTCGGGATTACATCGGCAACGGCGTGCTGACTACCGGCGCGCAGCGGCTGGTTTACCGCGACCTCATCATCCAGGATGCCGGCATCTACGGCATTTACCCGGTCGAAACGACCGATGTGCTGGTTGAAAAATGTATCGTCAGCGGCATCGCCGACGCTGGCATTTACGTCGGCCAGAGCCGGGGACCGATCATCGTGCGGGATAACATCGCCTTCAAAAACGTCACCGGCATCGAGATCGAAAACAGCACCAACGCCGAGGTGTATAACAACCACGTTTACGACAATACCGGCGGCATTCTGGTTTTCCTGCTGCCGAATAACCCGTCGAAGGTGGGCTACAACACGCGCGTTTACGATAACCTCATCGAAAACAACAACCATCCTAACTTCGGCGCGGAAAACGCGGTGGTCAGCAAAGTGCCGCCGGGGACAGGCATCATGATTATGACGGCGGACAACACCGAGGTTTTTAACAACATCATTCGCGGCAACCAGACCTTCGGCCTGGCACTCACCAGCCTGTATATCCTGTACGACCGGGATACGGTGTTTGATCTCGGCCCGCTGCCGGAAAACAACTGGGTTCACAACAACACTTTTGAGAATAACGGCTATGACGCGCAGGGTTTGGTGAAGGAACTGGGGCTGCCGGGCGCGGACATTATGTGGACGGGCGAGGGCTGGAACAACGCTTTCGACCAGCCGGGCGCGAGTATGTTCCCGCCGCTGCTGCCAGGGCGAAACTGGCCGGAGCCGGCCAAACGCGCGCTGTGGCGGCTTTATGATGTGTTGATACAAGCCCTGCTGTAAGATTTTCGGCAGGGGCGGCGCAAACCGTGTCGCCTCTGCCTTAAAACAGTCAGGTTACAGCCTTTTTACAGATCGGCAACACCTTCGCACACTCTGGCAACATTTATCCTCTACGATGCAATCAACGTCCAACAAGAGAGGAAAACCAGAACCATGAAGACCTTCCGCAAAACCCTGATCGCCGTCGTCCTGCTGGCCGTACTGGCGCTGGCGGCTGTCCCGGCCTTCGCCCAAACTCCTGCAGCGTCCACCAGAACAGCGACGCTCACCGAAGAAGAAGCCAATCAACTGTACCACGTAACCAATCCCCGCTATCGCAGCGTCGAAAACGTGGTAGTGGATTTCCAGCCGGGGCAGACTGTCATCAGCGCGACGATCACGCTGCACGGCAAAGACCCAGCAGCGGTCGCTGTTACGCTGGTGCCGAGCATCACCAGAGGCCGTATCTACTGGGCGGTGACGGTCGCTACCGCTAACGGTGAGCCGGTTTCCGATGAACTGCTGGCGCAGATCAACGCCGCGATTACTTCCTCCTGGCGCTACTTCATCCGCCAGCAGGCCCCCAATGGCCGCGTGACCTCGATTGAAATCACCGAAGATGCCCTCGTCCTCACCTGGGCAGCGGGGCGGAAATAAAGCCAGCCGCACGCTGCGCCGGGATCGCGGGCGCTGTCGCTTTTGACAGCGCCCTATTTGATTCATCAGGCATGATATGCAATTGCCCTATTTGATTCATCGAAACTGGCACGCGGTCACAGCGAACAGGAGTAGAATAGAAAGTGGCCGTTTTTGAACCTGGGGAGTCGCTTTATGATCTTTCGATTGGCTGTTATCGTGCTGGCGTTAGGTGGGCTGGCTGCCGCCGGCGTATCCGCGCAGGAAAACGGGGTCAGCGACGTGCGTTTCGCCCGGCTGGCGCGCGGCACGAATCTGCCGTTCTGGTTCTGGTACGCGCCAGAAACACCGGAAGAAATCGAGGCGCGTTACAGCGACGCCGACTTTATGCTCATCCGCGATATGGGGTTTACCTATGCCCGCGTGCCGGTAGATATGGGCTTCCTGCTGGACGAAAGCCGGCCCGATCTGCTCAACCGCCAGCACCTCGCCCTGTTTGACAGCGGCCTTGATCGCCTGCTGGCGCATGGGCTGGCGGTCACGGTTGATCTGCACAGCACGTCGCTCGAAGATTCTGACAGCAGCAACTATTCCGCCAGCCTAGAAGACCCGGCTTTCGTGGACACCTTCGTGCGTTTCTGGCGTGCGTTTGCCGCGCACTTAAGCGCCCGCGACCCGGAATGGGTGTTCCTGGAGCTGATGAACGAGCCGGTTTTTTACGATGACCCCGCGCTGTGGCCGCCCATCCAGGCGCGGACGCTGGCAGCCGTGCGCGAGTCCGCGCCGGAGCATACGATCATCCTGACCGGCGCGCGCTGGTCGAACATTGATACCTTCATCGAACTGACCCCCGTCGACGACGCCAACGTCATCTACAACTTTCACTTTTACGAGCCGCACCCCTTCACCCATCAGGGCGCGGACTGGTCGGATGATAGTGTAATCCCGCTGCGAAATGTGCCATATCCTGCCAACCCGGAAGCAGTGCAAACACTCGTGGATGCTGCCGACAGCGAAACCGTCCGCGAGACGCTGCGCGCCTATGGTGAGGAATACTGGGACGCAGCGAAAATCGCCGCGCGCATCCAGTTGGCGGCGGACTGGGGCGCGCGACATAACGTCCGCCTCATCTGCAACGAGTTCGGCGTTTTCAGCATATATGCGCCGCCAGACGACCGCGTGCGGTGGATTGAGGACGTGCGAACGAATTTTGAGCGGCGCGACATCGGCTGGGCGATGTGGGAGTTCGACGGCTCGTTCGGCGTGGTGGCGCGCGCCGAGTCCGGCGAAGCGGTCGTTGATGCGGCGGTGGCGAAAGCGCTGGGGCTGACCCTGCCCTAACGCCACCGGCTCAGGACGCCAGGAACTCAACAATATGCCGGTTGACGGCATCGGCTTCGTCGTGCTGCACCCAATGGGTGGCGTTCGGGAAAAACACCAGCCGTCCATTTTCGCACAGGTCAATGCTTGGCTGCGCCAGTGATTTGTCCAGCGCAATATCCCGCTCGCCCCACAGCATCAGCACCGGCGGGATGATGCGCGCCGGCGAACGGGAAACCACCTCGCCGCGCTGCCGGCGGGCAGCCCACCGCGCCATCGCGCGATACCAGTTAAGCATAGCGGTCATCGCGCCCGGCTGCGCCCAGGCTTTCTGGTATTCGGCGATTTCGGTTTCGGTAAACGTGCTGGGCTGCCCGCTGCGGCGAAGCATCTGCGCCATGCCATAATGCCCCCCTAGGCTGGCGAGCGCCTCCGGCAGCCTGGGAATTTGGAAGTAGAAGATGTACCAGCTTTTGAGCAGTTGCGCGAAGTTGCCTTCCCGGTAGGCTTGGGTTATCAGGGTGGGATACGGCACGTTGAGGATAACCAGCTTTTTCAGCCGTTCCGGGAATAGAGTCGCCGTCCACCAGGCCACCGCCGCGCCCCAGTCGTGGCCGACCAGATGAACGGCTTCGTAACCAAGCGCATCTATCAGGCCGACGACATCCCGCGCCAGTTCGCCGATGCGGTAGGCGTCCACGCCTGTCGGTTTGTCGCTCAGGTTATAACCACGCTGGTCCGGCGCGATCACGCGGAAGCCGCGTGCGGCCAGATACGGGATTTGATGCCGCCAGCCGTACCAGAACTCCGGGAAGCCGTGCAGCAGAATCACCGGCGCGCCATCATCCGGCCCGGCCAGGGTGGTATGCAGGGTGACACCGTTGGTTTTGACGTAGACGTGTTGCAGGTTGTTGAGTTGGGACATCATATTATATGCGGCGGCTGGCGCTCCAGGCTGTCTTTTTATGATACACTGACCCGGCTGAAAAAGGTTTTTTCGTCCTGGATGTTGGCTTTTTCGGTGATGTCAAATGTTCCGGTCAGGCGGATGTCCTCCGACGATGCGCCGACCATCACCGACACTGGGCCGGGTTCGACCACAAACTGCATCGCCCCATCGTAAAACCCCAGCTGGCTGACGGCCAGTTCAAAACAGATGGTTCGCGTTTCGCCGGGCATCAGCGTCACGCGCTTGAAGCCCTTCAGCTCTTTCACCGGGCGTGTGACAGCCGCCGACGGCACATGCACGTACAACTGCACCACTTCGTCGCCGGCGCGTGCGCCGCTGTTGCATACATCGGCGCGAATGATAACCGTTTCGCCGGCCCGCGCCTGAGGTGTTTCGATACGCAGATTGGTATAGTCGAAGCTAGTATAACTCAGGCCGTAGCCGAACGGGTACAGCGGTTTGCTGCTCATCTCGACATAATCGCCCTTCCAGTGCGAGCGCCCGCCGGATGGTTTGTGACCATAGTAGACCGGCACCTGCCCCACATCTACCGGGAAGCTCATCGGCAGCCTGCCGCCGGGGTTCACATCGCCGAACAATACGTCGGCAATCGCGCCCGCGCCTTCTTCGCCGGGGAACCATGCTTCCAGAATCGCCGGAAGATCACGCGCCATCCAGCCCAGCGTCACCGGGCGACCGGTAACCAGCACCAGCACAATGGGTTTGCCCGTGTCGTAAATCGCTTTAACCAGCTCCGCCTGCACACCGGGCAGGTCGAGTTCGGCGCGGTCGCGGGCTTCGCCGGAGGTGCAGTCGTCGGTCAGGCCGGCTTTATCGCCCATGACCAGCACCACCACATCCGACTGCGCCGCCGCTGCCACCGCTTCGGCAAAACCGGCGCGGGACTCGTCGCGCACGCCGCAGCCCTGGGCGTATCGCACGACCGTCTGAGGTGATACAGCGCTTTTGATGGCCGTTAAAACGCTGACGACCTGGACAAAATCTTTTATCTCGGTGATGTTATCCGGCAGCGGCTGGCCGAACGGGTTTTTATGGCTCATTTCCAGAAGGGTTTCGATATGCGCCGGGTACGAATAATCGCCAAACAGATGCCGCACCTGGTCAGCATTCGGGCCGATGACCGCCAGCGAGCCGAGGTTTTTTTGCAGCGGCAGCAGGCCGCTTTCGTTTTTCAGCAGCACGATGGATTTCTGCGCGATTTCCCGCGCCAGCTGACGCTGCGGCGGCGTGTCGAACGCCACGCTGCCGGCGTCCACATACGGATTTTCAAACAGGCCGAGCGCAAATTTCTGTTCCAGCACCCGGCGCACAGCCTGGTCAACCAGGGATTCGCGGATTAAACCCTGCTGTACGGCCTGGCGCAGCGGGCTGCCGAAACAGTCGGTGCTGGGCAGTTCCACATCAATGCCGGCTTCCAGCGCCAGGCGGGCGGCTTCGGCTTTGTCCGGCGTCAGGTCGTGGTAGCTTTGCAGCGTATTGATCGCAAAATAATCCGAGACGACCGTCCCGTCAAAACCCCACTCGCCGCGCAGGATGCCGGTCAGCAGTTCTTTTGAAGCGCCGCAGGGTATGCCGTCCAGCTCATGATAGGCGTTCATCAGCGAGGCCAGGCCGGCGGCTTTCACCGCCGCCTCGAAGGGGTACAGGTAAACCTCGCGCAGTTCGCGCGGGGGGATATGCGCCGGCGCCCAGTTCATGCCGCCTTCCGATAAACCGTAGCCGACGAAGTGTTTGGCCGTCGCTACGACGCCGGTTTTCAGGTCTTCGCCCTGCAAGCCTTTAACGTAGGCCGCTCCCAACCGGGCCGCCAGATAAGGGTCTTCGCCAAAGGTTTCCTCCACGCGCCCCCAGCGGGCGTCGCGGGCGATGTCAAGCACCGGGGCAAGGGCCTGATGCGTCCCCACAGCCCGCATTTGCCGGCGGATGACGCCGGTCATTTCCTCGACCAGCTCCGGCTCCCACGCGCTGGCGACCCCAATCGCCTGCGGGAAAACCGTCGCGCCGTAGGCCATGTAACCCGCGCAGCATTCCTCGTGAATGATGGCAGGGATTTTGAGCCGGGTTGTATCAAGCAGATACTTTTGAATGACATTCGCCAGTTCGGCGGCCTGCACCGGCTTCAGGTTGCTGGCCCCGCCCAGCCGCGTAACGTGGCCGATTCCGTTCGCCATCAACCGGCGTGCTTTCTCCGGCGAGAAGGTCAGGCCGTCCAGCACTTCGTATACCCAGAAGCTGCCGATCTGCGCCAATTTTTCGTCCAGCGTCATCTGGGACAGCAAATCAGAGATACGTTCGTCAGCCGGACGAGACGCATCCGTATACAGGTGATGACTGGTCATGGAAACTTTGCCTTTGTTGTTTTAGGTAATGCGGTGGATCATCCCTTTAATTCGCCACCCGTCAAACCTGTCACGATGTATTTTTCCGCGAACAGGTAGAAGACCACCGCCGGAATGATGAGCAGGGTGACATACGCCATTATACGCGCATAGTCCGTGCCGTACTGCCCCTGAAACTGCATTATACCCAGCGGCAGCGGCCACAGCGTGGGATCGGTGAAAACCAGCAGGGGCAGGAAATACTCGTTCCAACTGGCGATCACCTGTAAAGTGGCTACGGCCAGCAGCGCCGGGCGCGCCATCGGCATGAGGATATGCCGGAAGAAGCCGAAAGTCGTGCAGCCATCAATATACGAGGCGTCTTCCAGTTCGCCTGGGATGGAGATGAAAAAGTTTCTTAGAATGATCACGCTGCCGGGCAGCCCAAACGCCACCAGCGGCAGGATCACCCCGAACATCGAATTAATCAGGTTAAGCTGGCGCACCTGGATAAAAATGGGCAGAATGGCAACCACCAGCGGGAACAACAGCCCGATCATTAAAATATTGAACAGCAGGCCGCGCCCGCGAAACGAGATGCGGCTGAAGACAAACGCCAGCATACTGCCAAGCGCGATATTCAGCCCGGTCACGCCTGCTGTAATGATGATGCTGTTGAACAGCGAATTCCAGAAGCTCCGGCTGCCCAGGATGTCCCCGTAATTTTGCCACTGGATTCCCTGGCGGGGCAGTCCAAACGGCGTGGTCATAAATTCGCCATTGGTTCGGATGCTGCCCAGAACTGCCGTTACGACCGGCCCCATGATAACCAGACACAGGGCGATTAAAAACCCATATTTGAAAATGTTCTGTATCGGCTGCCGCTGCTGTGATAGCATCATATCCTCCTGGCCGTCTCAGTTAGCGGCGTAATCGCGTCTCATAATCATGCGCTGGTAGCCCAACGAGAAAACCAGCGTGATGGCAAAAAAGACCACCGCCACCGCGCTGCCGTAGCCCAGCTTAAGCTGCGTAATGCCAAACTTGTACAGATAGGTGGCGATCAACTGGCTGGCGTTGACCGGCCCGCCCTCGTTGGTCAGCACCCAGGCCAGCACGAACTGTTGGAACGAGCCAAGAACCGAAAGAAAGATGGTCAGCCGGATGGTGCTGCCTAGCAGGGGCAGGGTGATAAAACGTAACACCTGCCATTCGGTGCCGCCGTCCACCCTGGCCGCGTCTTCGAGGTCTGTTGGGATACCTTGCAGCCCGGCCATGTACAGAATCATGTGGAAGCCGAAATATTTCCAGGTGAGGACGGCAAACAGAACGTAAATGACGGTGTGGCGGTCGGCCAGCCAGCCGACCGGCTGGAAGTTCGGAATAACAGCGCCCAGCAGCGCATTTAAAAGCGCGCCTTCATTAGGACTCAGAACATAACGCCAGATGATAGCGGTAATCACTTCGGAAAAAACATAAGGGACAAAAAGGACTGTCCGAAAGAATTTTTTACCATGTAGTTTGCCACGCCCGACCAGCAGCGCCAGGCTTAACGCCAGCGGAAGCTGGATGGTCAACGACAGGATCATCAGCGTGAAGCTGTTGACCAGGGCAGTCTGGAAGATGGAATGATTCAGCAGGCGGGTATAATTATCAAACTCAATGAATTTGGTGGGTGGGCCAAAACCGCTCCAGTCATACAGGCTGAAATAAGCCGACTGCACGATGGGTATCAGCACGAACAGAAAGAAGAGACTCATACCCGGCAAAGTAAACAGGGCAACAAAGAGGGCTTTATCCCATTGGCGGCGTCGGCGGTCGGTTTGAGCCTGTTCGTAAGGGGTGGATAAAACACGGAAGCGAGATATGGACATAGAACAATCTCTTTATTCACCTGTTGACGGGTAACGATTCAGCGTCATAATGAAAGGTGTGGCATCGGCCAGCGGCGGCCATGTGCCACACCTTTCGCCGTTCAAGATTACTGACTCAGCTCCATTGCGGCGGCTTCTTCGATCGCCTGTGCGGCTTCTTCGGGCGAGGCCACACCAGCGAAGATTGTTTCGACCGCATCGTTGACGGCTGAACCGACTGCCGGCGGCAGGAATTGGTCGTAATACATCTGGAAGTATGGCGCGTTGTCGCGGGCAGTCAGAATGGACTGCATAACCGGGTCGTCGGCAAAGACATCATCAAGCCCCTTCACGACCGGCACGAGGAAGAAGGCGCTGCCGCGCTGATTTTCTTCATTGGTGAGGAACTTCAGGAAGTCCACCGCTTCGTCCGGCGCATTGGCGCCCACAGCGAAACCGTCACCGCCGCCAAATACGTCGTCCGGGTGACCGAGGCCGCCCTCAACCGCCGGGAAGGGGAACCAGCCCAGATCATCACCGATGCCCTGGCCGTCGGCGCTGTACTGCGCCTGAGCGGCGGGCGCCCACTGGCCCATCAGCATCATGGCCGCTTCGCCGTTGCCGAACACACCTTCGGATTCGGGATGCGTCATGCCCAGGAAACCGGGGTTGAAGGGTTCCATGTCCACGAGCTGCTTGAGATATTCACCGGCCTTAACAAATGGCTCATCGGTGAAGGAGCCGCTGCGGTTGTAGGCCTTCAGGAAGGCTTCCTGTCCACCCAGACGGGTCGCCAGATACACCCACCAGAAATGCCCCGGCCATTTTTCGCCTTCACCCAGGGCGATGGGGGTGATACCGGCATCCTTTAAGGTTTGCACCACACCCAGGAATTCGTCCCAGGTGGTTGGAATTTCGACGCCGGCCTTCTCAAACAGGGATTTGTTGTAGAACATGCCGACCGCGCCCCACGACACAGGTACGCCGTAGTATTCCCCATTCTGGCCGAACAGTTCCAGCGCGGCCTGGGCGGCAAACGAGTCTTTCCATTCGCCTTCCAGTTCTGGCGCGATGTTACGAACCAGGCCGTTGTCCGCATATGTCCACAGCACGGCGCCGCCCCAGCTCTGGAACAGATCAGGGGGGTCGCCCGCCTGCATGACCGTCGTCAGGCGCTGTTTAAAGGCGGCATTTTCCAGAACGGTGATGTTAACGGTCACGTTGGGATTGGCTGCCATGTAGGCGTCCGCCAGCTGCTGCCAGTAAGCAGCCTGCGATGTCTCGGTGCTGATGTGCCACCAGTCAATCGTCACCGGCTCCTGCGCCGAAGCCGCCCCCAGCGAAAGGGACAGCACCAGAATGAGCATGAGGAACAAATATTTACGCATTGAGAAAACTCCTTACTTACTATTCGCTAAAGATCAGCAGTTGAACGGTTAGGTCAGAAAACGGTCAGGATGGCAGTTACTCTCCTTTCGGTTGAGCGGATGGTTTGAAAGGGCGCTCCGAGTGTGCCGGAGGCTGGCAGGATTCGCGGATGATTAGCTCGGTGGGCAGCACAATCCGTTCCGCCGGGCGGTTGGGATCGGCAATCGTGTCCATCAGCAGCCGGGTCGCTGCTTCTCCCATTGCCAGCAGCGGTTGGCGAACGGTCGTCAGGGCGGGGTGCATGTAAGCGGACTGCGGCACATCATCAAAACCGGCTACGGACAGGTCATCCGGCACACGCAGCCCGCGGCTGCGCGCGACATCGTACACGGCGAAGGCCGATAAATCGTTGGCCGCAAAAATGGCAGTCGGCGGCTGCGGCAGATCAAGCAGAGCGGTGGTCGCCGTATACGCCGCGCGGTACTGGTAATCGCCAGTGTAAATCAAGGCCGGGTCGAGCGGCAGGCCGTAGGCGGCCAGGGCGGCTTTGTACGCTTCCAGCCGTTCCGCCGCGCTGATAAAATCCGGGCGTCCGGTGATGAAACCGATGCGGCGGTGTCCCAGCGCGATCAGGTAGCGCATCACGTCATAAGCGCCCTGCCGGCTGGTGGTGCTGACCGTCGGGCTAAAATCGTCATACTGCTGGTGATCGCAGATGATGACGTAAGGGAAGCGCCGCTCGTGAAGCTGCTGCAAATACGGCGTGGGGCCGAGCGGGATTAACATCATCAGGCCGTCCACCATGCCGCGCGTCAGGATGTCCACGTAGACCGCTTCTTTGTGATGGTGGCCGTGTGTGGTGTGCAGCACCAGTTCGTATTCGGCGTGGGCCAGGGCTTCATCTATGCTCTGCACCACCTGCGCCGTGTAGGGGTTGCCGAGGTCATGAACGATCAGCCCGATCACCTGCGAGTGGCCGCCCGCCAGACTGCGCGCTTGCAGGTTGACGCTGTATCCCAGGCGATCAACCGCTTCCAGGACGCGGCGGCGTTTGTCCGGGTGGATGTGCGGATAGCCGTTGAGGACGCGCGAGACGGTTGAATAAGAAACACCGGCTTCGCGGGCTACATCTTTAATAGTTACAGGTCGGGGGCCGATCATAAAAACAAATGTCCAATCCAGATTTTTTTGAAGAACCCGTTTTTAGCGGTCTTGCAAACGTTTGCAATTATTATACAGCAAGCGGGATGGGCTGTCAATCAACTTTAAACTTTGGCGGTTCAAGTCATCGGGTGATTCTCAAACGCGGTAGATGGCTTTTTTCAGCAGCGGGGTAAATGGTCTGTAGTTTAACGCCGGGCGCGCCGCAGCCAGCTCAACACGCGCGGCCAGGCTTTGGTATATGCCCAGTACAGCGGTGGATAGGGCGTGTAGT
>JAPKMO010000160.1 GCA_026645945.1 Anaerolineae bacterium
CGGCTGCCCTACGGCGAAATCCACGTTGTGCCGCTGTATCACCCGGCGGTGGTGCTGTACAGCGCCAGCCAAAAAGACCTGCTGCGCCAGGATTTTGAAAAGCTGAAGCTGTTTATTTAACCATTGGCCTGCATCATCAAAGGTTCGTTCCCAACGCGCGCCGATTGATCGTCGTCGCATAAAATGGCATAATAGACCCGTTTCAGCCTGCCCAAGCGAGAGAGCGTTTATGCAAACCAATCCCCTGAATGTTTTTGTCACCGGGGCCACGACGGCCCTGGGGCGCGCCGTCACCCGCCAGTTGGTCGCGCGCGGCCACCGCGTCACCGGCCTGACGCCGAACTCCGACCACGCGGCGCTGGCACGCCAGGACGGCGCAATCCCGGCGTTTATCACCGACCCGTTCCGCGCGGGTGAACTGAAAAGCCTGCTGCGCGCCGCCGAAGCCGAGGTGGTGCTGCACCTGACGCCGCAGCTTGTTAACGGCTTTCCCCGGCGCGGCCTGGAGTGGGAAGCCAACGACCGGGCGCTGCGCGAAGGGCTGCCCGCCTTGCAGCGCGCCGCCGTCGAAGCCGGCGTCAGATTTTTCGTCTTTCCCGGTTACGCTTTTATCTACGGCGACCTAGGCGGCGAATGGGCTGACGAAACCACGCCCCGCCAGGAATCGCCGCTGTGGGCGGCGGTGCTGAACGCCGAAGACCGCGTGCTGAACGACGCGCTCCCGGCCTGCGTCCTCCGGGCGGGGACGCTGTACGGCCCGCACGAGGACGGCACGGAAACATTAATCGAGGCGCTCAAACGCGGACGCGGCGTGTACACCGGGGATGAAAACGCGCTGTCCGCCTGGGTGCATGTGGACGATCTGGCGGCGGCGCTCGTCCTGGCCGCCGAACTGATGCCGGATAACGAAGTGTTTAACGTGGTGGATGATACGCCGGCCACGCCCGCCGAGTTCGTCGGCTGCCTGGCGAAAAACCTGGGGCAGCCCGCGCCCAGCGGCCCTCCGGCGCTGCTGCGCCCCCTGCTGACGGACGAGATGCAGCAGACGCTCCTGGCTGCCTCCCGCCGGGTGCGTAACGATAAAATCAAAGCGGCGCTGGGCTGGAAACCCCGCTATGCCGATTACCGCGCCGGGATTGACCATACCCTGCTGGTCGCACGGGCGGAGATGGCGAGCCGTTAAGCTCACTCATTATCAGCCGGACGCGAATCGTCCGCTAAACAAAGCGGCTTTTAGCCGCTGCTGTGCGTTATGGATATGACAAAAACGATGGAAGTCACAAAAACCTTAAAAGCAGTCCTGTTCGACCTGGACGATACCCTGCTAGACTGGAGCGGCGTCAGCCTGGAGTGGATGGCCTACGAGGCGCATTTCCTCCGGCGTGTGTTCGCCTTCATCACTCAGGAGGTTCATCCTCTGCCCGACGAACAGGCCTTTGTACAGGAATTTTACCGCCGCACGCGCGAAGGCTGGAACAAAGGCCGCACCAGTTTTATCGCCCCGCACCTGGGGACGATCCTGGTGCAGACGGCGGAGGCGCTGGGCGTGCCGCCCGGCCAGCTCGACCACCGGCGCTGCCTGGAAGTCTACGGCTGGGGCATAGTTCCTGGCAGCCGCATCTTCCCGGAAGTACCGGAGGCGCTGTCTCTGCTGCGCGAAAACGGTATTAAAATCGGCATCGTCACCAATGCCTACCAGCCGATGTGGCTGCGCGACATCGAAATTGACCAGCATGGCCTGCTGAGCTACTTCCCCGACTGCCGCATCTCGGCGGCGGATGTCGGTTATCTCAAGCCGCACCCGGCCATTTTCCAGGCCGCACTGAACGGCCTGGGCGTACAGCCGGAAGAAGCGGTTTTCGTCGGCGATAACCCGACGGCGGACATTGCCGGGGCGCAGGCCGCCGGGCTGCTGGCCGTCCTGCGTATCACGCAGCCCACCCCGCCGATGTTGAGCGGGCTGATCGTCCCGGACGCCGCCGTCAACAGCCTGCTTGAACTGCCGCCCATCCTGGACGATTGGTTTCCGGGCTGGCGCGCATGAGTATGCTGCTGCTGCTGCCCGGCGACCAAAACCTGATTTTGACCGGTTATACCGGCCCCAACCAGCCGCTGATCGGCCAGCAGGTGGCCGAACGGCTGAGGCTGCGTCACGTCAACGTGGATCGCCAGATCGAAGACCGCGCCGGTCTACCGGTCGAAGAACTCCGCAGCCGCTACGGCGAAACCCTGCTGAAAACGGTGGAAACCGAGGTCATGCGGGATGTGCTGCTGTATCGCGGGGTGGTGATTCGCATCAGCGGCCAGACGCTCCAGCACGGCGAATACGCCCGCCGGATGGCCGAAACCGGGACGATCATCTGCCTGGTGGCGGCACTGGACGCCGTGCTGCGCCGCTTGCACCTGGCGATGGGGGCGCGTTATCATAATCCGCATGAACGCGCCCTGGCAATCGGCCATCTCAAACGGGAATGGGCCGTCCGCAGCCTCGATTTCGTTCACGTGCTGGATACCACTTACCTTGACGATGCTGAGATCGTGGAAGCCGTGCTGAATCTGTGGCAAAAAGCGGCCATCAGTGTATAGGGCGGCAGCCTTTGGACTGCCTTTAACACTCTATCCACACCTTCGCCAGCAGGCGGGGCGGTTTTTCACGGATAGATGTTTAATCAGAATGAGGAAAACGAACGTTGGCAAAACTGGTCATCAGCCTGGCACAAATGACGATAGCCCTGGGCGACGAACGTAAAAACATCGCCCAGATGGAACGCTGGACAGCCGAAGCCGCCCGGCGCGGCTCGCACCTGATCGTACTGCCGGAACTGTGGTCAACCGGCTACGCCCTGGAACAGAGCAAAGAACTGGCCCACGTCCTGAATACGGGGCTGTTCTCCCACCTCAGCAGTGTTACGCAGCAGGCCAAAATAGCGATGGTCGGCTCGATCCTGGAAAAACGCGGGCAGGAAATCGCCAACAGCGCCCCGCTTTTTGCCCCCAACGGGCGAATGCTGGGCATTTACCGCAAGCTGCACCTGTTCCGCCTGATGGAGGAGGACAAATGGCTTCAGCCGGGGCAGTCGCCGCTGGTACTGGATTTACCCTGGGGCAGCACGGCGCTGGCGATCTGTTACGACCTGCGCTTCCCGGAGCTGTTCCGGCGCTACGCCGTCGAAGGCGCGCGGCTGATCGTCATCCCGGCGGAGTGGCCGCTGGAGCGCATCGAACACTGGCGGGCGCTGCTGCGGGCGCGCGCCATCGAAAACCAGTGTTACATTGTCGCCTGCAACGCCGCCGGATTAACCGGCGATACGGTTTTCGGCGGCCATTCGATGATAATTGACCCCTGGGGCAAAACCGTCATCGAAGGCGGCGAATCGCCCATGCTGCTGACCGCCGAGATCGAACTCGACCTGGTGGACGAAGTGCGCCGGCGCATCCCGATTTTTGAGGATCGGCGCACGGACATCTACTAGCCCACAGGAAGGCCGCAGAAGCCTTCAGCCCTTCTCCCTTGAATTTGGGGGAGCAGGGTTGGGATGAGGGGGTCTGACCGGCGCACGGACATCTATTAATGTTAATGCCCTTGCGCCAGGGTCGGGGCGGGCGTTTCGGCGGCGCGGTCTAAAAACGTCTCGGCGAAGGCCATAAACCGGTAGACATCGGCGAAGTTCGACACCACACCCAATGAAATCCGCACCGCGCCGGTGGCTTTGCCGTCCATCACCATTAAAAACTGCTCGAAGGTCATGCGTTCGTCGTTTTGAAAACACTCGCGCATGTCGTCGGCGGTCAGGCTGTTAATCACCTCGCCGGCGCCGGGGTTACAAAAACAGCCGGTTCGCAGCGAAATGTTGTGTTTATTGGCCTCTGCCTCCACCAGCCGGAAGTCAAAATCCTGCCCGTGCGGGTCGAAAAAGTTGACCGTCACCGTGCCGCCCCGGTGGCGCGTCTCCGCCGGGCCGTACAGCCGGATGAGCGGCATTCCGTTCTGGTGGCGCAGCCCCATCAACTGTTCGATCAGCCAGCCCGTCAGCGCCATCACCCGCTCATGAATGGCATTCACCCCAATGCCGGCAATGTGTTTGAGGCCGATCTCCACCGCCGGGATATTCAGGTAGTTGATCGTGCCGTCCTCAAAAGCGGCTTCACCTTCGGCCAGGTAGTAACCGTCCCCCTGCACCGAAGCGATGGTGATCGTGCCGCCGGCGAACCAGGGGCGGCGCAGTTTCGCCAGGGCGGCCTTACGGGCGATCAGGCAGCCGATGCCGGTTGGGTAGCCAAAAATTTTGTAAAACGATAAGTCAATAAAATCGGGTTTCCAGCGGCCCAGGTCTACGGGGTTGGTCGGCGCGTAGGCGGCAAAGTCCACCAGCACATCCCAGCCTTTGGCCTGCGCCAGCGTTATCCATTCCAGCGAGTGCTGGACGCCGGAGAAGTTCGACTGCGCCGGGTAAGCGAACAGCGTATTATGCCCCGGCTGGCCGGCGTTCAGCAGGTCGTACAGGCGGCTTTCGTCCACGCGCAAGTCCGGCGGCACAACCGGGATATAAATCACCTCCGCGCCCCTGGCGCGCGCGAACTCCCGAATGCCGTTAACCGAATTGTGATTGTCGAACGTCAGAATGAAACGGTCGCCGGGCGCGAAGGGGTAGGATTCGCCCACCAACTTGAGCGCGCCGCTGGCGTTCTGGGTGAAGATGCACACGTATTCGTCCGGCGAAGCGTTAAAATATTCCAGCACATAACGGCGGGCATGTTCGTCAAGCTGCGTGGCAGCCATCGAGGTCGGGTTGCTGGAGTGCGGGTTGCCGAACACCCCCCGTTGAAGCATGGTCATATGCGCCGTTAGCTGGCCGTCGGCGTACAGGCTACCGCCAGTGTAATCCAGGTAAACGTGTCCCTGTTCGTCCAGGCGGCTGTATTCGCGGGCGCGCAGGTCGTCTATAAACAGCGTCTCCCGGTAGGCCGGGTAGTTTTGCAAAAATTCCTGGTAAGCGCGTTCCAGGTTTTCGAGTGGATAACGCATGGTTCACCCCTCAACAAGGCGTCTCAAATAACTCTGTCTCCAGTTTAGCAGGAGGATGCACCCGCACAAAGTATTCCTGGCCGAAAAGCGCCACCAGCATCGCCTCCGGGAACATATGCGGGTCAATAGGGTACTGGGTGCGGTGAGCGGCGACGGCGTGTATCTTCTGCTGGATGAAAGCCGACACGTCTATACAGGTGGTTACGCCCTGCAAATCGTCCTCGTGGGTGTTAATTTGCAGATCGGTCAGGGCGGCGTCCGCGCCGCGCCCGGCAAAAGCGGTCGGCGCGCCGGGCGAGAAGATCATGCAGGTGACGACCGAACGCGCGATGACATGCGCCATACGCGGCTTGCGTTCCACCAGCGCCATTTCCCCGAAAAAATCGCCCGCCGACAGGTAGCTGAGCGTGGTCATCATGCCGTCGTCGGCCTCCTGCACCACTTCGGCCTCGCCGGAAACGATGATATACAGGCTGTCGCCCACCTCGCCCTGCTCCACGATGTAAAAACCGGGCGGATACCACTGCGTCGTCACGAAGTCGCTGGCGTAACGCAGCATCAGCGACTCCTGGGCGAACAGCGAAAGCCCCTGGATAAAACTGAGCGAGCCGCGATACTGATGGCGCTGCCCGGCCAGCCACTTCACCAGTTGGTCGAGGATTAAAAAGCGCCGGTTGGGGAAATAACTGTGATACAGACGCGGCACGCTGTAGGCTTCCAGCCCTTCGGAGCGGTGGCCGGGGTACTGGTTGGGGTCGGCGCAGACGGCGCAGGCCTGGGTGACGGCCTGGCTGATGGCGATGTGGTCGGGGTGGCCGTAAGCGCCGGTGTGGTCGAAGGTGATGACCACATCCGGGCGGAAAGACCGGATGGCGCGCACCACGTCGCCGACCAATTGGCGGCGGTCGGCTTGTTGAAGCTGGCCGTCCAGGTAATCCCAGCAGACCACCTGCTGCACGCCCAGGTGTTTGCAGGCCACATGCAGTTCTTTTTCGCGCATCGCGCCCAGCGTGCGGCGGGTGGCGGCACTGGCGTTCTGAATCTGCCCGGCCTGCCCGCGCGTGGCGGAAACCACCATGATCTGCGCGCCCTGAGCGGCGTATTTTGCCAGCGTGCCGCCGCTGCAAAAGGTTTCGTCGTCAGGGTGCGCATAACAACATAAAATCCGCAAGTCCTGGTTTTCCATCATATCCCCCTCGGCTAACAATAAAACTCATTTTTCTATGATGGGGGATATTACAGCAAAAGTCAAACCGAATGCGTTATAATATGGATGAACACCCGACCGGAAACCGGCAGCTTAAAGCGGGCAACTGGAAGTTTACCCATGACCAATACCCTGTATTACGGCGATAACCTGGACATCCTGCGTAACCGCGACTATTTCCCCAACGAGTGCGTAGACCTGATCTACCTCGACCCGCCCTTTAACAGCAGCCGCAGTTACAACGTGCTGTTCAAGGACGAAAGCGGGCGCGACAGCGACGCGCAGATCAAAGCCTTTGACGATACCTGGCACTGGGGGCCGAACGCCGAACGCACCTACAGCGACCTGGTGACGGACGCGCCCGCCGCCGTCGGCACGGCCATCGGCGCGCTGCGGCAGATTTTGGGCGCCAACCAGATGATGGCCTACCTGGTGATGATGGCCGCCCGGTTGGTGGAACTGCATCGCGTCCTTAAGCCGACCGGCAGCCTGTACCTGCACTGCGACCCGACCGCCAGCCATTACCTTAAAATCATTCTGGATACGATTTTTGGCGCTGAAAATTACCGCAATGAGATTGTGTGGAAACGAATTAATGCCAAAGGAAATGTTCAGCGTAAATTTGGAGCAATTCATGATGTGATTCTTGCTTACGCGAAGAACTCAGGCTCTGAAACTTGGAATCAAGTGTATCGCCCACTGAATCCCAAATATGTTGAAGAAATGTATCGTTATACTGAACCCGGTACGGGAAGGCGCTATCGTTTAGATAATATTACAGCGCCAGCTTCAAGAGCATCTCAAGGCCAGATTTATGATTGGAAGGGCTACAAATTATCGGCCAGTCGGGTCTGGATTTATGCTAAGGATCGCATGGAACAGCTTGAGGCCGAAGGAAGAATCGAATATTCTAAATCGGGTTATCCACAATATAAGCGATACCTTGATGAAAATCCGGGAGAAAAGATTCCCGATATTTGGGATGATATTCTAATTGCATCAGGCAAAGAACGCCTCGACTACCCGACGCAGAAGCCGGAAGCCCTGCTGGAACGTATCATCAATGCCAGCAGCAATCCGGGCGACGTATGTCTTGACCCGTTTAGCGGCTGCGGCACGTCCATCGCCGCCGCGCAAAAACTGGGGCGGGCGTGGCTGGGCATTGACATCACGCACCTGGGCATTTCGCTGCTCAAGTACCGGCTCAAGGATATGTTCGGCCTGGATGCCGGTAAGGATTACGCGGTCATCGGCGAGCCGCAGGACGAAGGCGCGGCGCGGCAGTTGGCTCAGGACGACCGCTACCAGTTCCAGTGGTGGGCGCTTTCGCTGGTGCGCGCCAAACCGCTGGGCGGGCAGGAAGGCAGCAAGGCCGGCAAGAAGGGCAGCGACAAAGGCATTGACGGCGTGATTAACTTCATAGACGGCAAAAACCGCGCCCCGGCGCGCGTGCTGGTGCAGGTCAAAAGCGGCCACGTCAAAAGCGGCGACGTGCGCGATCTGGTCGGCACGGTGGAGCGCGAGAAAGCGGCCATCGGCGTTTTTATCACGCTGGAAGCGCCGACGCGGGAAATGGTGAAAGAGGCGGTCAGCGCCGGGTTTTATCACAGCGAGGTCTGGGGGCGAGATTACCCGCGCATCCAGCTTTTGACGATTGCCGACCTGCTGGCCGGTAAAAACGTGGATATGCCGCTGCAAGCGGCGGCGACCTTCAAACAGGCGGAGCGCGTCAAAGACCAGCAGCCGGGTTACGAACGCGGCCTGTTCGAGGAATAAAAGACGCCAAGCAGGGGCAGGCGCCTTTTGCCCTCACCCCAACCCCTCTCCCGACCGTGCCTTCGGCACTGGGAGAG
>JAPKMO010000161.1 GCA_026645945.1 Anaerolineae bacterium
ACAGGCCGCCGAAGCCATGCGAATGCTGGCGGGGGTCTACCGGCAGGGCGGCGCGGACGCCGTCCGGCAGATGCTGGCAGGGCAGGTGCCGGACGAGGTGATCGAGCAGATTATCACGCAGTTAGCATCCGACTCTCCTCGCCCTGAGGGAGAGGGGCCGGGGGTGAGGGCTTCAGCCCCATCCACGCTGCCTGCCGAAACGGTGAACGTGCTGGCAAGCAATACGGTCGCCGTCTGTACCACCCACACCGACAAACGCGACGAATGGCGGGCGCAGCTGGCGCAAATCCGCGCCGATTTCGCCGTCCGCGGCAACGACTGGGCGATTGAGGTGGCCTTCGCGGACGCGCTGCTGGCGCTGGCGGCGGGTCGCCCGGTGTCGCTGCTGCGGGATAACCCCTACGCCGGGGTCGTGCAGCAGGTGTGGGCGGCGATTGAGGGGTATAGGCCGGGGGAAGAATCGTGATCGAAACCACGCTTTCTGTGAACGGCATCCCCATCCGCCTGACGGATAAACGCTGATCGCACATCATCACGCAGCACGGCGAACTGAGCGACAGCCGCGCCTTCCGGCAGCCCAGCCATGACGACGACAGCGAACTGACGCCGGATGACATCGTGATTCGTTATGCCGGAGACGAAATCATCGGCCAGACGGTGCTGCACGCCAGCCGCCGGTTTAGGTGATCGCGGCGGGGGATACAGGCGGCCTGAGGGCGCACAGCGGTGCGCCTCTACAGCCTTCTTCGCGCCTCTGAACCTCTGCGCCTTTGCGTTACGTTTTTCTCCGCACCTCTGCCGCTTCGCGCGCTTTGCGTTGCGTTTTTCTCCGCGCCTTTGCGTTAGGCTTTTTTCCCCCGCGCCTTTGCGTTATGCTCTTGCCACTTCTGCATCAACCTTCAGGAGAGCCAACATGTCTTTATTGGAGCAGGTAACGGAAGCCTTCGAGCGGTTTTTCGGCGGCGCGCCGGCCCTGGTGGTGCGCGCGCCGGGGCGAGTTAATCTGATCGGCGAACACACCGACTATAACGATGGTTTCGTGCTGCCGATGGCGATCAACCGCGCCACCTGGATTGCGCTGCGTCCCCGGTCGGATGGCCG
Source organism: Anaerolineae bacterium (assembly GCA_026645945.1). Lineage (GTDB taxonomy): Bacteria > Chloroflexota > Anaerolineae > Aggregatilineales > Phototrophicaceae > CFX2. The sequence goes on from JAPKMO010000161.1 coordinate 1,102, forward strand.
CGTGCGGGGCTTTTCGCTGGAATTTAACGATTGGGCGGATTTCGCGCTGGATGGGCTGGAGAAAAACCCGGCTAACTGGGCGGAATACGTCAAAGGGGTGGCCTGGGCGCTGATGGAAGCCGGTTATCAGCTCACCGGCTGGGACGGCGTGATCGCCGGGGATGTCCCCATCGGCGCGGGGCTGTCGTCATCGGCGGCGCTGGAACTGGCGACCGCGCGCGCCTTCGCGGCCACGTCTGGCCTGGCGTGGGATGCAGCGGCGATGGCGAAACTGGGCCAGAAGGCCGAAAACCAGTGGGTGGGCATGAACTGCGGCATCATGGATCAGATGATTTCGGCGGCGGGGCGGGCCGGCCATGCCCTGCTGATTGACTGCCGCTCGCTGGCGGCTGAAGCCGTGCCGCTGCCGCCGGATACGCTGGTGGTGGTGCTGGATACCGCCACGCGCCGGGGATTGGTGGATTCGGCCTATAACGAGCGCCGCGCCCAGTGCGAGGCCGCCGCGCGGTTTTTCGGCGTGCCGGCCCTGCGCGACGTAACGCCGGAGCAGTTCCAGGCGCGCGCCGGCGAACTAGACGACCTGACGCGCCGCCGCGCCCGGCATGTCATCACCGAAAATGAGCGCACGCTCCAGGCCGCCGAGGCCATGCGCCGGGGGGATGCCGCCGCCCTGGGCGCGCTGATGGACGCCAGCCACGTCAGTATGCGCGATGATTTTGAAATTTCGCGCGACGAAATGAATACGATGGTCGAACTGGCGCAGGCGCACCCGGCCAGCTACGGCGCGCGAATGACCGGCGGCGGTTTCGGCGGCTGCGCGGTGGCGCTGGTGCGCGCGGCGGCGGTCGGCGCGTTCGTGACCATCTTGGGCGAACGTTACCGCCAGGCCACCGGCCTGACGCCGGCCATTTACGTTTGCGAGGCCACCAACGGCGCGGAGGTTTTCCCAGCCTGATATAACAATTCTGTAACCTTATGGCCGATTCGGGCGGTTTTTAACGCGCCGGCGGCTATAGTTAGAGCGTCTATTGATGAGGCCTGGAGGGAACTGATGGGAAAGAGGATCGCGCTGCTGGCGGCGCTGCTGCTGGCCGTACAGGTCGCGCGCGCGCAGCCGGAGGGTTATCAGGTCGAACTGCTGCACCCCATACCGCTGATTACTTCGATTGTCTGGGCGCCGGATGGCCGGATGTTTTTCACCGAAAAATCCGGCGGCGTGCGGGTCGTTTCCGCCGATGGGCAGCTTCAGCAAACGCCCGTCGTGCAGCTAAACGTGCGGCAGGAAAACGAAGATGGCTTACAGAGCATCGCGCTTGACCCGGATTTTGCCGAAAACGGCTATTTTTATGTCTATTATACGCCCGTGCCGGAAGCCGAGGGCGAGGCGTTTAACGTCATCACGCGCTTTACCGAGCAGGACGGCGCGGGTGTCAGCCCGGTTGATCTGTTCCGCTATCGCAACGAGTCGCCGCTGCACCAGCATCACGGCGGGCGGCTGGTGTTCGGCCCGGACGGCTACCTGTATTTTTCGGTGGGCGACCTCAGCCATTGGAACGTAAAGGCGCAGGACCCGAATCAGGTCGAAGGCAAGATTCACCGCGTGGCGGTGGCGGATGGCGAACTGCTGCCCCCGGACGATAACCCCTTCCCGGACAGCACGACCTGGGCTTACGGCCTGCGGAACGTTTTTTCCTTCACTTTCGACCCGTACTCCGGCGGGCTGTTCGCCACCGAAAACGGGCCGGACTGCGACGACTTCCTGCTGCGGGTCGAGCCAGGCGATAACTTCGGCTGGGGTATGGTAGAAATGAGCGGCGACGACAAAACCTACTGCGACAACCCCGACCGCCGTGCCGGGGCAGCGCCGCCCCTGATAAGTTTTACGCCCACCGTCGCGCTGGCCGGGATTGATGTCTACAACGGCGAGGTTTTCCCGGACTGGCAGGGCGACCTGCTGGCGTGCGAATACAAATCGAGCCAGCTGGTGCGTTTTGTGCTGAACGCCGAGCGCACTGCCCTGGCCGACGGGCCGCTGGTGGTAGATACTGGCGCGAACATGGGCTGCGCGGTGGAAGTGGCCGTCGGCCCGGATGGGCTGATTTATTACACCAATCTGATCGGCATGTACCGCATCGCCCCGGCGGAAACACCGTAAGCGGGCTTTAAAACGGGCAGCGCCGCTGGTCATGGCGGCGCTGCTTGTGGAGAAGCCCTGATACTCGATGCAGAGACCCTAAAAAGAAGGTGCATTTTTAGTGTAGCGCCTTCGCGTTATGCCCGTGTTAAGCGTCGTGCCGTCTTCGATTAAAAAAAGACCAAAATTCAGCTTCAACCGTTCGGCGCGTTTTTGCCGGGGTAGACCCAGGCCAGCGCCTCCGGGATGACGCTGCGAAAACCCACCAGGCCATGCCCGCTGCCGACTTCGACAAAACGATAGGCTGTGTCGCTGCGCCGTTCCAGCACGTCCCGCAGGGCCTGGGCCGGCTTCAGAAAACGCGCCCGCGCTTCGTAGCGCCCCACCGACTGGAAGATGCGCCGGGGCAGCAGCTTGGATTCCTCGAAACGGGCGACATACCGTTCCAGCAGTTCCTCGGCCAGCCCCTTGCCAAGCGGCGGCGAAATCATGATGAGGCTGTTAAAAACCGCCGGGTTACGCAGCGCGGCGTGCGCTGCCGCAATCGCGCCGACGGCCACGCCGCCGACGCCCAGATCGGTTGAGTCAATGCGGTAGTGCGTCTGGATAAACGGCAGCAGTTCGGTCAGCAGCGAAGCATAGTGGCGGTCGTTGCTGACGTATTCCTTCAGGCGTTCCTGTTGGCTGCCGCTCTGAAGCATGGCGATGACAACCGGTTTCATGCGCTCGTGTTTGATGAGCGCGTCAGCGATGGCCGGCATTTGCAGCGGCCCGGCGGCCCACTGGCCGTCCTGAAAGATGAGCAGCGGGTATACCATGCCGGAGCGGTCGTAACCAGGCGGCGTGTATACCCACAGCTTGCGCCCTTTATAACCAAGCTGGACGCTGTCTACGAAATGCTCGTAAACGCGCCCGCGCGGCACGCCCTTCAAAGCCGCCCAGTCGGGGAACGGGCGCGCGTCCCCCATCCGCAGCACCGAAACCATCTGCTGAGCGGTTTCCATCCGCAGCGGGTTGCGGGCATCGAAGCGCCAGTAGTTCGAGATGCGCCCCACGATGTCGGTTTCGGTCGCCAGCGGCGTCATAGGGTCGTCCACCGCCAGCAGGTAGTCCAGCAGGTCGTCGGGCTGGAATTCCTGGGTGGTATACCACAGGCTGGTGCCTTCCAGCCGGGTCATCGGCACGAAGGGCGGGTCGCCTTTCACCGTGTCCAGGTTGAGGGCGACGCTGCGGCGGCTGCCCAGGCTGGTGAAAATGAAGGTGGCGCGTCTGCCCTGCACCCAGGGCCAGGTAGGGCGTTCCATCAGCAGTTCATCTACCAGTTCCTGCCGCTCCTCGTCGCTGTCGGCGCGGCGGGCGTCGGCCAGAAAGCTCTCGAATGAATTCCAGCGGGGCATCAGCTGCGCTCCTCTAGTGGTCATTATGAATTTATAACTGCGATTGTATCACTGCCGGGGCTGAAAGCATAATTTACTTGCCCCAATCTGGCAGCGATAGGATAATAACACCAGCGCGGATTTTGCCGCGCGTTGTGGGGGTCTGTGCTTCCTCGCCTATAATCGTATTTAAGGAGCGCCCGTGACTCGGTTCGTAAAACGTTTTCGACTGCCGTTGATTCTGTCCCTTCTGCTGCTGACCCTGGCGGCGCTGCCCGGCCTGGCCGCCGCCCAGACCTCGATTGACCAACTGCCGGTGGACGAAGCCGGCATCCCCCTGGTGGCGCGGGTGAACGATGAGGCGATCACGCTGCCGGCCTTCCAACGGGCGCTGGCGCGCCGCCAGTTTGATTTAACCGCTGCCGACCCGCTGGCCCTGGAAGCCGAAGTGCTGGAACAACTGATTGACCAACTTTTGATCGAACAGGGGGCGGCAGCCCAGGACATCGCCATCAGCGACGAAGAGGTGCAGGCCGAAATCCAGCTTAATCTCGAACTGGCGGGCAGCCCGGAAAACTGGCAGGCCTGGCTTTCGCTCAACGGCTATTCAGAGGCCGAATTTATCGAAACGCTGCAAGTAACGCTGCTGACCAACCGCGTGCGCGACCTGCTGACCGCCGACCTGTCCGGCGACGTGATGCAGGTTCACGCGCGCCATATCCTGGTGCAGACCGAGCCGGAAGCCGCCGCCGTGATGGAGCGGCTGCGCGCCGGGGAAGATTTTGGGACGCTGGCCGCCCAGATTTCGCTGGATGATACTACCGCGCGCCAGGGGGGCGACCTGGGCTGGTTCGCCCGCGAGGAGCTGTTAGCGCCGGAGCTGGCTGAAGCGGCTTTTATGCTGTCGCCCGGCCAGGTCGGCGGCCCGGTGTTCACCGCGCTGGGGTATCATATCGTTCAAACGCTGGAAACCGGCAGCCGCCCGGTCGAACCGGAGCGCCGCGTATACATTGCGCAGGCGCGTTTTGAAAACTGGCTGGCGGCCATCCGGCAGAGCGCCGTTATCGAGCGTTACCTGTGAGGCAGACTGTGGTGGGCAAAAGACGAAACCGGATTTATAACCTCATCAGCCTGGTATTTTTGCTGCTGTCGCTGGCCGTGATGCTTCTGGTCATCGTGCGGCTGCTGGGGCCGGCGGCCATCTGAACGCGAGGACATCATGGGACAGGGTTCGTCACGGATTTTTAATCTCATCAGCATCATTTTTCTGGTTTTGACGGTCGCCGTCGTCGCGCTGGTAGTGACGCGGCTGCTCGGCCCCGAACCGGTCGCCCAAACGGTGGTGGACTTGCCGACACCGTTTTTGCTGCCCACCTTAACGCCTTCCAACACGCCGACCAGCACGCAGCCCCCCACGCTGACGCTGACGCCGACCGATACACTGACCCCGACCGACACCGACACGCCCACGCCGACCATCACAGTCTCGCCGACCATCACCGATACACCCGGCCCGACCGACACGCCCAGCGCCACGCCCACGCCGTCCATCAGCCCGACGCCCACCCCGACGGCCACGCCAACCGGTCCGACCGACACACCCAGCCCGACCACCTCGCCGTATCTGTTCGGGCTGCGCGATGACCAGGTGATTTACACCCAGAACTTCGCCAACAGCGCCGGCTGCGCCTGGCAGGGCATCGGCGGGCAGGTGATAGACATCAACAACGTCGCGCTTAATGGGCTGCAAGTCCACATCTTCGGGCCGGCCATCGGCGACCGTTTTGTGACCAGCGGCTCGAACTCGCTGTACGGTGCGGGCGGCTGGGAGCAGCCGGTAGACAACAAAATCAACGGCAACACCTATTATGTCGAGCTGTTGAGCGCCGGCGGCACGCCGATTTCGCCGCGTATTGAAGTGGCCTTCCCGCTGGACTGCACTAAAAATGTGGCGCTGGTGAACTTTATCCAGATTCGGGAACGATGAGCGAAAAAGAATCGGGCGGCATCCGGCGCGTCACGCGCAAAGACCGCAAGCGCAAGCTGGAGACGGGCGATCTGATTTTTCCCCCGGAGGAGCCGGAGGCCGAACCAGCCGCGCCGGATGTGCCGGAAACCACCGCCGAGCCTGAACCGGAAACGGCGGTCGAAAAACCGGTTGAAGAACCGGCGGAAGCTGCCGATGAAACGGCCATCTTTGAGCCGCCGGTCGAAAATCCGCCGCCCGCCGCCCAGATGGGGCGTTTTCCGCCGCTGGCTTTCGAGCCGGAGCGCGCGCCCGAACCCGGACGCCGCCCGCCGCCTGCGCGTGCCGGTTCGCCGCCGCGCCGGGGAAATACCCTGCTGCCGAACCTGATTTCGCTGCTGTTTGTGCTGGCGACGCTGGTCGCCATCGGCTGGTTCGCGCTGGTGTGGAGCAACCCGTATACGCCGCTCAATCCATTCCCGCCTTATACGCCGCTGCCGGTGATTATCACCACCACACCGCTGCCGCCCACGCCGACTCTGTCGCCCACGCCCGCCCCGCCGACGCCTTCGCCGACGTTTACACCGCTGCCGGTGGAGGCGCTCGCCACGCCCGCGCCGTTCCCGTTCTCGCTGGTGGATGCCGGCGTGGTATACGCGCCCAACGGCAACGGCCAGGGCTGCGCCTGGGCCAGCCTGGCCGGTTCAGTGACAGACGCCGGCGGGCCGCTGGACGGTTATCAGGTGCGCGTGAGCGGGGACGGCCTAGAGCAGACGGTTTTCACGGGCGCGGCGCTGACTTACGGGCCGGGCGGTTTTGAACTGCCGCTGGGCGAAGCGCCTCGCGCCGCCGAATATACCATCCAGCTTTTCGACCCCGACGGCGCGCCGGTGTCGGACGTTTACCGCGTCGTCACCCGCGCTGACTGCGACGGCAATGTGGCGGTCATCAGTTTTGCGCGGTCACAGTAGTCTTTAGCCGCCGGTAAGGGCGCACGGCGGTGCGCCCGCCCTGGGGCGGCCACGCCGGGCCGCCGGTGGTTTGAGGCAGCCGCCCTAAAGCGCCCCAACAGCTTCATGCGATAGCCCTGAGCGCCCCAACAGGGCGATTGTATATCAAATCTTAACCGGCTCATGGCCCTTTCAGACCCTTTCCCGGCCCTCCTCGTATACGGGGAGGGGGATGAGACACGCGAGCATTCATCCTCCCCTGTATACGGGGGAGGTGTCCCGAAGGGACGGAGGGGGTCGAAAAGCAGCTTGAGAACACTTGTACCGTTTATATGCAATCGCCCTAAACGCCCCAATTTTACCCCTTGCGCGATTCGCCTGAGAACGCTATAATCTTTTTATCTTTG
>JAPKMO010000162.1 GCA_026645945.1 Anaerolineae bacterium
ATCACGCCGCCCTTGATGCTTAGAATGTCCGGGAAATCCTTGCTGTAACCCAGAACGGATTTGGCGACGGCGGGGAAATTTTCGCGTCCGAACGCCACGCCGGTCGTGCCGACCATCAGATCGTCCGGCACCGGCCAGCCCAGGTCTTGCAGGGCGATTTTAAACAGCGTATTTTTGGTGATGATGTACCGTCCCTGTACGTCCCGCAGCCGGGCGCGCAGATCGCTGACCTGAGTAACCGTCATGCCGCGATATTCGGTGATGACGATGCCGCTGGCGCTGCTCAGGAAATCCTTGTAGGCGGCGACGAGTTCTGTTTTGCGTTCCTTTGAGATTGCCAAGCGTCTTCCTCCTTTCTGTAGAATGACTGTAGTGCTTCGTATGGCGGCAAACCATACCCGATTCGGTTTATGCAGAGATGAGGTATATCCCCGCCGCTGCGTTATACCCACATTGAATTAGAGCCTATCCATAAAACTGTCTGAGTCTGCTATGGATAGATACTTAGTGCAGCCCGCCCGCGTCATGTTCGACATAAGGCACGTTCAGCCCGAAGTCGGCATAAGTCGGGTCGGGCAGGGCGCGCCCCAGCACCTTTGCGGCCAGGATTTCGCCGGCGGCGGGCGAGGACATCACGCCATGCCCGACATGCGCCACCGAAAGGAACAGGCCGTCTAGTTCTGGCCAGGCGTCAATGATAGCCCGCTGGCTTTCATAGGGCTGCTGTGTGCCATCCGGCAGGGTGACATAAGCGCCGCTCCGGCAGACGTAATATCCCGCCCGGTGGCTGATGCCCCGCAAATAACGCGGGTCGGCAAATCCATCGCCATCCCGGTGGCCGAACTGCCGCGCCAGCAGCGCCAGCGTCAACGATGGAAACCGGCTGTCCCGGAACGACTCGGCGGGCTGCTCCGGCGCGGCCAGCGTTGGAACGCCCCCATATTCCCACCCGAAAATCGCCCCGGCGTGGGCTTCTGGCCGCACATGTGGGAAGGGCGGCGCGCTGATGATACAGGGCGCGTCCTCCGGGAACGATTCGTGCCGCCAGGGGGTGGTGAAGCTCTGTCGGGGACGCACCACGACCGGGATTTCAATCCCCGCCGAACGCCCCACCTGCCGGGTATTCGCGCCGGCTGCAATCACCACGTTCGGCGCATCAACCGCGCCGCCAGCGGTCGTAACGCCCGCCACGCGCCCATTCCTGACCCGGATGCGCGCGTCCTGAACACCGAGCGCAAAACGCGCCGCGCGCGTATGGTTAGCGTAGGCGTAGATCAGCGCATGTGAATCCAGCCAACCGGCCAGCGGGTCGAACTTGGCCGCCGCCACACGCGCGCCGAGCCAGGGATAGCGGTAGGCGATTTCGCTCATGTCCAGGTATTCGACGTGCGAAAGGCCGATGTTGTGAAGGTGCATCACGTCGCGCCGAAGCGTTTCTGCCCCTTTTTCGTCAAACGCGACGTACAGATAACCCTGCTGTTTGACACCCAGCACCGCATTTTCGCCCAGGTCGGCGGCGGGGTTCAAAAACACGTCAACACTGCGCTGCATCATTCGGGCCAGGCAGAGCGCCGGCCAGCAGGTGCGAAAGTTCTCCAGCGAGGCCAGCGAGGCCCCCGCACCCAGGCTGCCGCTCTGTTCCAGCAGGACGATCTGCGTGCCGGGCGCGGCTCGTTCGACAGCCCAGGCCGCTGCCGTCCCGGCGGGGCCGCCGCCGATGATGACCACATCGGCCTTCGCGGGCAGTTCGCCGGCTTCGATGAACCTTCGCTCGCTCATCGCGGTTCGCCCCTGCAACCCAAACAAAAAGCGGTTCCGCCGCGCGCGACGAAACCGCCATGATGAACATGGTGTGGGGTTTTCGCCCTCGCCTCGGCAGGAGATTAAGCGTTTCGCGCCTGCGGTCTGCGGCAGGATATTGACCGGAAATGATTATAGGCCACGCCGGGGCAGGCGGTCAAGGCCGATTCTGGGCCGCGTCAGGGTTGAGAAAATCTGACCCGCCGGACAGCGCCGTAGTTTTGTATCACGATGCATATCAATCGTAATTTCTTTGCCGCAGAATTCGCGTCTGACTCTTTAGATTGGAAGAAAGGTTTTGGGTTTATCCATATGATCCCGCCGTTTCCCACGAACTGGCATCCACCACCAAAAGCATCACCGGCACGTTGGTCGGCATCGCCATCCAGCAGGGGTATATCGAGAGCCTAGATCAACCGGCGCTGGACTTCTTCCCGGAGGTGGCGAACCCCTCGCCGGAACAGCAGGCGATGACGATCAGACACCTGCTGACCATGACCAGCGGGTTGATGTGCGGCGATAAGACCTGAGCTGTCCAGCCTGACCCGGTGGCTTACATCTGGGCGCAGCCCAGGTGGGAGATGCCGCCGGCTAATTTTTTCTACTGCAACCGCGCCTCGCACCTGCTTTCGGCCATCGTGACACGGACGACCGGAATGCCCACCCAGCATTTTACCCGCGCCGACCTTTTTGAGCCGCTGGGCATCACCGACTGGGTGTGAAGTTCGAGGGCAGTGGGGTCGAGATCAGCGCGCTGGACTCATATTTGCAGGGCGGAGGGCTGGGCGGCGCGCACAAATTCACCGGCACCGCCCACTGACGCCAGCACGCTTCTATCCCATCATCTGTCATCACCAAACAGGCGCTGACCGTCACGATCAGCGCCCGCTGCGTTTACGTGCAGGGCAGGGTTAACGTCAGTGCGCGGCGTTTGGGAACAGCGTCCATTTGAGCTGCTGGAAGCCGACATTGATGGCCGAGCGCAGCGCGCCGATATTCCGCATGGACTTGAGGTAGGTGATAACCGGGCCGGGGCGGAACATCCACTCACGCATGGCGCGGCGCGCTTCTCGCTCTAGGTCTTCGGCGTTCAGGTTGCCGTATTGCAGCACGGTCGAACGATCCATGTCCACCTGTTCCCAGCGTGTGCCGGGTTTGAACCAGTTGTTCTCCATCACCATGAAGAAAAACGGCGTGCCGGGATAAGGCGCGGCGATGTGGAAAATCGCCAGGTCAAGCGGCAGCGTTTTGCTGAAATCAATCGTCTCCTGGATGGTTTCTTTCGTTTCGCCCGGCAGACCAATGATGAAGTAACCCAGGTTGCGGATGCCGAACGATTTCGCCCAGTTCACGCTCTGGCGGGCGCGGTCTGCCGTCGTACCTTTACGTGCCTTCTTCAAAATCTCCTCATTGGCGCTTTCGATGCCCCAGGAGATCACGTCACAGCCGGCTTTCGCCATCACCTCCAGCATTTCTTTGTCCACATAGTCCACGCGGCTGTTGCAGGTGAAGCCGATCTTCAGGCCGCTGTCAATGATCTGCTGGCAGATGCCCATGACCTGATCGCGGTTGGCGGTGAACAGGTCGGCGTACATATGGATATAGCGCACGCCCAGGTCATAGAGCATCCTGATTTCGGCCATGATGTTTTCCGGGCTGCGGAGGCGCAAACCGGCCTGGTAACTGACATGTTTGATGCAGTAGATACAGCCCGCCGTACAGCCCCGGCTGGTGACGATAAACTGGTAGGTGCCTTCCAGCACCGGCGTGCGATATTTGTCCAGCGGCAGCAGGTGGTGCATGGGCAGCGGCAGGTCATCCAGGTTCGGGATGAAGTTGCGGTCGGGGTTGCGGACGATTTCGCCGCCGCTGCGCCACACCAGCCCTTTCACGTGGCTCAGGTCGTACTGGTCGCTGTTGGGCAGGCGTTGTGCTGCCTTCGGTTCCCATTCGGGGTCGGTGGTCTGGTACAGGCGCAGGGTCTCTTCGCTGAACTCGGTGCGTCCGGTGATGGTGTCCACCAGCTCGCGCAAGGTGACTTCCGGCTCGCCGCGCAGGCAGAAGTCCAGCGAGGGATGCGGGCGCATGGTTTCCACCGCCAGCGGCGTGACGTGCGTCCCAAAAGCGACGGTGTATGCGCCGACGGACTTCGCCAGGAAGCAGCCGTAGTTGTCGTTGGTGAGGGTGGGCGCGGTCATCTGCGTGACGTAAAAACGCGGTTTGTAGTCGTTTAACTTCTGCTCGAACTCTGCCCACGACATACGCTCGGCAATGGCGTCAATGATCGCCACGCTGTAGTCCGGGTACATCACGGCGGCCATCTGCGCCAGCGACACCTGCCCCCAGATCATGTTTTCGCGGCTGCGGCGGCCTACCCGGTGCTGGCTGCGAATCCAGATGCCGCCGTCTGGCGCGGGCGGGTTGACAAACAGAATGTCCACGTTGTGTTCGCGGTATTCCTCGGTAAATTTCGCCACAATCGGGTCGGCATCCGGGAAGCGCACGTTGGACAGCTTCGGCACGCGGCGCGATCCCAGGTTCTCACGGATGGGGTCGGGCAGGTCCCGGCGACCGGACATCTCACTGCCCGTCCAGGGTTCCGGTGATTTCGGATATTTGGCGCGCAGTTCATCATAATTGATGTTAAACTTCGACATAACGACTACTCCCCGTATAATTCTCGTCTGGGTTGGTTAAACCAGTGCGTTGTTGATTTCGGCGGCTGCTTTTCGATTCTGGCGGAAAACGATGCTGTCATCCGTGTCTTCCCCGTTCCCCCCCAGGTCCATTTCGGCTTTCAGATCGCGCTTGCTTAGGTCGGACAGGGTTTTAATCAGCATCCAGTTTGTGCCAAGCTGAATGCCCGTCATTACAAACATGGCGCTCGGCACCAGCAGAAACCAGGCCGGTTCTGCCGACTGCACGAACAGCGAAATAATGAACAGCGCCGCGCCGACGACCAGCAGCCCCAGGCCGATGCGCCCGAAGCGCATTTCCAGCGGACGGTTGAAGATGGGCCGGCCAAACAACCCCTGCCGGATGGGACGATGATGGAACAGGCTGACCACGTAGTTAAAGGCTGTGCCAATGCTGAACAGGTTGACGGCGGCGATGACCATCGTCATCGCCACAAACAGCAGCGGTGTATAGGCCGAGCGGTCCTGCACGCCGCCGGCGTAGGCCAGCAGCCAGGGCAGGACCGCCAGCGCTGCCAGCAGCACAGCCAGGATGGAAAGCCCGCCCAGCAGCCGCACCGGGTTATAACCGGAGGCCGTGCCGAGGATGGTGAACAGGAAGCGGAAACCATCCCGGATGACGCTTAACTTGCTTTCGCCGGCGCGTTCTTCGTATTTGATCGGCACTTCGATCATCTTCAGGTCTTCGTGCAGGGCGCGTGTACTCATCACCGGCGTAAAGTTCAGGCCGTCCGGCAGCGGGTAGAGTTTTTCCAGCACCTCACGTTTGAGGATGCGCTGGCCGCTGGCGCTGTCGGTGATACGCACATTGCCGATTATCGTCACCAGCGTAGCGAATAGAAAATTTCCGATGCGGCGGGTGAACGGCATCCGGCTTTCAGCCCCGGCCATGCGCGAGCCGATCACCAGGTCGGCGTCCTGTTCCAGGAGGGCCTGCATCATTGCCGGAAAATATTCCGGCGGGTAGGTGGCATCGGCATCCATAAAAGCCAGGTAGCGCCCCCGCGCGTGCCGGAAGCCGGTTTTGAGCGCACCGCCGTAGTTGCGGTTGACCCTGTGCTGCACCAGCACCGCGCCCCGGTCAAGATACTGTTTGACGATCTCGGCGGTGCGGTCTTTGGAGCAGTCGTCCACGACGACGACCTCTACCCCCTCCAGGCCGAGTTTTTGGAGTTCCGGCTCGATTGCCAGCGCCCGTTCGATGCACAGGCCAACGCTGTCTTCTTCGTTATAAGCCGGGATAACTATGGACAGAATATTCATGACAAGCTCTAACCCTCTCGCGTTTGCGCTACGCCCTACATCATGGATTGTTAGCCTAACGTATTCCTAAATGAATTTTTTAGGCGGCCATCTTTTTTATTATGGCGGTTATCAGGGGCTTGAAAGCCCATAATAAGCAGAACCCTATCGCCCTTACTTCCGCAACTCCTCCAGTTCGCCGTAAAACACCTGCGCGCCGGAGAAGCGTTTGACCGCTTCCGGGTCGCGCCGGTCGCCGACCACTTTGGCCGGGACGCCGACGGCGATGCTGTAGGGCGGGATGTCCTTCGTCACCACCGCGCCCGCGCCGATGATGCTGCCCCTGCCGATGGTCACGCCGTCCACCACCGTCGCGTTTGAGCCGAGCCATACGTCATCCTCAATTGTGATGCCGTCGGCGGTGATGCCCTGTTCGCGGATAAAACGGTTCGGGTCGGCAAAAACGTGGTTCACGGCGGCAATGTTGACCTGCGTGCCGGTGTATACGCCGTCGCCGATTTTTACGCCGCCCTGCCCGCGAATACAGGTGTACTCGCCAAAAAAGCAGTTCTGGCCGACGGTGATGCCGGCGTGGGGCAGGTCGCGGTAGTTAAAAACATGGAAAACCGTCCCATGCATCAGGCTCGTCCCCGCGCCGATGGTGATGCCGCCCGGCAGCGCGTTCAGATACACCTGGCTGTCCAGATAAACGTTTTTGCCCAGGCGAATATTACCGGGCGAAAGCAGCCGGACGTTGTGTTCGATCAGGGGAACGCCGTCGGCGCGCAGGATGGCCTTGTAGAGGATGCCGCGCAGCCCAATTCCGACCAGACTGGGCAGGCCGCCTAGCAGCGTCATAAGGGTTTGCTCCAGGATGTAGCGCGGCAGGCTGGATGATTGGCTTTTGAGGTAGTAGCGCAGTTCCCGTGTTAATCCCATGAGTTCATCTCCGGCTTTGGTTGTTTATATTGTAAGCCGTTTACGCAAACAAGGGGCTTATGCCCCTTGTTTTTAAAAGGTTTACCGTGCAGTCTACAATACCAGGGAGGTTTCGGGGTGCAGCGCCATATGAAAAGCGTTACGCAGCCGGGCCGTGGACGCCATCGGATTGCCCCGCAGCGACTCTTTTATCATCAGCACCGCATCTTCCAGATCGCAGGCGGCGGAAAAATCCAGCCCGAAACGATTCCAGCAGGAGACGAAATTCCAGCGTCCGCGCCCGGTCATCACCAGAATGCCCTGCGCGCCGACGGCCTGCCCGGCGGCTACATCCGTCCAGGCGTCGCCGACGATAAAACTTCTGGTCAGGTCAAGGCCGAATTCCTCGGCGGCTTGCAGCAGCATTCCGGCCTCCGGCTTGCGGCAGCCGCACTTTTCATGATTATCATGCGGGCAGTAGTAAACTTTGGTTATTTCGCCGCCCGCGCGGCGAATTGCCTTCAGCATCCGGTCGTGGATGTCGTCCAGCGTCTCAACTGTGATATGGCCGCGATTGATGATGGCCTGGTTGGTTACGACGAAAATGGGTAGGCCGGTTTCGGTCAGACCCCGGATACTTTCCAGCGCGCCGGGGACGAACTCAAAGTCGTCCCAGCTTTTTACGTGATCTATACGATTCTGGTTGATAACCCCGTCCCGATCCAGGAAAATGGCGCCCACCCGGTCGAACATGCCGCACCCCCTTCAGGCTAAAGCGACTTTTCGGCTAACTTCCTGATTGATGGCTAACAGTCGCTCGCAAATCGCGTGTTCCAGCATCAAATGCGCGTCTTCCACCATCGGCATCACGTCCGATGGTACATGCACCGGAATATCCACCATCGCCTTCAGTTGGCCGCCGTCGAAGCCGCAGAAACCGATTGTCGTCGCGCCCGCTTCGCTGGCGACCCGCATCGCATTCAGGACGTTGGGGCTGTTGCCGCTGCCGCTGATGCCGATCACCACATCGCCGGAACGCACCAGCGGTATCAACTGCTCCGAAAACACCACGTCATAACCGATGTCATTGCTCAGGGCGGTCATAATCGCATTGTTATCCGTCAGCGAAATGACACGGAAGCGCGGCTGGCCGGGAACGGTCGTGCGTTTCGCCAGGTCGTTGCCAAAATGGCTGGCGGTGGCAGCGCTGCCACCGTTGCCGCAGATGAACACCGTTTGCCCGGCCAGCCTGGCCTGCTCCA
>JAPKMO010000163.1 GCA_026645945.1 Anaerolineae bacterium
AACCCCCAGCGCGCCGACCCCTGCCGCGCCCGGCGGAATGTCCTCGATCAGTTGAATCTGCGTGGCTTCCTGAAGCAAATCCAGCGCGTGCCGCTGGTGAGTCGGCGTGAAGTCCGCCCCGTTGTAGACGCGAATCACGCCTGTTTCGGCGTCGCTGGTGGCAATCAGCCTGCCGTTGGGCGAACACGCCAGCCGCCCGATGGCATAATGCGCGTTCAGCCGCCGGCGCACGCGCCCGCCGGAATCGAGCAGCGCCACCTGCCGCCCGTCACAGGCGAAAATCGCGCCGCCGCCGTTGGCGACCGCTACCATCGGCTGAAGGTACTCGCCGGCCTGCAAACCCGTCTCGAACACGCCCACGCGGATATGCTGCTGGTAAATCGCCAGCCGGCAGTTCTCGTCCAGCGCGGCCACCAGCCCCAGAAAGCGGTCGAGTCCAACGGCGATAAACGCCGCCTCCCCGGTTTCCAGTTTGATTTCTTTGCCTTCGCTTTCCAGGAACAGGTCGGCGCCGGTGTGGTACAGGCGCATCCGGCCATCTTCGGTGGTGTGGACAGCCACGCCGCCGGCCTGGACAAACGGCAGCGGCACGCCGTTGGGGGCGGTCAGCCCGGATACAAATTCCTGCCACTTACCGCTTTGGCGCGGCTCGCCCGCCGGCGGACGATAAACAGCCTCACCCGCCGGGACGCCGCTCTCCAGGTCAAAATACCAGACGCGCTCGCGCCCGGCCCAGGCTGCCGCCAGAGCAGATTTGCCCGGCAGGATGTCCACCCGCCGGATGGCTTGATTGGTCAGGTGCAGTCGCCACGCCATAACAGATTTGGGATAACATTTTGGATAACTTGGGATAACTGTAGCGCGTGGTCGGCTGTCGCGCAAGCTGTTTCGGCATCTGCCTAAGAGTTTATCCATAAACCCACCAGACAGTGGGCTTAAGCCCACTGTTCTGCTATCAGATCAATCGGTTTATGGATAGGTTCCAAATTAAATCTTGACACTCCCGGAAATTTCGGTAAAATCCTAATTAGGATAATTCCTAAATAGGAGGTCGGTATGGAACAGCAGCAGCCGGAGTTCGATACTCTGCTCAACTTCTTTAAGGCGCTGGGTAACGAAAACCGGTTGAAAATCGTGGGTTTGCTGGCCGAGCGGGAATATACGGTGGGCGAGTTGGCCGAAACGCTGGGTATCAAAGAACCGACCGTTTCGCAGCATCTGGACATGCTCAAACATTTCGGGCTGGTGAAGGTGCGCCCAGAGGGTAACTTTCGTTATTACACCTTCGACGCTCAGGCGCTCATCAACATGAACCGCGAAGTCTTCAGCCGCGAAGGGCTGGCCTCCATCGTCAGCGAAGCGGTGGAAAGCGGCGATGAATTCGAGCGGCGCGTGTTCAAGTCGTTTTTCGACGGCGAACGAATCACGCATTTTCCGTCCAGCGAGAAAAAATGGCTGGTCATCCTGCGCTGGCTGGCCGACCGGTTCGAGTATGGCGTGAAGTATCCCGAAAAGCAGGTGAACGAGATCATCACCCGCCACCATCCCGACTACGCCCTGCTGCGCCGCGAACTGGTAGACCGGGGCTTCATGCAGCGCGAGAAGGGTATTTATTGGCGCGTCCGGCCTGAACCGGCCTGAGATCGCGTTGAGGACGAAACCCCTGCCGGACATTATCAGTTGTATGCAGACGACAGAGGGGGCGCAAAGCTTTGCGCCCCTGCTCAGCACTCGGAACTCGGCATTGAACCTTATTGCACCAGAAAAGCCTCAAACTGCCACATATCGTCCCCGTTGAGGGAGGGTTTTCCCCAGTTTTCAAACGGGTCGAAGCGGTTTTTGTGCGGATTCCAGTCGGTCTGCACCGACAGGCACGGGCCTAAATAGGGGTTCGCCACCGCCAGCACCTCGCGGTGCGGCAGTTCGTCGGGGACTTTGAAGCCCATACGCGGATTTCGGATCATCCAGTCCAGCGCCCCCAGGACGGATGCCGCCACCTGGAGCGTGGTCGCGTTCTGGCCGGGGACGAGCCGCCGCGCTTCGTGAATGTCCAGCTGCGAGCCGACCCACCAGCCGTTTAGATCGTGGCCGAGCAGCAGAACGCCCAGTTCGTCCTTGCCGTCCACGATCTCATCGCCCAGGATGCGCTGGTCGTATTGCAGTTCGTAGGCGTTCATCTTCAGTTCGTGCAGCGAGGCGATGGCCGCATCACACGGCAGGTAAGCATAATGCACCGTCGGGCGGTAAACCGGCACGTCGTCTTCCCACACCGTCAGGTAATCGCTGAGGGTGAACGCCTCGCCATGACGCACCACCATACCCAGGATTTCCCCGCCCGGAACCCAGGAGCGCACCAGCGTATTGATGCCCATCTGGCTGAGGCAGATCTGATTGCCGGGGCCGTAGTCGTGTTTTTGCGCCAGCGGCGGCAGGCGGCGTTCGTGTGTCCCCCATCCCATCTCCGCCGGGGCGATGCCTTCCTCATGAAAACCGGCGATAGACCAGGTGTTGACGAACTCGTTCACGCGCTTGGGCTGGCCGGCGATCTGCGTATCGCGCTCGGAAATGTGGATGACCTTCGTGCCGGTGAGCATGGCTAAACGGGCATAATCGGCGGCTTCCAGCGCGTGTTCCAGCGCGGCACGCCGGCGGCTGGCGAGGTATTCGTCGTCGAGAATGGCGCGGGTGATGTCCTCCAGCGCCACTTTCGCCCAATGGCTGACCAGGCCGGGGTTCGCCCCGTGTTCGACCACTGCCGTCGCGCCCGGCTCGCGCCATTTTTTGACCATTTTACGCAGCGCCATATGGCGAACGTACAGGGTGCGTTCGGTCGGCGGTTTGTTTTCGATGTCGGCGTAGGGGTCCCACAGTTCAACCGAGGTATTGATATACAGCACGTGGTTGTCGTGGCACCACTGAATGATCTCGCAGGCGTCAATGTTCCAGGCCAGGTCAATCAGCAAATCGCCCGGCCCGACGTGCCGGCTGAGGGTTTCGGCCAGGTCATCTGGCGACAGGCGGTGCTGGACGTAAGACGCCCCGGCGTCGAGGGTATCCGGGATGAGATGGCGCAGGTCTTCAAAGTCCATCACCGTCAGCTTGGTGAAATCCATGTCGAAGTGCCGCAGCAGCAGCGGCAGCAGGCAGCGCGATACCGACCCCGCGCCCAGAACCAGGACGCGGCCACCGAACGAAATCTTCATCTCTCGTGTTCACCTCGTTAAATGTTCAGCCGCCAGCGCGGCAGGCCGGCAGTGCGAATGAGGGCAGCAGTTTAACACACCGGGGCGCGCGGGTGTAGAGGTTTTTCGGCATAAAAGGCCGGCGTTCAATCGGCGCTTTGCAGCAAAATCTGGCCGGCGGGGACTTCCAGCACATAGCGCAGTTTGGTTTCAAACGTATCGTAGTTGCGGGCTTCCAGCACGCCGTTTGCCAGCAGGTTGTAGGTAGCCGCGTCGTACAGCGGCGGGATGCCGCTGGCGCCGGAAAGTTCCAGGCGCGCCGCCACCGTATCCGGCACGAACACCGTCAGGTCGCCGTCCCGGACGGCTAGCACGCCCAATACGGCATCTTCCGGCGAGCCGAGCGGGTCGTATGCCGGCAGCGTCACCAGCGCGCTGCCCCGGCGCAGGTCCATATTCAGGCGTTCGACGGCCAGGCCGCTCAGGGTCAGGCTGGCGCTGCCGTTGGCGCCGTTAAAATCTATATCCAGCGCCACATCGGGCGGCAGTTCCAGGCGCAGCCGCCCGCGCCCGACGGCTTCCAGCAGCGGGTAAGGGTTCGGCTGCGTTTCCCGCACGGCCAGCGCCGCTGTGCCGTCTCCGGCTTCGGCGTATTCCGTCCATACCAGGCTTTCGGTGCTGCCGACGAACTGGCCGATTACCAGCCGTTCTTCCAGGGCGCGCACCAGCTCGACATCGGTATTGAGCATATCCACCTGCACGCGCAGCAGTGTCACGCCCGCGCCGACGGGCTGGTTGACGGCCTGCCGGTAATCGTCGCGCTCCTGGGTGGCGCGGGTGGAAAAAGCATAGGCCGCCACCCCCGCCACCAGCGCCCCGCTGATGAGCAGCGCCGCCAGGCCGCCCGCCGGCACGCGCCCGCGCAGGAACAGCGCCAGGCCGCCGAACACCAGCAGCGCCGGCCACGCCCGCGCGGCCAGATCAAAAATGCCGTCCGGCACGAGGCCGAACACCCGCAGCACGATCACCGCCGCCGCCGCCAGCAGCACCACACCCCACAGCAGGTTTGTCCGCCGCTGCATCGTCACCCCCTCAACTGCCGCAGGAAAAACACCACGCTTAAAGCCAGCAGCATCCCCGGCCAGAATATGTCCTGCCCGGTGGGGCTTTTTAAGCTGCCGCCTGCGTGGGCGGCCCAGGCCGCGCCGGTCGCCAGCGCCAGCGCCACCACCAGCAGCAGCCGCCACGCGCCGCCGCGCCGCCGGTTCAGCGGCGAGTCCTGCGGCAGCAGCCACCACAGCAGCAGGTACAGCGCGGCAAACGCGCCGCCCGTCAGCAGCGCCAGCGCCGCAAAAGCCGCCCGGAACCACCAGCTGTTAACCGGCAGCAGCGCGCCCAGCCCGCCGCACACGCCGCCCAGAACTCGGTCGGTAAAACTTCGGTACATGATCTGTCGCTCTTGGTTACGTCAGGGCTTATCTATGACAATACTGTGTCTCAATAAAGACGCTTTCGCTCTTTCACCCTCCCCCAACCCCCCTCCCCGAATTCAGGGAGGGGGCTTAAAAGCCTCTTGCCCCCTTTCTCCGTGTATGGAGACCGTAGGAAATCCCTTCAGGGAGGAAAAACGGGGACGGGGGATAGGGATTAACATAATACAAGATCACAGTTTCATGCGTCGGCCCTGCTGCTTACAATCGTTGGCGTTTACGACGCCGTAGTACACTATAGCGTTATTGGCGCGGCGGCGCAAAGGTTGCTGTCCGGCGCGCCGTGAGGCTGCAATTTTTCGGCATTAACTCGTAATGTGGGCTTAAAGGGAGCATGAAAGATGAAAATCGGTGTGGTTGGGTGTGGACTGGTCGGGGCGACGGCGGCTTACGCGCTGGTGATGCGCGGCATTGGCCGGGAGATCGTGCTGGTGGATAAAAACCAGGCGCGCGCCGAGTCGGAGGCTGACGATCTGCTGCACGCCGTCCCGTTCGCACATCCGTTAATGGTCAACAATGGCGATTATGCCGACCTGGCCGGCTGCCGGGTGGTGATCGTTGCCGCCGGGGTGAACCAGCAGCCCGGCGAAACCCGGCTGCAGCTGATGGAGCGCAACGCGGCGGTTTTTCGTGCCGTCATCCCGGCTGTTCTGGAACACGCGCCGGAGGCCATCCTGGTAATCGCCACCAACCCGGTGGACGTGATGACACACATGGCGGCCCGCTACGCCGCCGAACTGGGCGTCCCCTGCTGCCGGGTGATCGGCTCCGGCACGACGCTGGACACGGCGCGTTTTCGCGCCCTGCTGGGGCGGCATCTGGGCGTGGACGCTCAACACATTCACGGGTATGTGGTCGGGGAACACGGCGACTCGGAAGTATTAACCTGGTCGCTGGTGTCGGTCGGCGGCATCCCGCTGGACGAATTCGTGCAGCTTCGCCATGCCGCGCCGCTCGACCAGGCCGTGCAGCAGGATATTGATACACAGGTGCGGCGCGCGGCTTATCACATCATCCAGGGCAAGGGCGCGACCTACTACGGCATCGGCAGCGCCCTGGCGCGCATCACCGACGCGATTCTGCGCGACCAGCAGGCCATCCTGACCGTCTGCACGCCGGTGGACGAAATCGCGGGCGTGCGGGACGTGACCATCGCCCTGCCGCATCTGGTCGGCGGCGGCGGCGTGCTGGCGACCTTCCCGCCGCCGCTGGACGAAACCGAACAGGCGGCCTTGCAGGCCAGCGCCCGCGTCGTCCGCGAAGCGATTGAGCAAATGGGATAGAGGATTTATTCGATAAAACGCACCGTCATCCGCACGCGGCCAAACTCCAGTTCGTCCTGGTTCCGCAGGCGGTACTTCTGGCGCGGCTGGAGCGTAAAGCCGTTGATGCGCGTGCCGCTGGTGCTGCCCAAATCTTCGATGTACAGGTGTCCGCCGGCGTAGGAAAACGCGGCGTGCGCGCGGGAAACGCCGCTCTCCGCGCCGCCGTAGGGGGCTAAGTCCAGGTCGGGCGCTTCCGGGCCGGAGGCACTGGCGCGCCCGATCACCAGCGAGTCGGCAACCACCACCTGCGACCGCCCCGTCCGGGTGTCGCCGGTGATCGTTAACGAAATTCGCAAACCCTGATCCGAAACCATGATGACAATCTTGTAGGAATGATCTTACATTGATTGTCCTCAAATATCGCGCGCTTGGCAAGAGCCGCCCGGTCAGGTCAGTCACATCAAACTGTCATCCGGCGCTGTGTTAACCCCTATCCCCGGCTACTTTTCCTCCTTATCTCCGCCAAAAGTCGGTTGACAGTCCCCAGGGCAAAAAGCCTATACTGGTCTATATTTCGTCGTAATGAAGATTGGAAGGTAGACCCCATGCGGCTCATTTCCATCCTGCTCGCCGGCCTGCTGCTGGTCACGGCGGCCTGCACCCTCAGCGCCGCCCCCACCGATACACCGCCGACGGCGCTCGTCAGCCTGCCGACCGACACGCCGCGCGCCACGCAGGCGCCGACCCAGACGCCCGCGCCGACGAATACGCCGGCGGGCAGTTCCGGCGGCAGCACCGCCTGCGCGCCGCGCACCGACTGGACGACCATTTATGTGGTCGTTTCTGGCGATACGCTGGCGAGCATCGCCCGGCGCGTGAACAGCAGCGTGAACGAACTGGCTGCCGGCAACTGCCTGAGCAACCCGAACGCCATCAACGCCGGGCAGCAGCTTCGTTTGCCGCGCGCGCCGCAGTCCTCGCCGCCGCCAACGGCGACTTTTCCGCCCAACAACCAGCCGGTGGGCGGCGTATCGGTCAGCGCGTCTATCTCCGGGGACGCCGGTTTTATGCAGCTCCTGCGCGGCGAAACCGTCACGCTGACGTGGACAGACCCCCCGGCGGGGCTGTGGCGGGCCAGCTTCGTGCTGGCGCAGGGCGGTATCGTGCAGACCATCGCCGAAGATACCAACCCGGCAGACGGCATCAGCGTTTCCTGGACGGTGCCAGCGGGGCTGAACGGCCAGCAGTTGATGGCGAACGGGCGCTTTTTCGAGGGTAACGCTGTCGCCTACAGCTACCCGCTGAACGTCTCGTCTGCGCCGCCCAAAGGCCAGGGCTGCGAAGTATCGTCTACCGCTGGCAGTACGCTGACGATTTATAACCAGCCCGACTATAATTCCGGCATTTTTGCGACGGCGGCTTCCGGCCAGTATTACGAAGTGCTGGGGCGCAGCCTCAACGGCTGGTACGCGGTCGAAGCCGGCGGCATCCCGAACGTACCCCCCATCATGCGCCTGAAGTGGATTCCGGTAGATATGCCGCTGTACGGGCGCGGCCTGTGCGCCGGTCTGCCGCCGGAGCCGCAGCCGGGCCAGACCGCCACCTTCTCCAACACCATCATCGGCATTTCGGTGGATTATCCGATGGGCTGGTCGGCGGTGGCGCGGGATAACTTCATCACCCTCAGCGCGCCGGGCGGCGGCACGACGTTTGAAGTCACCTTTGGCGAAGCCGGGACGACGCGCCCGCCCCAGGAAGAAGCTGCCGCCTGCAAGAGCGCCAGCCTGTGCATCGGCAGCCGCACCATCCTCAGTGAAGGCCCGGTCACGCTGTCCGGCGGGCTGGTCGGCTACCGGCTGGAACTGA
>JAPKMO010000164.1 GCA_026645945.1 Anaerolineae bacterium
GTCAAAAAGCAGATTTAGAACACTTGTACCGTTTATATGCGATTGCCCTGCTCGCTGTGGTTATCGCGCGGCAGCGGGTTGTGTTATATACTGAAAATATCAGAAAGGTGGCCTTTTCCGCCTATGTTGAGCAACGACGAG
Source organism: Anaerolineae bacterium (assembly GCA_026645945.1). Classification (GTDB taxonomy): domain Bacteria; phylum Chloroflexota; class Anaerolineae; order Aggregatilineales; family Phototrophicaceae; genus CFX2. The sequence continues at coordinate 142 of JAPKMO010000164.1, forward strand.
TTTTACACCCTGCGGTCACAGATGGTTGAGCAGCAGCTCGTGGAGCGCGGTATTCACAACCCGCGCGTGCTGGATGCGATGCGCCGCGTCCCCCGGCACGAGTTCGTCACCGCCGACCTGCGCCATCTGGCTTACCGGGACTGCCCGCTGCCGATTGGCGATAACCAGACCATCTCACAGCCGTATGTGGTGGCGCTGATGACCGAACTGGTCAACCTGTCCGGCCACGAGCGCGTGCTGGAAGTCGGCACCGGCTCCGGTTATCAGGCGGCAGTGTTGTGCGAGCTGGCGGCGCAGGTTTACAGCCTGGAACGCCACCCCCGCTTGGCCGAACGGGCGGGACAAATCCTGGCGCGCCTCGGTTATAACAACATCGAAATTCACGTGGGGGACGGCAGCCAGGGTTTGCCGGATATGGCCCCTTTTGACGCCATCCTGGTCACGGCGGCGGCGCCGGCCCTGCCTGGCCCGCTGCGATCACAGCTTCATCCTCAGGGCGGGCGCATGGTGCTGCCGGTTGGCGATGAACGGCGGCAGTTCCTCGAAGTCGTCACCCGCGCCGGCAATCGCTGGGAAATCGAACAGACCATTCCGGTGCGCTTCGTGCCGCTGGTTGGGCGGTATGGTTTTTCTGGCCGCGCGGCCTTTGACGACCCCGAAAGTTACGTTTAGCGTGTTTTCCGGCGCAAGCTGCCTGCCCCAGGTTGTTCTATCCGCCCGGCGTGTTAACCCTGCCGGTGCTGCGAATTAACGCGGTAGCCTACGTAGTCGCGGATAAAATCCCCCTGGTCGGTGGCAACCAGCACGCCGATCAACTTGCTGATGACCAGCTCGCCAAAATGCTCCAGCAGGCGGTTGATCTGCTCGCCCACGATCAGCATCACATCGTTCCAGTGAACGCCTCTGGGGAGCTGCGGCTCGCGGGCGGCGCGCGTGCTTTCCAGATAGGCCAGCACCGGCTCGGCAGCGGGGAAAACCAGCGCGCTGGGCAGGTCGTACCGCGCGACGGCGTAAAAATGCCGGGAAAGCAGCCGCGTTCCGGTTTCGAGCGTGAATAGATCGCTGGGCGGCAGCGGCGTCTGAAAACGGTCGGTGCCGGGCGGCACAAGCAGCGTCACCGCACGGTGCAAAAGCACCTGAAGTTCCGGCATATTATGGACGCTGTTGGTCGTCGCCATCAGCACGCCGTCCGGTTTTAAAACGCGCCGGATCTCCTTGACCGCGCCTTCTATATCCGGTATGTGATACATCATGTGGTTCGCCATCACCGCGTCGAAGCTGCCGTCGGCGTAGGGAAGCCGCAGCGCGTTGCCGACCGTCAGGGCGCGGGGCGCCGGATGGTGCGCCAGCATTCCGGGGTGCAGGTCTATGCCATAATAAACAGCATTGGGCAGCAGTTTTTGAACCGTCGTGTGCCACCGCCCCGGCCCACAGCCGAGGTCGAGAATCCGTTCTTCCCCGTTCCAGTTTATGCAGCCAAGCGCCCAGGCTGCAAAATCCACTGCCGGTACGCTGTAACGGTCGTGCGTTTCCTGGCGGATGCGCCAGGCTTCATCCGTTGCGTACATCTGCCGCAGGGTATCGGGGTCATTGGCCGAAAACATAAAACCGTCCGATCTGAATTGGAAACCGTACAGCGTAACTCAAAATATATCCAAAAACATTACTCGCGCAACCGGCAGCCCAGCAGTTATGATTCATTGTGCCGACAAAATGATTATATAGGAGTTTTGGATGACTCTACAATCTTTCGATGTCTGGCAGGCGCGGCGGCGGCTGGCGGCACATTTGCGGCCTACCCCGCTGGAAGCCGCGCCAGAACTGGGCCAGGCCGTCTGGTTAAAACTGGAAAACCTGAACCACACCCGCTCGTTTAAAGCGCGCGGCGCGCTGAACGCGCTGCTGTGCCTGGACGCGCGCGCGGTGAAAGGCATCATTACCGCTTCATCGGGCAATCATGCCCAGGGGTGGCGTTTGCCGCATCCCGGCTGGGGCTGCCGGCGCGGGTGATCGTCCCCACCCACACACCCCGGCGCAAAATCGAGGGCGTGCGCCGATACGGGGCGGAGGTCATCCTTTTGGGCGCCACCTACGACGAAGCCGAGGCCGAAGCGCGGCGGCTGGAAAAAACCGAAGGGCTGACGTTTATTTCGCCCTACAATGACGCGCGCGTGATCGCCGGCGGCGGCACGGTCGGGTTGGAGATTCTGGACGATCTGCCAAACGCGGCGCGCGTGCTGGTGCCGGCGGGCGGCGGCGGTTTAATCAGCGGCATCGGTCTGGCGCTCAAGTCCGTCCGACCAGACATCGAGGTGATCGGCGTCTGCTCGACGGCAACGCCCGCGCTGTATAATGTCGTTCACGGCACATCTCATCCGCAGGTGTGGGATACGCTGGCCGAGGCGCTGTCCGGCGAAATCGAGCCGGGTTCGATCACCATCCCGCTGGCGCGGCAGGTGGTCAGCCGCGCGGTGCTGGTGGAAGAAACAGCGATTGCCGAGGCCATGCGCCGGCTGCTGTTTGATGCCGGCTGGGTGGTCGAAGGCGGCGGCGCGGTCGGCGTGGCCGCCCTGATGAGCGGCGCGGTGGCTGCCGATGGCCGCCCGACAGTGGTGGTCATCACCGGCGGCAATGTGGACGAAACCGCCCTGCGGCGCGTGATTTCGGCTTAAGACAGCGCCGGCGGCAGCGTGCTTTGCCGCTCGATCAGCGTCGGGTACAAAACGCGCTGCTGCAAGGGGGTATCCGGGCGTTTCATCAGGTCCAGCAGGTATTCCACGCTCTGGCTGCCCAACAGATCAAAATCCTGCCGGATGGTGGTCAGCGGCGGCTCGAAGCAGACCGCTTCCGGGATGTCGTCGAAGCCCACCACCGACACATCCTGCGGCACGCGCAGGCCGGCTTCGCGCAGGGCGCGCATCGCCCCCAGGGCCATCTGGTCGTTGCCGGCCACCAGCGCCGTAAAATGCGCGCGGCTCTCGATCAGCCGGACTGCCGCCTGATAACCGCCGACCGCCGTCCAGTCACCCTCGGCGCTCTGGCCGGGGCTGATGCCAGCAGCCGCCAGCGTGGCGCGCCAGCTTTCGTGGCGGGCAACCGCGCCGTGCCAGTTCAGCGGCCCGCTGATTTCGCAAATCGCCCGGTGGCCCAGGTCAATCAGGTGCTGGGTCGCCAGCTGGCTGCCATAACGCTGGTTAATCACCACCGAAGGCGTCGTCGAACCAAGCTGCGTGTCAATCATCACGAACGGGATGCCGTCGCACAGGTCGGCCAGTTCTTCAAACTCCACGCCCGTCACCGGCGTAATCATAATCAGGCCGTCCACCAGCCTGCCGCTGAGGCTGTTGATGGCGGCGCGGATTTCGTCCAGGCTCATTTCCGAGATGTTAGTGAGGATGAGGTTGTACCCTTGCAGCCGCGCCGCCCGTTCGACATGCGCCACCATCTGCGATGGGCCGTAGTGGTTGCTGCCGAAGGTGATGACCTCCAGCAGATTCGAACGGCGCGTGACCAGGCTGCGCGCCACATGGTTCGGCTGGTAGTTCATGTCTTTGATGGCGCGCAGAACCCGGCGGCGCGTTTCTTTGGACACGTGCGGGTTGTTGTTGACGACGCGCGAGACGGTCTGGTAAGACACGCCGCAGTACCGCGCGACATCGTGCAGGGTGATTCGTCGGTGGGTGGGGTTGGTTCGAGCCATGATAAAAACTAACTCACGAAGTGTGAATGTTCACAAACTGCTTCTACAATACATTATAACTTCAATTACACAAAATCGGCCTGCCGAGCTTGTTAAACCGGCCTGCGTCTTGTGTAGTTTATCCAAAGTGCGGAAATAATGAAAGCCAACTGCTTGACCTGAATCTGCGTCCATGTTATCTTATTTGTGAACCTTCACATCCAAAAGATTTGTTAGCCAGTTTGTTATGATACCTCTTCTCGAAGCACAGAATATCACCAAACGATTCCCCGGTACGCTGGCGCTGGACGACGCTCAATTTGAACTGCGGCGCGGCGAAATTCACGCTCTGATCGGCGAAAACGGCGCGGGCAAAAGCACGCTGATGAAAATCCTGTCCGGCGTTTATATCGCCGACAGCGGCGAAATTCGCTTTGAAGGCCGCCCGGTTTCCCCGGCCAACCCGCGTGAAGCCCTGGAAATGGGCATCGCCATCGTGCATCAGGAATTGAGCGTCGTGCGTCCGCTGACGGTGGCGGAGAACATTTACCCCGGACGGCTGCCGACTAACCGCTGGGGCATGGTCAAATACAATGACCTGTTTGAAGCTGCCCGCCGCGTGCTGGAACAGCTTCAGGTCGAGATCAACCCCCGCGCCACGATGGAGACGCTTTCGATTGCTAACCAGCAGTTGGTGGAAATCGGCAAGGCGCTGTCGCTCAACTGCAAAGTGCTGATTCTGGACGAGCCGACCTCGGCGCTGACCGAACGCGAGGCCGAGATTTTATTCGGCCTGCTGCGCCGCCTGGCCGCCAACGGCACCGGCATCATTTACATCAGCCACAAGCTCAGCGAAATTTTCGCCCTCGCCGACCGGGTGACGGTGCTGCGGGACGGCAGGTATATCGGCACGCGCGTGATCGCCGAAACCACACCCGATGAGGTGGTGCGCATGATGGTTGGCCGCGAACTGGGGGATTTTTACCCGGCCAAGAGCGCCGGGCGCGGCCAACCCCTGCTGGAAGTCCGCAACCTGCGCCTGCCCGGCCTGGCCGCCGGCAGCAGTTTCCAGCTTTTTGCCGGGGAAGTGCTGGGTTTTGCCGGGCTGATCGGTTCGGGCCGGACGGAACTGGCGCGGGCGATCTTCGGCGCGGACGCGAAGGCCGAAGGCGAAATCCTGCTGGAAGGCCGCCCGGTGCAGATCACGTCCCCATCACAGGCCATCAGGCTGGGGCTGGGCTACCTGCCGGAAGATCGTAAAGCGGCGGGGCTGTTTTTGGATATGGCCGTCAAACTGAACATCGAAGCCTCCAGCCTGCCGGAAGTGACGCGCAGCGGCTTCATCAGCCCGGCCAGAGAGCGCGTCCTGGCGGAACGTTACGTCAAACAGCTTAACATCAGCACGCCCGGCATCGAGCAGGAAGTTCGGCGTTTGAGCGGCGGCAACCAGCAGAAGACCCTGGTCGCCAAGTGGCTGTCCATCCAGCCGAAAATACTGATCGTGGACGAGCCAACGCGCGGCATTGATGTCGGCGCGAAGCGAGAAATTCATTATCTGCTGCGCTCCCTGGCGCAGAATAACGTGGGCGTCATCATGATCTCGTCGGAACTGCCCGAAATCCTGGGGATGAGCGACCGGGTTCTGGTCATGCACGAAGGCGCTATCGTGGCGGAACTGGACGGCGCGACGACCGAAGAACAGATCATGATGTACGCAAGCGGTCAACAAGGCGGGTAAACCATGCAAGCGACAGGTTCGAGTGAAGTTCAGGTTAAAGCGCAGGGCGGTGCGCCCGCCAGCCTGCTGGTGCGGCTGCTGCGTCTGCGTGAGTTCGCATTAATCGTGATGATCGTCCTGATCGGCCTGGTCTTGCAGGCGGCGACGGGGCGTTTTCTGACCACCGCCAACCTCAACGCCATCATGCTGGGTTTTGCGACTTCGGCCATCATCGTGGTCGGCATGACCTCGGCGCTGGTGTCTGGCGGTTTCGACCTGTCGGTCGGGTCGGTGTTCGCGCTGGGCGGCGTGACGGCGGCCATCGCGCTGCGCGCCGACATCCCCATCGGCCTGAGCATTCTGATCGGTGTCGGCGTCGGGATGCTGGCGGGTTTTATCACCGGCACGCTGATTACCCGCGCCGGCATCAACCCGTTCATCGCCACGCTGGGCATGATGAGCATCGCGCGTGGGGCGGGTTATGCCATCACCGAAGGCTCGCCGCTGGCGAACCTGCCGAAAGACTTTTTCGTGTACGGTCAGGGGCAAATTCTGGGCGTGCCGAACCTGGTCGTCATCGCGTTTCTGATCGTCATCATTGGCGATATTCTGATGCGGCGCGCGTCGCTTTTCCGCCAGATTTATTACGTGGGCGGCAACGAGGACGCGGCGCGTTTGTCCGGCATTAACGTGAACCGGGTGAAGCTGGGCGTATATACACTGTCCGGTTTGCTGGCGGCACTGGCCGGGGTGCTGTCGGTTTCGCGCTTCACGGTGGCCGACCCCGGCGCGGGAACGGGCGAGGAGCTTCGTATCATCGCGGCCTGTATCATTGGCGGGAGCAGCCTCCAGGGCGGCAAAGGCACGGTTTTTGGCGGCCTGCTGGGGCTGATTTTCGTGGGGTTCATCAACAACGGGATGGTGCTGCTGCGGGTGCCGGTGTACTGGCAAACGCTGGCGATGGGCGCCATTTTGCTTCTGGCGGTCGGTTTTGACACGTTGAGCCAGCGCCTTCAGCAGCGCGCTCAGCGGGCAAAAACATGAAGTAGAGCTTTTGTTCTGTACGAAAGGGGATAATTATGAATCGCCGTGATTTCTTGAAAGCCAGTAGTGCAAGCGCCGCTGCGGCGGCTGCCGGTTTGCTGCCGTTCGGGCTGCGTCTGGCGCAGGCTCAGGAAGAGCAGACCTATTACATGGTCACGTTCGTTTCCGGCATTGATTACTGGAAAGACTGCTTCCGGGGTATGGAAGACGCCGCCGCCGAACTGGGCGTCAAGGCCGTTTACACCGGCACGCCGGAAAACGACATCACCGCCGAAGCGCGCGTGGTGGACGAAGTGGCCGGCCAGAACCCCGCCGGCATCCTGGTGACGTGCGCCAACCCCGACGGCCTCAAGCCCTCGATTGACGCGGCGGTGGATGCGGGTATCCCGGTCGTCACCTTCGACGCCGACTCGCCCCTGAGCAAACGTTATTCGTTCGTCGGCACGGGCAACTATTATGCCGGTGTGGTCGCGGCGCGTTACCTCGGCCCGATTGTGGGGTCGGGCATCGTGGCGATCTCCAGCGTCACGGCGCAGCTCAACCACGTACAGCGGCGTCAGGGCTTCATTGACACGCTGGCGGCGGAATACCCGGATGTCACCACTTCCGACGACCTGATCGTGGACGATCAGAATAACTCCACGATTGCGGCGCAGGGCATGGCCGCGCTGCTGCAAGCCAACCCGGACGTGAAGGGCATTTTTGCGACCGACGCGCTGGGTGCAGTCGGCGTGGCGCAGGCCGTGCGCGAAGCCGGGATGGGCGAACAGATCAGGATCATCGGCTTCGACTATGACGAAGGCACGCTTGACCTGATTGACGGCGGGCAGCTTGGCGCGACCCTGGCGCAAGGCACCTGGCAGATGGGCTACTGGGGCATGAAGATGGCTTATGCCGTCCGCAACGGCTTCATTAAATCGGTTTCCGACTGGCAGGCCGCCGGGATTTCCCCGCTGCCGCCCAACGTGGATACGGGCGTGGTGGTCATCAACGCGGAGAACAGCCAGTACTGGCGCGCGTCGTAAACAAGATACGAGTTTGACCCCCTCATCCTAACCCTTCTCCCCCGAATTCAGGG
>JAPKMO010000165.1 GCA_026645945.1 Anaerolineae bacterium
GTTTCAGAACAATAACGCGCTGCTAGAGGCTGTTATGCACTTTGCCACCAGAGCAGGGCGATGAAATCGCTTTTCACGCCCGCCCGTTTTTGCCCTCACCCCCGTCCCCTCTCCCGAACGTGCCTTCGGCACTGGGAGAGGGGTGCAAGACAGGGTTCTTCGTTTTTCCTCCCCCTCGCCCCAGCCACGAAGTGGCGGTTGGGAGAGGGGGACCGAGGGGGTGAGGGCAAACTGGCACCGCCAGCGCCCGCCAGCGCTAAGCATACCGAATCCGGCGGCGCGCCCGCTACTCGTCATAAGCGCCGCTGCTGTAGACGTACACCGCCGCGCCGGTATCGCCCGGAATGCTGAAGTCGAACTCGTCCGCCGACCAGTCGTAAACCCATTTGGCGTCGGTGATGCTCATGTTGACACAGCCGTGACTCTGCCGGTAGCCGAAGCCATCGTGCCAGTACGTGCCGTGCAGCGCGATGTCGCCGTCAAAATACATCGTCCAGGGGACTTCTTGCAGGTAGTAAAAGTCCGGCTGCTGGTATGCGCCGCTCATGTCGGTGCGCGGGTAGCGCAGGTAAATGTGGAATAACCCTTCGTTCGTCCCCCAGTCCTTCAGCCCCGACGAAACCAGCGTGGCGAACACCGGCGTTTCGCCCTCGTAGGCGATAAGCGTCTGTTCGTACAGGTCAATGCCCACCCACTTGTCGGTATCCACTTCGGCGGGGCGGGTGATGGGCGTGATTTTGGCGACATCGTACTGGTGTACCCACTGCCCGTCGCCGATCTGATACCAGCGTTTGCCGTCCAGCTCGACATAAGCGTACAGCGTGACGCGGGTATAACGGTACAGGAACGGGTTATCGGGGGACTGATCGCCACCGGGGGCCAGCGCCGGGCGCAGGTGGCGCAGCGTCCAGGCCATCGGGTACGGCAGCCCTTCGTCCGGCAGGCGCACCCCGGCGAACCGCGATACCAGCACGTCGTCGGAAAGGAAAGAGGACTGCACCCACTGGTTGTTCCCGATCAACGACCAACCGCCCTGTTCGGCCTCGACGGTTACGTAGCTGTAACCGCCGGTGGTGGTGATGAGGCTGCCGCCGGGGGCATCGTAAACCTGCATCCCCGGCGATACCTTGCGGTAAACCCGGTCATAAAGCGCCGCCTCGTCCAAAACCAGCGGGCGCACGTTTGGCTGCGGATAGGTTTCCAGAACGTCCTGCGGCACGCCGGCGACGGCATCGCAGCCGGGAACTTCGGCGCAGGGTTGTTGGGCAAATACCGCCGGGGCGGGCATCAGCAGGAGCGCGAACAGCGCCAAAAGCAGTCGGTTTATCATCATTGAACTTCCTCGCGCGGTTTTTTATATACTATGCAGGAATTGACAGAAAATATCTATTGTGGATACCCTACGTAAAACAGGCGATTGGTCTACCCCGGAACGATGCGATGGTGGACGTGCTGCTGCGGCTGACACTGCGGGTCAGCGAGCAGCGCATTTTACCCTGCTGTTTAACCTGGCTGCCGGATGGCCGGCGTTTCGCTTTTGTATCCAACGTGAGCAGCAGCCCGGAAATTTACGTCGCCGATCTGGCGGATTGGTCGGCACTGCGGTTGACGGATAACCGCTGGTTCACAGATAATATGCCGGTCTGGCGGCCATGATGATGAGGGATGATGATGCGGCCAACGCTCGGATTTTTCGCGCTCTGCCGGCGGCTGGCGGCGCTGCTGCTGCCGTCCGGGCTGGCGCTGGTGATCGTGGCGCTGGCCGCCGGGCAGGGGCAGCCGCGCGGGGCGCAGCTTGCGTATCTCTCAAGCTGTGAAGGCGTCTGGGACATTTACCTGCTGGACACGGGGCGCGGCGCTTCCGCCAACCTGACCCGCAGCGCGGAGCCGGAAAACACCTTTTTGTGGTCGCCGGACGGCGAGCAGATCGGTTTTATTTATTACGAGGGATCGCGGGTTTTCCTGCATGTGTATGATCTGTACGGCGGCTCGCGCCCGGCGCTCGACGGCGAAGCCTGGGTGGGCGGCCTGCTGGAAGCCGTGCCGGTGCGGGGGGACTGGTCTGCCGACCGGATGCGCCGCGTTTACGAACTCGCCAACGAGATTTATATCCTGGACGAAAACCGGGGTGTGCGGCGCATCACCGACAACGATTACACTGACGAAAGCCCCAACTGGTCGCCGGATGAAAGCCTGATTGCTTTTGCCTCCAACCGGGACGGCAGCCTGGATATTTACGTCATGGACGCCGATGGGCTGAACGTGCGCCGGCTGACCAGTGACGGCAGCCGCGAGTCGTCGCCGGTCTGGTCGCCGGACGGACGGCAGATCGTTTACACCGCGCAGCGCGACCGCTCGTCGGAAATTTATATGGTAGACCTGGACGGACGCGCGCCCCGCCGCCTGACCGTCAACACCTGCTGGGACGACCGCCCGACCTGGAGGCCGTAAGCGACAAAACTCGCTGTACCGGCATAGGATGGGACACAAAAGTGTGTCCCTACTGCTGTTATATGACAGACTTTCCCCGCATTAAATGACAATCGGCACTACAGCAGCCTCGCGCCGCCGTGTCATAATGGTCATCATGGGGTAGTGTCACTGATTACATGAAAAATATTTTCGCCGTTCCGGTTTTCGGTAAATATTTGGTTCACGCGCCGCTGCACCGGCTGACCGCCCTGGTGAACCGTCAGGCGGCACGCGCCATACGGGACGGCTTAACCACCGGAATACCCGCCGCCGGCCCGGTCGGCGCGCTGACAGCGGAACTGGCGAGCCCGGCATCTGCCGCTGACGGTCGTTTTTCACGGCGGGGGCGAACCCAGCCTCGACCGCCGCCACGCCGACAACCTGCTCGACGCGGTGGAGGCCGCCGCAGGCGCGTTTGATCTGCCAATTTTCCGCTACATCGCCACCAACGGCGTGATGTCCGCGCAAAAAGCACGCTGGCTGGCGAGCCGCTTCGACCTCATCGGCCTGTCGTGCGACGGCGGCGCTTCGATCGGCGCTGGAGTCTACCGTCGAGGCACTCACCCCCGGCATGGTGGCCGCCATGCACGAGATGGGCTTCCGGCGGCTGCACCTGGGCATCCAGAGCTTGCAGGATGAGGTGCGCGCGGCCATTGGCCGCCGCCGCAGCGCCGCCGAGGCGCTGGCGAAAATCCGCGAGACGCGCGCCCTGGGCTGGGTGGTGAGCGTGGATATGATCTGCGGGCTGCCGTTCCAGACGCTGGCCGGGTTTATGGACGGCCTGACGGCGTTAATCGAAGCCGGGGTGAACGGCGTTTCGCTGTACGAGCTGCTCATCTACCGGCAGAACCGCCGCTGGGCGGAGCGGCACGGCCTGACCGGGCGCAGCCACGTTCCCAATTACGGCATGTTCCTGACCGGGGCGTTTTATCTGGAAGGGCGCGGCTTCCGCAAAAACCTGTTCAACCACTGGGCGGACGTCCTGGATACCAACGTGTATTTTACGTTTCCGCAGCGCGGCGAAGACCTGCTGGCGGTCGGCACGACTGCCGACGGCGTTTTTGGCGATTATCACTACCGCCACCCGCGTTATGCCGCCTACATGGACGCGCCTCCGCCGGGGCTGGAAGGCGGGCTGCGTAAAACCGCCGCCGAAAAAACGCTCTGGCCGCTGATGACGGCCATCCGGTCCGGGCGGCTTTCGGCGGAAAAACGCGCGGAGCTGGAAAACCTGGCCGGGGAATCGCTGCTGCGGCGCTGGATGGTTAACCGCCTGGTCGTGCCGGCTGCCGCCGGCCTGGAACTGACGCCCGGCGGCTCGTGGTTCGCGGGTAATATGCTGGCGGAACTGGCGGAAGCGCCGCTGAAGGTTCAGCCTGGCGGCTCGATGATTTCCACCTGAATGCCCTGTTCGCCCAGGGCGTCTCGCAGCGCCTCCCACTGGCCGGGGCGCACAATGGCGGCCATCGGCCCCAGGCGCGCGCCCAGGTAGCGGCGCAGCGCGGGCGTATCCAGAATGCGCTCCAGCGTCTCCGGGGCGGTGGTTCGCAGCACCATCAGATGTTCCAGCGTCACCGCCGCCGTAGGGCCGCTCTGCCAGTTTTCCAGCAGGCGCGCCACGCCGGGCGGCAGCGGCTGTTCGCCCAGCATCCGGCTTAGGAAGCTGGCGATGTGGCCGGTATTGATGCCCTGCGCCGCCGCCTGCTGCACCCCCGCCGCGTCCAGGCGGTAGATGTATGGGTCGCCTGCCGCCACCCAGACGGTGAACCGCGCGATCTGGAAACGATCCACGCGCGCGATCTTGCGCGAAACGGTGATCGTGCCGTCCTCTTTGAGTGTGATGCGGTCTTCGGCTTCCGGCGGCGACGGCCAGGCTGCCAGCTTCAGAAAAGCGCGCCCGTAGGCCGTCAGCCGGGCGGCGTCCTCGGCGCGGTCTACCAGCCCCAGCCAGTGCATCGGCCCGGTGATATAAAATTCCAGCAGCGCGCCTTCCACCGCGTCCCAGCTTTCAAAACCGCGCAGGTATTCGCCTTCGTTGTTGCGGATATACCAGCTTTCGTAGTCCCCGCCGGGGCGCTGGAAATCCGGGTCGGTGGTTTTAACCGCCTCGATAAAGGCTTCCAATGACCACCATTCGGCCTTCGGGGCCTGGGCGGCCAGCATGTCGAGCGCGTTTTCGCGGCCAGCCGCCGCGTCGTATTCGTCCAGTTCGCCGCCCGGTTCGGGGTACAGCCCCGGCACATGCCACAGGTCGCGGTAGGCGGCGCTGGTTCGCCAGCCTTCGGCCAGGGTTTGCACCTGGGCAGCGCGCGGCGCGGACAGCCAGCGGCGGGCTTCGGCGCGTTTGGGGTATACCCGCCCGGCCTGCACTTCGATTAAATCGGCGCTGATGCCGATGCCCAGCAAAAACGGCAGCCGCGCCCGGTCGGGTTTGAGCAAAAACGGCAGCACTTCCGCCTCAGCCGCCAGCGAATCGCCTTCCAGCAGCGGCGCGTGAAGCTGCGCGTAGGCCAGCAGCGTGGTCATGTCGTCCACCAGCGATGTATCGGCGTGCTGGATGTTCTGTACCTCCGCCAGCGGCTCGATGGCGTGCGTGTCGGCTTCAACCGGCGCGCTTTCCAGGTTGGAATAGGACGTATTCCGCACCGGCAGCACATCCAGCAAATCCGGCGGGATGTACACCACCACGCGCGGGCCGGTGTCGGCCTGCTCGAAAGCCTGGGCGATCAGCCCGCGATAATACAGCCCCTCGGCCACGCTGCCGGGGTTGTCCAGCGGGTTTTCGCGTTCGATCTGCGCCGCGCCCATCTGGCGGATTTCCCCAAACAGCCGGGCAAACTTCGCCAGCGGCATCCGCCCGCCGGAGCCGATGAGCATTTGCAGCGCGCCGCGCTGGTTGTCGGCCAGCAACTCCCAGACCGCTGCGGCGCGTTCCCGGTCGAGCATCGCCCCGGCGACCGCTTCGATGGCGGCATTGGTATCCCGCCCGGCGATGTTGACTTTCCAGAATTTCGCCAGCACGTTTAACATTCCGGCATCGGTGTCTTGCAGCGTGCGGTAGATGTTTTTCATAAGCAGGGAAGCCTTTGCCACAGTTCAACCATAGCATAATTTATGGCGGCGGGAAAATTATTTGACAACCGAACGTGTGTTCATCTATACTATAGAACAACCTTTCGTTTTGTACAGGCTTTGAATCATGAAAGATTTTAACAAACTCTCCGAACGCCAGCGCAATATTCTGCGCTACATGGAAAGCTACCTGGCCGAACACGGCTTCCCGCCCACTATCCGCCAGATCGGGGAAGCCACCGGCATCAACTCCACCTCGGTGGTCAACTACAACTTGAACAAGCTGGTGCAGGCCGGCTACCTGGCGCGCTCGTCGCACGTGGCGCGCGGCCTGCGGCTGGTGGGGCAGGTGCCAGGGGGCAAAAAAGCCGGACGCCTGAGCGTACACGCGGCGGCGGTCAGCCTGCAAGTGCCGCTGTACGGCAGCATCTTCGCCAGCGAGCCGGTTTCTGTGCCGGAAGATTACTACCCGGAAGATAATATCGAAGTCACCCCGGCCATGCTGGGCGGCGTAGACCCGGCGGAAGCCTTCGCGCTGCGCGTGAAGGGCGAATCGATGATTGACGCCATGATCCGCGAAGGCGACATCGTGATCCTTCGCAGCCAGACCACCGCCGACAACGGCGATATGGTGGCCGTGTGGCTGGAAGACCGCAGCGAGACGACGCTGAAGTATTTCTTCCGCGACGGCGGGCGCATCAAACTCCAGCCGGCGCACCCGGAAATGCAGCCGATTTACGTAGACCCGGCGGTATGCAGCATTCGCGGCAAGGTGCTTTCGATCATCCGCCACTTATAAAACCGGGCTGCCCTGGCCGGGCGTAAAAACCCATGTTATGCTGGGGCCGGTTCGAGCAAACGAAACGGTCACAGCATGGCACAATCCAACCCTATACGTGTCGTCCATATCATCGCGCGGCTGAACGTCGGCGGCGCGGCGGTGGTAGTGTCGCTGATGGTTTCCGGCCTGCGCCCGCCGGAATATGAAAGCCGCCTGCTCTGCGGGCAGATCGGCGCTGCCGAAGGCGACATGGCTTATTATGCCGAATCGCGCGGCGTCCGGCCCATCTTCATCCCCGAACTGGGGCGCGCCCTCCACCCTTTACGAGACATCGCCACTACGCGCAAACTGGTGCGCCTGCTGCGCGACCTGAAGCCGGATGTGGTGCATACCCACACGGCCAAAGCCGGTTTTGTCGGGCGTATCGCGGCGCGGCTGGCTGGCGTGCCGGTGGTGCTGCACACCTTTCACGGCCACGTTTTTTACGGCGTTTTTCGCGGGCGCGGCGCGCGGGCGATGGAACTGCTCTCGCTGGCGCTGGAGCGGCTGGCTGCGCCGCTGGCCGACCGTATCATCACCCTCAGCGATCGGCTGCGCGACGAGCTGGCCGGCGATTTTCACATCGCGCCTCGATCAAAAATCATCGTGCTGCCCATTCCGGTCGAACTGGAGGCTTTCGCCCGGCAGCCCCGCCGCGCCGGGGGCTTTCGCGCGGCCTGGAATATCCCGCCGGATGCGCCGCTGGTCGGGTTCGTCGGGCGGCTGGTGCCGATGAAACACCCGGAACTGTTCGTACAGGCGGCGGCGCGGGTGCGGGCGCGGCATCCCAACGCGCGTTTTGTGATGGTCGGCGACGGCGAACTGCGCGCGGGCGTCGAAGACCTGGTTGTTTCGCTGGGCCTGGGGGAAGCGATTATGCTCACCGGCTGGCAGCGCGATATGGCCGCCGTCTACAGTGACCTGGACGCGCTGGTGGTCAGCAGCCGGAACGAAGGCACGCCGGTAACGCTCATCGAAGCCGTGACGGCGGGCTGCCCAGTGGTTTCGACGGCGGTGGGCGGCGTGCCGGATTTGCTGGAAAACGGGCGGCTGGGGACGCTTGTGCCGCCGGATGACGCCGAGGCGCTGGCGAACGCCATCCTGGCGATTCTGGACAACCCGCCGGACATGGCCGAGGCCAGCCGGGCCATGCAGGCGCGGCACGATGTCGAAAACGTGACGCGGCAGTTAGGCGCGCTGTACCGCGAGCTGCTGGCAGAAAAGGGCTAAACGGCGAATCACTCCGGGGAAATCGCCTTCACCGGTAGC
>JAPKMO010000166.1 GCA_026645945.1 Anaerolineae bacterium
AGAGGATGGCCGGTGGGCCTAAGCTGACAGTGGGCCTAAGCTGACAGTGGGCCTAAGCTGACAGTGGGCCTAAGCTGACAGTGGGCCTAAGCTGACAGTGGGCTTAAGCTGACAGTGGGCTTAAGCTGACAGTGGGCTTAAGCCCACTGTCTATCAGGCTCATTCTTTTTCGTTTATCCGTAAGCATCGGTTTCGAAAGCGCCCATTGTGAAACGTCTGCTGTTGATTTCGCGCTGCCCGCCGTACCCGCTGCACCTAGGCGACCGCCTGATCGTTTACCATCTGGCGGAGGAACTGGAGGCGCGCCGCTGGCAGATTGACCTGCTGGCCTTCACCAGCCGCCCGGAAGACCCGGACGAACGGCGCTTTTACGAGCATCGTTTCGAGCAGGTAACGCTGATCCCCGAACCGCACCGGGGTTATTTGAGCTATCTAAAGCGGGCGGTGTTCCCCGGCGTGCGCTGGCCGCATCAGGCGGAGCAGTCCTGGTCACCGGCCATGTGGCGGGCGATTGAGGCGCGGCTGCAAACCGGCGCTTACGATGCCGCGCACCTGTTCGGCGGCGTGCAGGTGTACGAATTTTTCCATGCCTTGCGCGGCCTGCCGGCCATCATCACCCCCTACGAAAGTTACAGCCTGTATCTGCGGCGGCTGGTTGAGCAGGAGGGGCGTTTTTCGCCGGCGTGGGCGACCAATACCGCGCGCTGGCGGCTGGCGTGCGCCTTCGAGTCCTGGATGTTCAACCCCTACCGCCGCGTGGTGGTCGTTTCGGAGCGCGACCGGGACGAACTGCTGGCGCTCAACCCCGCCCTGCCGGTAACGGTCATCCCCAACGGCGTAGACCTGTATCATTTTCGCCGGGCGCGCGCCGGGCGAAAAACACGCGCGCTGCTGTTCGTCGGCAATTACGAATACGCGCCCAACCTGGATGCCGCCCTGTTTCTGGTCAACGAGATTCTGCCGCAGGTGCAAAGGCGCGTCCCGGATGTTAAACTGTGGCTGGTGGGCAATGCGCCGCCGCCGGAACTGCGGGCGCTGGCGAGCGATACCATCAAAGTGACCGGGCGCGTGCCGGATGTGCGCCCGTACCTGGCGCGAGCGGCGGCGTTCGTCTGCCCGCTGCGCCTGGGGGCGGGCATCAAAAACAAGGTGCTGGAGGCGCTGGCGGTCGGCTGCCCGGTAGTCGCCACGCCTTTGAGCCTGGACGGCATCGCTGCGCGCGATGGCGATCACGTTCTGACTGCTGAAGGCGCGTCCTTCGCGGATGCGGTTGTGCGTTTAATGCAGGACTCGGATTTGCAGCAGCGGCTGGCCGACGGTGGGCGCGCGCTGGTCGAGCGGCATTACAGCTGGTCCCATGTGGCTGAATTATATGAGGAGCTTTATGGAGCCGTCCGTGACCTATGAAGTGATTACCTTTGCCGAACGTCCCGCGCCGGAAGAAGACGTAACCCGCATCATTGACCAGGGCTGGCCGCGTTTTATGCTGTTCGACCCGGTGGCCGACCGGTACTGGACGCGGCTGCATACCTATTTCCCCCAGTACCAGCTCGCCCTGTACGACGACAATATGAACGTGATCGCGGTCGGCAACAGCGTGCCGTTCCGGTGGGATGGGCGCGACGAAAGCCTGTCGCCGCGCGGCTGGGACTGGGTGATGGAAACCAGCGTCCAGGGGTACGAGGCCGGCGATACACCCAACGCGCTCTCGGCTATTTCGATCACCGTCGCCCGGTCGCACATCGGAAAGGGCGTCAGCGGCCAGGTCGTGCGCGCCATGCGCCAGGTCGCCCACGACGGCGGCCTGAAAACGATGGTCGCGCCGGTGCGCCCAAACCTCAAAAGTCTCTACCCACTGACCCCAATGGAACGGTATATTTTATGGAAAACAGCGGAAGGCACGCCGTTCGATCCCTGGCTGCGGGGGCATTTTAAAGCCGGCGCGCGTATCGTCAAGGTCTGTCCACAGTCCATGAACATCCCCGGCAGCGTTGACCAGTGGGAGGAATGGGCCAGTATGATCTTCCCGGAGAGCGGCCAGTACGTCGTGCCGGGCGCACTGAATCCGGTGGAAATTAACGTCGAGGACGACCTGGGGCTGTACATCGAGCCGAACGTCTGGGTCGTGCATGATCTGTCATAGGGCAGCAGCAAGGTTAAACCGCTGTGGTTTTTCATCGTTCATCATGGAGAAAATTTTATGAAACTCGTTCGCATTCACGAACACGGCGGGGTGGAAGTTCTGCGTTACGAAGACATCCCCACGCCCGACCCCGCGCCCGGAACGGCGCGCGTGAAGATTGAGGCCATCGGCGTCAACTTCATAGACACCTATCACCGGCAGGGCTGGTACAAGGTGGCGCTGCCGTTCGTGCCGGGTATGGAAGCCGCCGGCGTGGTGGATGCCGTTGGCGAGGGCGTGACCGGCTTCCGGGCCGGCGACCGGGTGGCCTACTGTATGGTGAGCGGCGCATATGCCGAGTATGCCATCGTCCCGGTGGAAAAACTGGTATCCGTCCCGGACGGGGTGGACGCTCGCCTGGCAGCGGCGGCCATCCTTCAGGGCATGACCGCGCACTATCTGGCGCACGATACCTTCCCGCTGCGGGACGGCCATACCGCGCTGATTCACGCGGCGGCAGGCGGCACCGGGCAGCTTCTCGTCCAGATGGCGAAAGCGCGCGGAGCGCGGGTAATCGGCACGGCAGGCACGCCGGAAAAAGCCGCGCTGGCGAAATCGCTGGGTGCGGACGAGGCGATCGTATACACGCAGCAGGATTTTGAGGCCGAGGTCAAACGCCTGACGGATAGTAAAGGTGTGGATGTCGTTTACGACTCGGTGGGCAAGGATACGTTTGATAAAAGCCTGAACTGCCTGCGTCCGCGCGGTATGATGGTGCTGTTCGGCCAGTCCAGCGGCCAGGTGCCGCCCTTCGACCCGCAGACGCTCAACGCCAAAGGCTCGCTGTTCCTGACGCGCCCCTCGCTCGGCGCGTATATCCTAAGCCGTGACGAACTGCTGCGGCGGGCGGGGGACGTATTCGAGGGCATCAAACAGGGGACGCTGAAGGTGCAGATCGGCGGCACGTTCCCGCTGGCGGAGGCCGGCGCGGCGCACAACGCGCTGGAAGGGCGCAGCACGACTGGCAAGCTGCTGCTCATTCCGTAGTTCCGGCCAGCGCGCGGTACACGGCGGCGGTTTCCGCCGCTATCTGATCGTGCGTGAAGCGCGCCAGGACGCGCGCGCGCCCCTTGCGGGCCAGGTCGTCCCGCAGCGCCGGGTCATTTTGCAGGCGGCGCAGGTTTTCGGCCAGCGCCGCCCGGCTGCCTTCAGGGAAAATCAGCCCGGTTTCACCGATCACATCCGGTATCGCGCCGCTGTCCGCGCCGACCACCGGCACGCCGGAGGCCATCGCCTCCACCAGCACGCGCCCGAACTGTTCTTTCCAGTTGGGGCGCGTCAGCGAGGGCAGCACCAGCACGTCCAGTTGGTGATACTGGGCCGGCATGTCGGCGGAAGGCAGCCATTCCTGCCAGCAGACCCGCCCAGCGACACCCAGCCGTTCGGCCTGTGCCTGTAGAGCGGCTTTCTCCGGCCCGCTGCCGACCAGCCGCACCTGCCAGCTGCCGGCAAGCTGCGCGGCGGCGTCCAGCAGCAGGTGGACGCCTTTTTCCTGCACCAGCCGCCCAATGTAGCCGATGGTGAAAGGGGATATTTGACGCTCTGAAGGCGGGGTTTCCGGCGGCCTGAACAATTCCGGGTCTGTTCCAAATTGGGGGATGACCGCCAGCGGCCCGACATATCCTTTGGCGCGCCAGACGGCGGCGGCGCTTTCCGTCCCGGCGATGGCGTAATCAACGCGGCGCAGCGCCCAGCGTTCGCCCCAGCCGAACGGCGGCGGGTAGCGGCGCTGGAGGTTCTGCCAGCTAAAAAAGAGCGCCTTCGCCCCGGCGCGGCGCGCCGAAACCAATGCTTGCCAGGTCGCCAGGTTGTACGGTTCTTCGTCAATATGGACGATATGCGGGCGGAAATCCCGAATCCGGCGTTCCAGCCCCACGTAATGATGCAGGTGAAAATTTCCGTTGAAGCGAATCGGTAGCGTTTCCAGCCGGTAGCCGTCGGTGTAGGCGCGTTCGAGGCGCGTTTCGCCGCGTTCGTCCTTCCACGACGGCGGCACCAGGACGAGCAGTTCTACGCCCCGGCGCGCAATGGCCTCCAGCTTGCGCTGGTAAATGCCGACAATGCAGGCTTTGGAGAGCATCAGGACGCGCACGGCTGGCCGCCCTCGAAGGCTTTTTGCAGGCGAATCTGCGCCGGGCGGCGCACGTAGCCGAGCTTGTGGTTGATCGCCAGCATGGGGCCGTTGGAAGGGTCGTTCATGGCGACAATTCGGGCATAACCGTTCGCCCTGGCGAACCGGACGCCGCGCATTTTCAACAGGGTGGCGATGCCACGCCCCCGGTATTCGGGCAGCGTTCCGGTGAGGTCTATATACAGGTCATGCGGGCCGCTGCGGTAAAACGAACTCAGGCCGATGTACCGCTCGCCGTCCAGGGCGACGAACGTGCCGTCCGCCAGATAATCGGGATGCTCCAGCATGGACTTGCGGAAGGTTTCAAACGACATGCGCGTGATCGGCTCGCCTATCGGTACATCCTGGTCGAGCGCCCATTGCAGCTCGTACAGCCTGGTATCGCGCTGCGGGTCATCGGCCAGTTCCGCCACCGACCGGACCCGGATTCCTTCATGTTCCAGGCGTGTTTCCAGCGCGTTTAAGCTCGATAGATCGGCGGCGGCCACCTCCAGCCAGGATTCGTAGCGACGGTGGTATTCGGCGAAGCCGCGCCGGTGGGCGAAGGCCAGCGCCGCCGTTTGATCTTCCCGAACGGATACCCGCAGCGCCAGCGGGTCGAACCGGCGAACGGCGGCCAACAGCGTTTCGTACAGCGCCGCGCCGATGCCCTGCCGCTGAAATTCGGGGATCACGCGCACCATCACCCAGAAGATACGCGGGTCGTACAGGTCGGCATACTGCGTATAATAACTTAAACCCACCACATGCCCATCTATCTCGGCCATCCAGCGGGCGAACTTCATGGCCGGGTCGCGCCTTTCATCGCCGTAGCGGAACTGGTCGGCAGATACGTATTCATCATCCGGCAGGGTGGCCTGCGTGACCGCCGCGATGGCCGGGTAATCGTCCTCGCGGAACGGGCGAATCAGCGGTTTCATTGGGGTTTGCCTTCCTCGACCGGCGCGGGGCGCAGCAGGTCTACCAGAATTGCCAGAATCACCTTCAGCATATAATAACCGGAGCGCAAAAACGTGATGGACGAACGCCCGCCCTGGCGCGGCTGCATCGTCACCGGGATTTCCTTCAGGCGCAGCCCGGCGCGGTGCAGCAGGACGATGGATTCCGGTTCGGGGTAGTCGTGTGGGTAAATCTGGGCGCACAGTTTGATGGCCCGGCGGTTGCAGGCGATGAAACCGGAAGTGGGGTCGGTGAATCGCCGCCTGGTGATGCGCGAAATCAGCCCGGCCAGGATGAGGCTGCCGGCCCGCCGCGCCGCCGAGGGCGTATAACCACGATCTTCCAGATAGCGCGAGCCGATTACCATATCGGCGTCCCCGGCCAGCAGCGCCCGCAGGATGATCGGGATGTCGCGCGGGTCGTGCTGGCCGTCGCCGTCGTTGCGGATCACCACGTCGTAATCGTTGAGACTGGCGAATATGAAGCCGGTCTGCACGCCGGCGCCGATGCCGACGTTGTGCGGCATGTTCAGCACGAACGCCCCGGCGCGCGCGGCCACGTCGCCGGTTTTGTCGGTCGAGCCGTCGTTGATGACCAGCACATCCGCCCAGGGCGCGCTGTTCTGGATGCGCGCGATGACCGGCGCGATGCTGGCTTCTTCATTCAGCGCCGGAACGATCACCAGAGTTTTAGGAAAAGCGGTATCCACCATCCACCATCCGCCGCGTTTATTAGATGATCTGACCGCAGCGGGACTATTATAACAGCCTTCATTCGTTATTTCGGCGGGCCGGTTATTCCGCAGCCCGAACAAAAACACGAGCCGTTCAGGGTTAGAACGGCTCATGCGCTAAAGGGCTGCTGACGTTTTGAGAGCAAGGGGCTTAAGCCTCTTGTTCAGTAAGCAGCCAGGGTGTTACGCTTCCTGCTCGGCCTTGCTGGCGGCGATGATGTTCTGCGTCAGGTGGGCGGGAACCGTCTCGTAATGGTCAAACGTCAGGGTGTAGATGCCGCGCGCGCCGGTCATCGAACGCAGGTCGTTACCGTAGCGCATCATTTCGGCCAGCGGCACATGCGCCGTGACCACGCTTTTGTGGCCTTCGGTATCCATACCCAGAACGCGCCCGCGCCGGGTGTTCAGGTCGCTGATGATGTCGCCCATCATGCTTTCCGGCACGGTGATTTTAACTTCCATGATCGGTTCCAGCAGCACCGGGTTGGCGTCGGCGAACACCTTTTTGAAGGCTTCGCGTCCGGCGATCTGGAAAGCGATGTCCTTCGAGTCAACCGGGTGTTCCTTGCCGTCAAAAACGACGGCTTTTACGTCCACAATCGGGTAGCCGGCGATCACGCCTTCGCCCAGCACCGAGTTAATACCTTTCTCGATGGAGGGCAGGAAGTTCTGGGAAATCGCGCCGCCGAAAATCTGGGTCGTGTATTCAAAACCGCCGCCTGGGTTAGGTTCCAGCCGCAGATGCACTTCGGCGAACTGTCCCGCGCCGCCGGTCTGTTTTTTGTGGCGGTAAAAATCGGAGTGCTGGCGGGTGATGGTTTCTTTGTACGGCACTTTGGGCATCACCATATCCATGCCAACGCCCAGTTTTTCCGCCCGGCTGATCGCTAGGTTCACATGCGCTTCGCCCATGCCCTCGACGATAGTCTGTTTTACGTCGCCATCCTGCCGCCAGCGCAGCGTCGGGTCAGCCTGGCACAGGCTGGTGAGAACCGTACCCATTTTGGCGCTGTCGGCCTGTGTGCGCGGCACGACTGCCACCGCATACAGCGGGGCGGGGAATTCCGGCTTGATGATCTGCACCGGGTTGGTTTTGTCGCTGAAGGTATCGCCGGTTTTGGTTTCGGTTAGTTTGGCGACCACGCCAATATCGCCGACGTGCAGCACCTGCACGGGCAGCTGCTCTTTACCGCGCAGCACCATCAGGGAGTTAAAACGTTCCTCAACGCCGCGCGTGGTATTGGTGTAGCGGCCATCGGAGCGCACCGAGCCGGAGAAAATGCGGAAGTAGTTGAGCGTGCCGACAAAACGGTCGGTGGTGGTTTTAAACACATAGGCGGCCAGCGGGCCGTCGTCGGTCTGCGGCGGCATCAAAAACTCGCGCTCGCCGTTGGGTTTTTCCACCTGCACGCGGCGGCTGGAAGGCGGCGACACATAGGCTACCAGCGCCTCCATCAGCGGAATCGTCCCAACATTTTTTGCGCCGGAGGTGACAAATACCGGCACGGTTTTGAGGTTGGAGTCGCGGGCAGCTTTACGCATCCCCTCGCGGATTTCGTCATCGCTGAGCGTGCCTTCCTCAAAATATTTTTCGATCAGCGCGTCGTCGGCTTCGGCAGCCGCTTCGACCAGCGCGGTGCG
>JAPKMO010000167.1 GCA_026645945.1 Anaerolineae bacterium
ATCATTCCGCGCGTTCACGGGTCGGGGCTGTTCAAACGCGGCCAGACGCAGGTTTTGACGCTGACCACGCTTGGCACGCCCCGCGACGCGCAGGAACTGGACGGCCTCAGCCCGGAGGATGCCAAACGTTACCTGCATCACTATAATTTCCCGCCCTATTCCACCGGCGAAACCTACCCCCTGCGCGGGCCAAAACGCCGCGAGATCGGGCATGGCGCGCTGGCCGAAACGGCGCTGCGGGCGATGATCCCGCCGGAGGACGAGTTCCCCTATACCATTCGGCTGGTGAGCGAAGTGCTCAGCTCTAACGGCAGCACCTCGATGGCGAGCGTATGCGGCAGCACCCTCTCGCTGATGGACGCCGGCGTGCCGATCATTCGCCCGGTGGCCGGGATTGCGATGGGATTGATTAAAGAAGGCGATCGGGTGGCCGTCCTGACGGACATCCAGGGGCTTGAAGACCATCTGGGCGACATGGACTTTAAGGTGGCCGGGACGGAACGGGGCATCACCGCCCTGCAAATGGACATTAAAATCAAGGGCGTGACCGAGGAAATCATGCGCCAGGCGCTGGCCCAGGCGCGCGAAGCCCGGATGCAAATCCTGGACATGATGTTAAGCGTCATCCCCTCCCCGCGCCCGGAACTGAGCGAATATGCGCCGCGCATCACCACCGTTAAGATCGAGGTGAGCAAAATCGGCGCCCTGATCGGCCCCGGCGGCAAAAACGTGCGCTCCATTCAGGACCGCACCGGCGCGAAGATTGACATCGAGGAAGACGGTACGGTGTACGTCGCCAGCGCCAACGCGGCGGCAGCGCAGATGGCGGTAGATGAAATCCGCGCCCTGACCGAAGACGCCGAAATCGGGCGCATCTACACCGGGCGCGTCACTCGCATCGAATCCTACGGCGCGTTTGTCGAATTCCTGCCCGGCAAAGAGGGCATGGTGCATATCTCGCAGCTGGCCGATTACCGTGTGGAATCGGTCGAGAGCGAAGTCAAGCTGGGCGACGAGATCATGGTGATGGTCACAGACGTGGACGGCGATGGCAAAGTGCGCCTCAGCCGCCAGGCCGTCCTGGAAGGCTGGACGGCTGAAGAAGCCCGCTCGCGCGACCGGCGCGGCGGCGGCGAGCGTCGGGGCGGCGGCGAGCGTCGGGGCGGCGGCGACCGTGATCGCCGCGGTGGCGGCGGCGACCGTCGAGGCAGTGGCGATCGGTATGGCGGCGGCGGCGACCGCAATCGCCGGTAGTCCTGGTAAGCGTGAGCAGGGGACAGGCTTCTAAACCTGTCCCCTGTTATTTTATCGTTCTGCTGGCCGGTTTGCGGACGGCTACAACTTCTCGGCCACGCTTTTTTGCTGGGTGAACAGCAGCAGGTAGTCCGGGCCGCCGGCTTTGCTGTCCGTGCCGCTCATGTTAAAGCCGCCGAAGGGATGCACGCCCACCAGCGCGCCGGTACACTTGCGGTTGAAGTACAGGTTGCCCACGTGGAACTCGCGCCGCGCCCGTTCCAGGCGTTCGTGGTCGGTGCTGTAAACCGCGCCGGTGAGGCCGAACTCGGTGCCGTTGGCGATCTTCAGGGCGTCGTCGTAATCCCGTGCGCGGATGACCGACAGCACCGGCCCAAAAATTTCCTCCAGGGCGATGCGGGCATCCGGCGGCACATCTCCAAAAATGGTCGGCGGCAGAAAATACCCACCGTCCGGCGTTTCGATGCGGTGTCCTCCGGTCAGCAGTTTGCCTTCCTGCGTGCCGACCTCGATATAATCCATGATGCTCTGCATGGATTTGCTGTCCACCACCGGCCCCATCCACACTTCCGGGCCGATGTCCGGCGCCCCGACCGTGATCTGCTCGGCCAGTTCGACCACGCGGCTGACAACCTGTTCGTAAACCTCGTTGACGATGATTGCCCGCGACCCGGCGGAACACTTTTGCCCCTGGAAGCCGAAGGCGCTGACGACGATGCCCTGGGCGGCCTGCTCCAGATCGGCGGTTTCGTCCACCAGCACGGCGTCCTTGCCGCCCATCTCCAGGATGGTGCGCTTCAGCCAGATTTGTCCCGGCTGCACTTTGGCGGCATTTTCATGAATCCAGATGCCCACTTCCTTCGAGCCGGTGAAGCCAATGAATCGAATCTGCGGGTGCGATACCAGATACCCGCCGGTGGATGACCCCGGCCCGGACAGGAAATTCAGAACGCCGCCCGGCACGCCGCCGTTCCACAGTGCTTCGGCCAGTTTGTAGGCAATCCAGGGGCTTTGGCTGGCGGGTTTGAAGATGATGGCGTTGCCGCTGACGATGGCCGCCGAAACCATGCCGGTCGGGATCGCCAGCGGGAAATTCCAGGGTGGGATGATAAGCCCCACGCCGAGTGGGATATTGGTCAGCGAAAGCTGCTCCGGCGGATAAGGCGTCAGCATGTGGCTGACATCCGCGATGCGGATAGCCTGGCGGGCGTAATATTCCATAAAATCAATCGCCTCGGCGGTATCCGCGTCGGCTTCTGCCCAGCTTTTGCCGACTTCCAGCACCATCGTGGCGCTGAATTCGTGTTTGCGCCGCCGCATATCCGCCGCCGCTCGCAGCAGGCAGCGCGCGCGCGCCTGGGCAGGGGTGAACTGCCAGGTTTTGAAGGCTTCCTGAGCCGCTTCCAGGGCGGTTTCGGCGTGTTCTTTAGTGCCGCTCACAAAATGGCCGAGGATTTCACCGGGGCGCGACGGGTTGATGGATGGAAAAGTGCTGCCTGTCACTCGATGTCCGCCCAGTACCAGCGGGTAGGTCTGGCCGATTTCAGCTTTTACTTTTTCCAGCGCGGCGCGGAAGGCCTGGACATTCTCCGGCCTGGAAAAGTCGGTCAGCGGTTCGTTGCGAAAAGCCGGTAGCATCGTTTGAAAGCTCCTTATTTAAAAAACATAGTGCGTTTATTGTACCATGCGGCGGGCAAATACCCGCATTTTTACGGCTTCAAGCCGTTCGGCCAGCCTCGGCATATACCGCCCGGTTCCACAGCAAAAGCCAGACAATTTACGAAGAATTCACAAATTCCATGTAAACACAGCGTGTTAAATGTTATATAATGGTTAAATGTACCTTAACAGCAGGGCGAGTCGGGTAATCCCATTCAAGGAGATACCCTTAATTGGAACTTGACCTGAGTGACCATGCTCGCTGGCGCTGCGCTCAACGCAACCTTTCCTACAACGAAGTTCTCTTCATCTGCCAATATGGAAAGCGGGAACGCAACGCAGGCGTGATCTTCTGCCAGCTTCGTCGTGATCGAATGCCGAAACACATCGCTGCCAACGACCCCTACCAACGGCTGATCGGTACGACGGTAGTTTTGAGCAAATGCGGTCATGTCGTGGTGACGGTCTATCGGGAAGGCAAAGCCTTTCACGAGGATAAAAGAAAATCCAAATACTGTTGGCGCCAGCATACATCCTGCCCACATTGCAGCACGATAAAGGCCGCTGGTGAATATCCGGTAAGTTTTCGGATTTCGGACACCTCACTCTAGTCCAATCAAACGCCTGGCTCGCCCTGTTGGCGAGGTCTGTTTTTAACAATCATCACAGACCAACACCACCGGCTGCCCCTGGCAGCGCGTTAAAACCAGCGTGCAGGATTCCGCCCCCTTGAGCTTCAATTTTGAAATCAGCTCTTCCGGCGTGACGGCGCTGCCGCGTTTTTTGACCGTCACGCAGCCAATCTGCCGGGCATGAAGATAAGCGCGCAGTTTTTTCAGGTTAAACGGCATCCAGTCCAGAACTCGCCAGGCGCGCACCCAGGGTGAGTCCGGGCGTATTTCGGTCGTGAAATAGGCGATGGTCGGGTCGAGCAGCGCGCCGCCGAAAAAGGCTGCCGCGTCCTGCACCAGCCCGGCGCGGATCAAAGCCGGGTCGGGTTCAACCAGCCACGCGCGCGGGGGAGACAGGCTGGTTTCCATGTCTTTGCGCGGTTCCCAATGATGCTGCTCGCCGCCGACCAGCAGGGTTGCCCGCGTCCCGGTCTGCCCTGTGCCAAGCCATAACACAGCTTCTTTTAAGTCGCCGTTCACAGAGATAAACTCCACCGTGCCGCCGCAGCCGGCCACCTGCGCCAGGTCAAGCCCCGGCGACAGCTTGGCGATGATGAGGCGCTGCCGCCAGCCGCGCAGGGTGGAAAGCGGCGGCTGGTAATGCTCTACATCGTAGATGCGCCGCCCTTGCTCATCCCGGCGCGCGGGGTCGAAAAAAACAGCTTCGGCATCCGGCAGCCCAAACCGCACGTCTGCCGTTTCAAAACGCGCGTCCAGGCCCAGCGCCGCCGCGTTGTGCCGCGCCATTTCCACCCGCGCCGGGTCAATATCCAGCCCATGTACGGATAATCCCGCCGCCGCAAACGCCAGCGCGTCCGCGCCGATGCCGCAGCCGGCATCCACCAGCGAACGCGCCGCCACTTGGCGCGCCCGGTAATGCCGCGCCAGTGGGTCGCTGGCCTGTTCAAGCGCCTGGCGGGTGAAGAACATGCGGCGCGCGTCGTCCCCGAACTTACCCACCGCATCCCGGCGCAGCGCGCGCCGCGCCGGCTGAATAACCCTTCCGCAGCGCCGTTAAAAGTCTGAGCGTGTGGGACTCGGCCAGGTTTTCACCGGCCAGGCGTTCCAGCAGGGCTGCGCCGGTCGGGGAGGTTAAAAAGGCCAGATCATCGGATGAAAAGATCATCAGGTGGGGGCAGATGCCGGTTATTCGTCGGGCGCTTCGGCGGCGGTGGGGTCAACCGGCAGAAAAACCAGGGTATTGGTGTCCAGAATGTCATCGGTCGGGTTTAACATCACCGGATGCGGCCAGCCGCGCACCACGTCCCAGCGGTATTTGGCGATTTTATTCACCCCCAACACACGCCCAGAAACCACCGCCGGCTGCATAAACGCTACCGCTCTGGGCAGGCTGCTGAAGGCCAGCAGCACCGTTTCGGCGTCTCCGGCGGCAGCGGCGGCGTTCCAGGCAACAACTTCCTCCGGTTGGAGCGCCCAGACCGGTTTATCCGGCGACTGCTGCACCAGCAGGTAAACGTAGCGCCCGGCGCGCGGCGTTTCGTCGCGGGCGGATACCCGCCGCACGCGGTCAACGGGATGTTCTTCAACATAGGGCTTCTCGCCGCGCATTAAAACCCCGGTAGGCGCGGGGGTTTCGACCGCTGCTTCGACCAGAATACGGGTGTACCCCGCCGACTCCAGCGCCCGCACCAGCGCCTCGCCGGGGCGGCCCGCCAGGCTGGTAATAATCAGCCGCCCGCCAGGGCGCAGCGCATTGAGGGCGGCGCGCAGCAGCGCCGCGTCCGGCGCGCAGTCATAGGCTGTCACCGCGTCGGCGCAGCCCGGCTCGACCATCCAGCCGGCAGGGTCGCCAACCGGCACGATGTCCAGGTCGCCGCGCAGTTCGGCCAGCGCCGCTGCCCGGCCATGCAGGTCAAGCAGGCGCAGAGTCGCCCCACCGGGCGGCAAATGTTTGAGCATCGCCTCGATCAGTCGGGGCTTCAGCGGCGAATCGGCCATCAGCGGCGGTTAGCCAGCTCGTCGCGGGCGGATTGAATCAAAGCGGCGAATTCCTGCCAGTCATCCGGCAAAAAGTGCAGCGTGGCCTGCGCCAGTTCAAGATAATAAAAATCATCGTCGTCGCCGGCTTCCGGCGTCGAAATCGCCATATTTTCGCTTTCCAGCGGCGCGGTCGGGTCGCTGTCGAATTTCGCCATCAGCGCCAGCAGCTCGTCCCATTCCTCGCGGAATAGATGCGCCGTCACCTGTCCCAATTCGATATGAAAGCCGGTTTCCCCGTCCGGCTCGTGCGAAATCCAGATGATGTAGTTTTCGGTGGCAACCAGTTCTTCGGTACGCACTTCGTCAGGCATGATCTTCACGTCTCCTTAGCCAGGCGCGGATGTGGGCGGTAAAGCCGCGAAACGGCGCGCCCCGGAAAAACTGTCTCGATGGTTCTTTACGGGCGCGAAGCTGCACCCCCCGAAAAATGCGCCGCTTGCGCCAGGCGCTCAAACGCTCCGACTGCCAGATGCGGCGCGCCCCGGAAATCACCCATTGGCCTGCCGCCTGTCCTCGCCGCACCAGCGCCGAGTCCGCCAGCGATGGATAGACCGGGCGCGATTTCGGCGGCGGGAAGGGATCCTGATCGAGCAGCTTTCCATACATATATTGCCCCATAACCCGCAGGCTGGCAACCGCCGGTGCAGCCAGGATGACGCCCAGCGCCCCGGCCAGGCTGGCGCCGATGATGACGGCCACGATAACGACGAAGGGGTGCAGGTTTAGGCTGCCGCCCATGATACGCGGCACGAGGACGATGGCCTCGATATTCTGCAAGATGGCCCAGACGATAATCACGACGACGGCGAACGCCGCGCCTTCCAGGAACGGCAGGGTAGCCGAACGGGACGACAGCGCCAGCAGCGCCGCCGGGAAAATCGCCAGCCCCGACCCGATGCTGGGGATAAACTCCAGCAGGCCGGAAATGACGCCCAGGGTGATCGGGCTTGGCACGCCCAGCAGCGTCGCCACCAGAAAAACGGTCGTACCCATCACCAGGCTGAGGGTAAGCTGGCCGCGCAGGTAAGCGTTCCACACCTGGCCCAGTTCGTACAGGATACGGCGCAGATCGTTGCGGTAGCTGCGCGGCGTGGCCTCCACCAGATGCTCGATAAAAACCGCGCCGTCGCGGATGAGGTAAAACATCATCGAAAACATGAAGATGAGGTTAACAATCGCGGTCAGCGCGCCGCCCAAAAAGCTGAAAGCCGGCAGCGTGAGCGTGCTGATGAAAGACCGTGTGGCCTCGACCAGATTCAGGTCTTCCAGCCGCAGGACTTCTTCATTACCCGGCGTGCCGGTGATCTGACGCAGGCTGTTTAATGGAATGAACGGCTCGCCGTTGATGATGATCGGCTCGCCGTTGAAGGTTAGCGGCTGGTTGAGCGCCTCCTCCAGCGTCTCGCCCAGGTTTTCCAGCAGGGGCGGAATGCGGCTGCCGAACTCCTCGAACTGGTTGACGATGGCCGGCACGACAACCAGGATTAAAACGATAATTACCGCAATCACAACCGCGAATGTCAGCAGCACCGACAGGCTGCGATGCGGGCCGCGCGCCAGCAGGCCGATTTTTACCATCCGCGCATCAATGCCCTGCGCCAGCGGGGTGAACAGATAGGCCAGGACGACGGCCACGATGACCATAGGGATGGTTTCGCTGAAGCGCAGCAGCGCCAGGCCGATGAGGATAGCGAGCGAAAAAGCGATGATTCGTTTGGTGCGCCCCGTCCAGGCCGGGGAATTGACCGGAGGCGGAAAAGAATTCACGGCCTTTATATCCCCATATCAACCATACTTAAAATCAGTCCATAAACCGGCGTAACCAATCGGCCTGGGCGGTGAGTTTGAAAGCGGGACAAACAGCTATTATATATTACACAACGACAGCGCGTTGGTTGCGTGACCTGATCGAATTTTAACATATCTCTTACGCAGGCGCTATCAAAAGATCGGGAGGGGAGGGCAATCGCATATAAACAGTACAAGTGTTCTCAATCTGCTTCTCGACCCCCTCCGTCCCTTCGGGACACCTCC
>JAPKMO010000168.1 GCA_026645945.1 Anaerolineae bacterium
CGAACCACCATAACCCTTTATGGCCCCGAACCTGGCATGATATGCAATTGCCCTAATCTTTCTATTCAAGGCGTTTGATCTGGCCTGAGCGTGTGCTAAAATTGGTGCATGAGATACCGATGGGTGTTGATTTTTATTCTGGCGCTGGCCGCCATCCCGGCGCGCGCCCAGGGCGAGGCGGGCGATCTGCTGGCGCGGATCAACAATCTGCGCGGGTCTTTGGGGCTGCCCGGCTACAGCCTCAACGGCGCGCTTTCGGCTGCCGCGCAAAGCCAGGCGCAGTGGATGGCCGAAACCGGCAACATCTCGCACACCCGCCCGGACGGCTCGACGCCGCGCAGCCGGGCGGCGGCTTTTGGTTATCCCACCACCGAGGTCAGCGAGAACATCTACGGCGGCACAAACGCCGGCGTGGATGCAGCCTGGAACTTCTGGGTCAATTCCCGCATCCACTATGCCGGTTTGTCCAATGTGCGCTATAAAGAAGTCGGCATCGGCATCGCCCGCACCGCCTGGGGCGCGACCTTCGTGCTGGTGTTCGGCAACCCCGGCGGGCCGGAATATGTGCCGCCGCAGGTGAAAGCCGGCGGGGGCGGGGGCGGACAGCCGTCGTTCGTGGCCGGCCTGGACTCGCATGGCAACATCATGCACGAGGTTCAGCCCGGCGATACGCTGGGCGACATCGCCCTGATTTACGGTTACACCTGGAGCGACATCCCGGAGATGCTGGCGCTTAACGGCCTGACGGAAACCGACATCCGCGAATTGGAAATCGGCTCGATTTTCCTCGTGCCGCCCCACGACGGCACTTACACCCCCACCGCCCCGGCGGAGACGGCCACGCCCGCGCCTACCGAACCGGCAGCCATACTGCCGCTGCCCGATACGCCGACCCCGCAACCCCTGCCGACCGAAACACCCGCGCCGCCCGCCGTCCTGGCAATTGCTACCTCCGACAGCGTGCCGCAGGTGTTCGCCCTGGTTGCGCCGACCTATGCCCCCGCCGCGACTGCCTCGCCGGATGCGCTGCGCGTGGCCGCCGCCGTAACCGGGGAAGCTCTGGTCAAAACGCCGGGCGTGGTGACGGCCAGCACGCGCCAGTCGCCCTGGCTGGTGATCGGCCTGATCGTGCAGGTCGGCGTGCTGCTGGTGGCCGGGTTTGAGTTCATCAGGCGGGCGCGGCGGCGATGATGCGGCTGATACGACGGTACGGGCGCGCTTTCCGGGTGGCCTTACAGATGACGCGGCGCGGCCAGAAACCACCGGCGCTGCAATATCCTGAACTGCAAGCCTGGATTCAACAAATGGACAGGTTGGTAGAGGCCGCCTGCGCCCAGGGCGACCGGGGCGGCTTCGACCGCACCCGGCGCGAAACGCTGCGCGTCCGCCTGGATGGCCGCCATATGTCGGTTGAGGCGGCGCTGGCGGTGCTGCGCTACCATGCCGGGCAGGAATACCCCTCGCTGCTGCGGAGCGGCGCGCAGCACAACCTGCTGGCGATTCAGTCCAGCAACTTCAACGACCGCTACCGGCTGTCTCGCCTGCTGGAACTGCCGGAACTGGCGGATTCCCCGTTTCAGACGGCGCTGGCCGAGCTGCTGGCGCATCTGGACGCTATACCTTTTTCAAAAGTATGAGCGGTTTTTGACAGAAAATTGACATCTTGATTATTGACGGAAACTTAATCCCATGTTACGTTCTTTAAAGGGATTTATTTTCGTCCTGCATTATTCAGGGGGCATTATCATGTTGTACCGGCCAAAAGAGGACGGTCAGGGACTTGTTGAGTACGCCCTGATCCTCGTACTGGTGGCGATGGTCGTCATACTGGTTTTAGCACTGCTGGGGCCGACCATCGGCAATACCTTCTCCAACATCATTACCCTCATCTAAGTCCTGACGATAGGGCGGCCTCAGCCGCCCTGTTCGTTCGTATCTTCTAACATAACGCTCCCGAACTTGACGTATTTTTAACAAATGGTCTACCCTGAAGATAGAATGATTGATTCAGGGGTCTGAATTATGGTATACCGGCCACGCGAGCAGGCTCAAGGGTTGGTAGAATACGCGCTGATTCTCATCCTCGTCGCTGCCGTCGTGATTATCATCGTGGCGCTGGTTGGCCCGGCGATTGGCAATCTGTTCTCTAACGCAGTCAGCAATATCTGAAAATCTGTGCAGTTGCGGCTACAGGCTGCGCCGGACGGGTTAATAACTGGCCTCTTTGTCCGGGGCTGCCGCGCCGGCGACGATGGCCGCGCCCGCACTGGTCCCCAGCAGCGCCGCTCCCGCTTCAATCAACGCCAATGCCTGCTCGTAGCCGGTGATTTTGCCGGAGGCTTTCACCTGGCAGCGCGGGCTGACAGTTTCCCGCAGCAGGCGGATATTCTCCGGCGTGGCCGGCTCCGAACCCGGCCCCACGCCGCTGGAGTTTTTGACCCAGGGCAGCCCGGCCTCGTCCAGCAGGCGGGCCGCCAGCCGCCGGTCACGGTCTTCCCGGATGTAACCCAGTTCCAGCATGGCTTTGATCGGACGGCCTTCGGCGGCTTTCACCAGTTCGGCGGCTTCCTGCTGGAAGGCATCGTACATGCCGGACAGGAAAAAACCCATATTCGGCTCGTAATCAATTTCCTCCGCGCCCAGCGCCAGGCACTCGCGCACCAGGCCGATTTTGGCGTGCAGGCTTTCGTGACCCATGCTCAGGCCGATGCAGGTCGCCACGCGGACACCCGTGCCGCGCAGCATATCCACCGCCAGCGGCACCCAGCACATCGGAATCATGGCGGCGTGAAACCGGTACTTGGCGCTGGTTTCCAGGTGCGCCACCATCTCGTCGCGGGTGGCGTTCGGGCGTACCAGCGTGTACTGGATATAACCGGTCAGGTCGGCAGGAGATAAATTAGACATGGTTGTTTGATCGCTCCGAAGATTGCTATGAGGGAAAGTTTGTGACAAATGTCACAGGCCAATTAGTTGACGAACGTCTATAGATAGGATACAGTAGTTGTATATAGATGTCTATAGACGTTCACTCAATTTAAGTCCAGTTTTTTGAGGAACTTTCATGCAGCCTGCCCTGGAACGCACCGGCCCGCTGCCGATTTACAAACAGATCGAGGAGTGGATGCGCGGCCAGATTGCCGGCGGCGCATGGCCGGAGCATTTTAAGCTGCCTGCGGAAACCGACCTGGCGGCGCATCTGAAGGTCAGCCGGGGAACGGTGCGAAAAGCGATCGCCCAACTGACTGAAGATGGCCTGCTGCTGCAAATTCATGGCCGGGGGACGTTTGTTTCGTCCCGGACGCTGGAGCAGCCGCTGGCGGAACGCCTGCTCACCTTCTCCGATGATCTGATTCAGAAAAACATCCCCTTTGAGACCCACGTGCTGGAACAAACGCTGGCCGTTCCACCGCAGCGGGCGGCCTCGCTGCTGGCGCTGCCGGCGGGCGCGCGGGCGCTGTGCCTCAAACGGCTGCGTATCGTGGCCGGGGTTACGCACGTTTTGCTGCATAACTACGTGGTTTACGACCGCTGCCCCGGCATCGAGGCGGTGGACTTCAACCTGGAACGTTTGTTCGAGACGCTGGAAAAACGTTATCATCTGGAACTGGATTGGGGCAGCCGGTACTTTGAGGCGCAGACCGCCGACGAAGAACTAGCCGCGCTGCTGCACATCCAGCCCTGCGAGCCGGTGATGTACATGCAGCAGATCGCCTATTTAAGCGATGGTTCGCCTATCGAAATGTCGGATATGTGGGTGGGCGGCAGCCATTTTCGCCTGTCGGTGAACGTCAAACGCAGCAAATCCGGCGGTTTGACCGGCGATATTTACGATTATGTGTCGCCGCCGTCCTGGGCAGCAGATCATGATGGTGAGTAAGGGCTTTTTGATTACAGGTTAACGAGGTAGCGAGGAATTATGGTAGAAGCAGCCTATTTGCCCGGCCAGCAGTCCCGCGCGCGCTGGATGCGTATGGACACGGCGCGCATTCTCAAACGGTTTTTCTTCTGCGAGCGGGCGCTTATCATCGCCCAATCCGGCTGGCTGGCGGGCATCGCCGACCTGGACGTAAAAACCATCCTGCCGCGCCTATCCTGGCAGGACGCTATGACGGCCAACGCCCTGCGCGACCGGGTTTTTGAACTGCGTTATCCCAGCCGCCTGATCGAACGCGGCGACGATGCGCCGGTGATTGAGGTGTTCGAGCAGGCCATCCACGCGCCGAGCGCCGAGGCGCTGATTCTGTCCCTAGCGCGGGTATTTAAACCGGCGCTGCTGGAAGCCTATTCCGACTATCTGGAATATGGCGACGAACTGGCCGACGGCCCGACGCTGCGCTTTCTGGGGCTGGCGGCGTTGGAAAAAACGGAACAGATCGCCGAACTGACGGCCTTCGCCGATCGCCTGCTGGCCGCCGCGCCGGAAAAACTGGCCGAGGCGGAAGCCTGGACGCACGCCCTGGCGGCGGCGCTGGATGCTGCCGGCGGGCTGACGCTTGAACCGCCGCACCCCGCCGAAACGCCCGTCGAACTGCCGGGGCGCAGGCCATTTGAACTGGCGCACAAACCCGCCCGCGACCCGCAGTTTCATCTGTGCCGTTTTTACTGGCCGGATGTGGTGGACAAGGACTTCCCCTATGGCGACGGCCTGATGCTGCAGCTCCGCAGCGCCGTCAGCCACATCAACGAAGCCTGGGCGGTGGAAACCGGCGGCGCGATTTTACACGCTTTCGCCGATGATCTGGACTGGGAGTTCGTCTACGATGCGGCACGCTGGACGTATGACGAAAGCCGGCATACCCGCATGGGGCTGGACCGGCTGCGCGCCTGGGGTTTTGAGCCGGCGGAGATTCCGCTCGGCACGTACATCTACGACAGCGCCTACGGCCAGGACCCGATCATCCGCCTGGGGATGCTGTTTTACTTCGAGACGAAAAACATCGGCAAAAAGAACCAGCGCGCGGCGGCCTTCGCTGTCTATGGCGATGCGGTCAGCCAGCATGATATGGAGTTCGACTGGGCGGACGAAACCATCCACGCCCATTACGGCAGCTACTGGCACGGCAAGCTGTATGAAAAACTGCCGGGGCGCGTGCCGGAACTGGAAAGCCTGCGCGCCCGCTGCGACGAGCTGGTGACAGCGATGGTGGCGACCGCCACCGAGGCCGACCGCGCCGACATCCGCCGTGTGGCGGAAACAATGATCGAAAAGGCCAGGCGAATCGGGCTTAACGAGACGGACGCCGATTCGTAGGTTACAATCCGCTATATAAAAACAACGCGGCCCGAAGGGAGATTCACTCTTGGCGGAAAAAGCTTCAACATTCGACCAGGCCGGCCAAAGCGCGGCAACTGCTACGCGGCTGCGCCGGCTGTTATCGGCGCGGGAAACTGGCGTGTTCATCGCGCTGGTGGTGATGTGCGTCTTCCTCGCTATCGTCAAGCCGGAGATCTTCCCCACTCCCAAAAACCTGCTTAACATTGGGCGGCAGGTGTCGCTGCTGGGCATTATGGGCGTGGGCATGACCTTCGTCATCATCAGCGCGGAGATTGACCTGTCCATCGGCTCGACTTATGCGCTGTCCGGGCTGATGACCGGCATCCTGCTCACAGAAGGATGGCTGCTGCTGCCTTCGCTGGCGGCGGGGCTGCTGATCGGCAGCCTGGTCGGTTTCGTCAACGGCTGGCTTTCCACCTACGGCAAACTGCCATCTTTTATCACCACGCTGGGTATGTTAAGCGTGGCGCGTGGTGCGGCGCTGCTTATCACCGACGGCCAGCCGGTGACGATTAATAAATCGTTCGGCGTGCAGCCGGATGTCGCGGAGCAATTTTACTTCCTGGGGCAGGGCCAGTTGTTCGGCATCATTCCTATGCAGTTGATCTTTTTCATCATCATCGCCGTCCTGGGCTGGCTGCTGCTGTCGCGCACGGTTTTTGGCTTCCAGACCTACGCCGTCGGCGGCAGCCAGAAGGCCGCGCGGGTATCCGGCATCAAAGTCTTCTGGATTAAAATTTGGGCCTTTGTCATCATGGGCTTCCTCAGCGCCATGTCCGGAATCCTGAGCCTGGCGTTTTTGCCCAGCGGCCAGGCCGGACGCACCGGGACCGGGCTGGAACTGGACGTGATCGCGGCGGTGATCGTGGGCGGCGCGTCGCTGTCCGGCGGCGAGGGTTCGATTTTGGGGACGATTCTGGGTGTGCTGATTATCGGCGTGCTGCGGAACGGTCTGGTACTGCTGAACATCTCGCCCTTCTGGCAGACGACCATCATCGGCTTGGTCATCATCCTGGCGGTGGGCATTGACAAATGGACGCGCAGCCGCCGTTCCCGTTAGCGCCGGCGGGATAACAAGATTGAAAGGAGTATGAAATTTAATCGTCACCTCACACAAAATCGTTTATGCTCTCAAAAGGTTGGCCGACGCTTTACGTCGTCTTGATAAATATTGAGGAGAAACGCAGTATGCACAAGAATCGTTTAATACTCGTTTTAGTGGCGGCGCTCGTCCTGCTGATGGTCGCGCCCCTTGCTCACGCCCAGGACGGCTTCCAACTGGCCGAGCGGATCGCGCAGAAGGTTGCCAACGGCGAGCCGCTGGTGATTCGGGTGTCGTATCACGACGTATCCAACGAGTTCGCGCCGCAGATCAAGGCGGGCGTGGAGAAAGCCGCCGCTGAACTGGGCGCGACGGCAGATGTGCAGTTCGTCGGGCCGGTGGGCGCGAATGCTGAAGAACAGGTAGCCGAACTGGAAAGCCTGATCGCGGCGGGCGTGGACGGGCTGGCGATTTCGTCGGTGGCGACCGATGCGCTGGCGCCGCTCATCAACAGCGCGCTGGCCGAGGGCATCCCAGTCGTCACCTTCAACACCGATAATCCGAGCAGCAGCCGCCTGGCGTTCGTCGGGCAGGATTTGGTCGGGTCGGGGCGCATCGCGGGCGACCTGATGGCTGCGCAGTTGAACGGCGAGGGTAAGGTCATCATCACCACGCTGGACGCGGCGGCGCAGTGGAGCATTGACCGCGAGACCGGCGCGCGGGAGGCACTCGCCAAGTACCCCGGCATCACGGTGGTGACGACGGTCAACACCGGCACCGAGCCGCAGGGCATCTACAGCGCCATCGAAAACGCCATGCTGGCGAACCCGGATGTGACCGGCATCCTGTCGCTGGAGTGCTGCTCGGTCAGCCCGGCGGGCGAGTACGTGCAGCGTAACGGCCTGACGGGGCAGGTGAAGGTAGTCGGCTTCGACTTCCTGCCTTCGACGCTGGAACTGATTAAGTCCGGCAACGTGCAGGCGACTATCGGCCAGGCCCCCGACCGCCAGGGTTACGAGTCTGTCATGCTGCTGGTCAAGGCCATCAACGGCCAGGAAGTGGCCGACGTGGACACCGGCGCGGAAGTGGTGGACAGCACCAACATCCTGCGTTACACCTTCACGCTGGCTGACCGGATCGCGCAGAAGGTTGCCAACGGCGAGCCGCTGGTGATTCGGGTGTCGTAT
>JAPKMO010000169.1 GCA_026645945.1 Anaerolineae bacterium
CGGGCATTACGAAACCATCGCCGGTTATGACGACGCCGCCGGCGTGTTTTACATCTACGACAGTTTCGTAGGCATGGGCGATGGCCGGGGCAACCCCGATCCTTACATCGAGTTTGACCGCGCCTGGCAGAGCTTTAATCGGATATTCATCGTGCTTTACCGCCAGGAGGACGAGGCTAGAGTGCGCGAGATTCTCGGCGAACGCGCCGACCCCCTACGGGCCGCTGAACTGGCAGCGGAAGCCGCCCGGCAGGAGGCCGAGGCGAACCCGGCCAACGGTTACGCCTGGTTTAACCTCGGCTCGTCGCTCACCCGCCTGGGACGCTATGAAGAAGCCGCCGCCGCCTACGACAAAGCGCGCCAGATCGGTATGCCCTGGCGTATCACGCTCTACCAGTTCGGACCGTTCGAGGCCTATTTCGAGCGCGGGCGTTATGATGACGTGATGGCGCTGGTGAAGTCCAATCTCAATTACGGCGGGGAATACGTCGAGGAAACCCACTACTGGAAAGGTAAAGTCGAGGCCGCCCAGGGCAAAACCCAGCAGGCAGTGGCTTCGTTCCGGCAGGCGCTGGCGCATAATCCCCGGTTCACCGCCGCCAAAGAGGCGCTCGACAAACTGAGCCTCTGACCCGACGCAGCGAAACCGGAACTACACCGGAGGACGAAACTCAGCCTATGACAGCCGACGACGAAAAACGCACCCGGCAGTTGGCACGCTCCACCCTGACGGTGATGATCGCCTTCGGCGCGGCCAAATTCATCAGCCTCGGCCAGACGGTCGTCATCGCCAACGTTTTCGGCGTTGGGCGGGAGTGGGATGCTTTCGTGACGGCCAACAGCCTGCCGGAGCTGATCTTCACGCTGATCGCAGGGGGTGCGCTGGCACACGCTTTTATCCCCATCTTCAGCGGCTTCCTGGCGCGGGACGATACCGCTGGCGCATGGCGGACGGCCAGCCATGTCATCAACACCGTTTTTTCGGCCACGCTGGTCGCCAGCGCGCTGGTCTTTATAACCGCGCCCTGGCTGGTCGCCAACGTCGTCGCGCCCGGTTTTGATGAAGTCGGTCGCCAACAAACTGTCGAGCTGATGCGGATTCTGCTGCTCAGCACCCTGATTTTTTCAATCAGCGGCATCTGCATGGGCATTTTGCAGAGCTTTAATCACTTTCTGCTACCGGCGCTTGCGCCCATTATGTTCGATGTGGGCATCCTGTTCGGTGTCATTTTTCTCATCAAACCGTTCGGCGTTCACGGCATCGCCTTCGGCGCGGTGCTGGGCGCGGCCATGCACCTGGGCATCCAGGTTCCGGGTTTAATTCGCTTCCGCGCCCGCTGGACGCCGAAGATGGGCTGGAGCGACCCGGTATTGTGGCGCGTGGTGCGGCTGATGCTGCCGCGTGTGGTCGGGTTGGGCGTTTTCAGCCTCAATTTTCTGGTTATGAACAACATCGCCTCGCGGCTGGGAACGGGTTCGGTGAGCGCCCTCAGTTGGGGCTGGCGGCTGATGCAAATCCCGCAGACTTTGATCGGCACAGCGATGGGGACGGTCATCTTTCCCACGCTGGCCGCCCTCAGCGAAATCGGCAACGAAACCGGCAAACGTAACGCCATGTCCGGCGCGCTGCGTTTTATTATGATCGCCAGCATCCCCTCGGCCATCGGGCTGATTTTTGTCGGGCGTCCGCTCATCAGCCTGCTGGAACGCGGCGCGTTCGATGCTTCGGCCTCGGCGCTGGTGTACAGCACGCTGCGTTTTTTTGCGCTCGGCATCGTCGTACACTCGTCCCTGGAAGTGGTGGCGCGCAGTTTTTACGCCGACAAGGACACGCTGACGCCGCTGTGGGCGGCGCTGGGCGGCGCGGTTATCAACCTCGTCCTGTCGTTCGTCCTCAGCGGCGTGGCTGAGGTCGAAGCCATGCCGCTTTATCACATGACTGCCGAACATTTTAACACCTTCAACGCGCCGTTTTTCGCCGGGAACGTCGGCGGGCTGGCGCTGGCGAACACCCTGGGAACAACTTTTGAAGTGGGGCTGCTGCTGTTCATCCTGCGGCGGCGCTGGCACGGCGCGAATGAAAATCTCCTGGCGCGTACTGTCTTAAAGACGCTGGCCGCCAGCCTGGTTATGGCGCTGGCGATTGTGCTGGTCAACAGTCTGTGGAACAGCTTGGCTTTCGTCGGCGGCGGGCTGGCCTGGACGATTTTCCAGATTGTGCTGGAAACCGGCGTCGGCCTGCTGGTTTTTCTGGCTTCTGCCGCGCTGCTGCGCCTGGAAGAACTCGGCACGCTGGTTCATCTGGTGCTGCGGCGCGCGCCGGCGGCGCTGGTCGGAGGTTAACTCGTTCAGAAGTGGGGGATAAACCGATGAGCATCGAAATCAAACGGCTGACACTGGGAATCGCATCCACGCATTGTTATATCGTTGGGGACACCGCCGCCAAAGAGGCGCTGGTGATTGACCCGGTAGACCACGCATCCCTGATTTTGCAAACCGCGCAGGAGGCCGGCTGGACGATCAAGATGATCCTGGCGACTCATGCCCATTTTGACCACGTTCTCGCCAGCCGCGAACTGAAGGAACAAACTGGCGCGCCGTTTTTAATCCATGCCGAAGCCGCGTCCATGCTGGAAACGCTGCCGCAGCAGGGGATGCTGTTCACGGGGCGGCCTTTCCCGGAAGCCGCCAAACCTGACCGCCTGCTAACCACTGCGCCAGAAACCATCACCCTGGGCGAAATCACCTTAGAAACGCTGTTCACGCCGGGACACGCCCCCGGCCACATCAGCTTTTACATGCCGGAGGGCCGCCTGGTCTTCAGCGGCGACTGCCTGTTCGCGGGCAGCATCGGGCGCACCGACCTACCCGGCGCGGATTATAATCTGCTGATGAAATCCATCTTTGAAAAACTGCTGCCGCTGGGGGATAATGTGCGGGTGCTGCCAGGCCACATGGAAACCACCACCATCGGCAAAGAGCGCGCCACCAACCCGTTTTTGCTGGATTACGCCAACGAGCGAAGTTAAAATGTCTACCCTGTTTAACCAATTTTCGTATCTCTGGATCGGCCTGGGGCTGGTGCTGGGGCTGCTGGCGGCGCTGCGCTGGCGGCGGGTGCGCTGGCGAGTGGCGCTGGCAGCAGCGGGCGCGCTGGCCATCGCGCTCGGCATCGGCTGGCTGGCGCTGCGCCCCGGCGAAAACGACATCAGTGAAATCCAGATTGCCGAAAAAACGCTGGCGAACGGTCGCCCAACCTTTCTGGAATTTTTCAGCAACTACTGCGTGGGCTGCATCGCGGCGCGGCCTGTGGTTGACGCGCTGGTGGACGATATTCAGGACCGTTTTAATATCATGCGCGTGGACATCCATACCGAACTGGGGCGCGCCCTACGCCAGCGGTACGGCTTTTCGTACTCGCCGGAATTTGTGCTGTTCGACGCTGCCGGCCAGGAAGTCTGGCGCAGCAACCGGCCACCTTCCGCCGACCAGATAACCCTGGCAGCGCCGTAAGATCATGCATATCCTGATGCTCTTTCTGGACGGCATCGGTCTGGGCGATGACGCGCCCGACCGCAACCCCTTTGCCGCTGCCGACACCCCTACCCTGCGCGCGCTCGCCAACGGCCACCGCTGGCTGCGCGATACCGGCCACCAGCACAGCGCGCGGGCGATTTTAGTCCCCACCGACCCCCGCCTGGGCGTGCCGGGCAAACCACAAAGTGCCACCGGGCAGGCCGCCATCCTCACCGGGCTGAACGTGCCGCAAATCATCGGCGAACACTACGGCCCCAAACCCAACGCCGCCATCCGCGACCTACTGGCCGAAGATAACTTCTTCAAGCAGGTGCGGGCGCGCGGGTTAAACGCCGCCCTGCTGGACGCCTACCCGCCGCGCCTGCACGACGACATCGCGCGCGGCAAAACTCTGCGCTCTAGCATCCAGCAGGCCGCATACGAAGCCGGGCAGGAACTTTTCGGCCTGGACGACCTGCTCGTTCACCGGGCGCTCACCCCGGAATGGACGGGACAAAGCTGGCATACCTACCTCAAACTGACCGATACGCCGGTTTACACGCCCCATGAAGCCGGGCGGCGGCTGGTCGAACTGTCACGCGCTTATGCCTTCGCCATGCATTCCCACTGGATGACCGATCTGGTCGGCCATCGAGGGCCGCTGTCGCGCGGCGTGGAACTGCTGGAACTGTTCGACGGCGTGATGGCCGGGCTGCTGGATGCCTGGGACGACAATGAAGGATTGGTCATCGTCACCAGCGATCACGGCAACCTGGAGGACGTGAGCAGCCGCAGCCACACCGAAAACGACGTGCCAACGCTGGTCATCGGGCGGGAAAAAACCGCCTTCGCCGCCGGCCTGCGCGACCTGAGCGATCTCGTCCCGCATATGGCGCGGCTTCTTTTCTGAACCTCTAACCTTTGTACAAGTTTCCGCCCATCTTCTGTAAGGTATACTGGCAGCGGTTTCCGAATGTTACACACGCACAAGGATAGAGCATGAGCGTTCCCCCCGATGAACTCCGGGAAACGATGCGGATGTGGACGAGCGGTATTGTCGTGGTCACGGCGGCTGACCATGACCACCGCGCGGGCGTCACGGTCAGTTCCTTCACTTCGGTTTCGTTAACTCCCCCGCTGGTGCTGGTCTGCCTACAAAAAGGTATTTACGCGCTGGAACTGCTGCGCCAGACGGGCGCTTTTGCTGCCTCGATGCTGCGGGCCGGCCAATCGCAGCTTTCGGCCCAGTTCGCCGGTTTTACTCCCCTGCCAGACGGCGCAGATCGCTTTTACAACGTGCAGACCGAAACTGCCGTCACCGGCGCGCCCATCCTGGCGAATGCGCTGGCCTGGGTGGACTGCCGTCTGCACGCCATTTACGACGGCGGCGGCAGCGAAATCGTCATCGGCGAGGTGCTGGCGACCAACCGCCGAGCGGACGCCGCGCCGCTGGCCTACCACAACCGGGCTTATCACAGCCTGCGCCCCCAGGGTTAGTACATGAACCAACTTTATCTGCATACTGACAGCGGGCTTCAGCCGACAGCGGGCTTCAGCCCGTTGCCCGTGAGATGAAGCTGACAGTGGGCTTAAGCCCACTGTCTACCTCTCTCTTTTCCGTTTATCTATTAGAATCAAAAAACGGCCTTCTGTGACGAAGGCCGTTTTGTTCCGGCAGGGGACGGTTAGGCCTGCCCCCTATCCACTTCCCCGGCTGGTTATGGATACTGCTCCAGATAGTAATCCACCATGAAGCTGGCGACAGTACTCCACGGCCCGTAGGTGATTTTCGGCGAGTCCGTTTTCATCGCCCGCACGCGCCAGTAGTAAATGCCGTCCGAAAGCGCCCCGGTATCCACCCAGTTCTGATACCCCTCAACCGTCGTCGAAAACTCCGGCGAGCTGAAGTTGGAATTGTTATCCACCTGGATTTCGTAACGCAGCGCCCAGTCTATCGGCGTCCAGATCAGCGAG
This sequence comes from Anaerolineae bacterium, assembly GCA_026645945.1. Lineage (GTDB taxonomy): Bacteria > Chloroflexota > Anaerolineae > Aggregatilineales > Phototrophicaceae > CFX2. The sequence continues at coordinate 5,491 of JAPKMO010000169.1, forward strand.
GCAATCCGGTTAAAAACTTTGTTCGGCAGCGGCGCGGCGTTTTTGGCGCTCAACGTCATAAAGCCGTTCAGCAGGCGGGCGGCGCGCCCCACGTCAATGCGCGGGCGGCTGACGCCGTTTTTGGTGATGTTATAACCCGTATCCCGGAAGGCGCGGTAGATCGCATCCACCGAAGGGTTGTAACCCCAGGTGCCCGCGTAAGCCTGCTTCAGCACTGCCCAGGCCCCGGCCACGTGCGGCGTCGCCATCGAAGTGCCGTTCCACGAGCTGTAGCTGTTGCCCAGGATGGCCGAATAGATGCTCACTCCCGGCGCGTACAGGTCGAGCAGCGCATGGCTGTTGGAAAAACCCGCCGGCACATTGAATTTGTCCGACGCGCCCACCGCGAAGGCCGACGAGATGCAGGCCGGGTAGGAGATGCCGTTGGTGAAACCGTTGTTGCCGGACGCGATCACCGTCGCCACGCCCACCGAACGCAGGTTGTCAACGGCGGCCTTCATGAAGGCCATGTTATCGTCGCAGACGGCCTGGTTGTTGGCGAAACCGCCGCCCAGGCTCATGTTGACCGCCGCGATATCGTACGAAAAACTGAGGGTGTAGACGTAATCCATCGCCGCTGCCAGCGCCGACCAGTAGGCCGACGTGCAGCTTGACCCGTAGCCGTCGCAGTTATCCACGCCGCTGAAGACGTTGATGCCGATGATGTTCGCGCTTGGCGCGACACCCCGCACGCCGACATTATTCCGACCGGCGGCGATGCCGGCCACATGCGTGCCATGATCGCACGGCCCGTAGTCCGGCCCGAACGCCTGGCAGGCCGCCGGGGACGAAGAGCCGGCGCCAAAAGCCGTGACGACGCTGCCGGGGCTGCTGCCGGCTGTTTGGCACAGTTCATGAATGCCGAAAAACGGGTCATCGTAAGAGAAGCAGGCTTCCTCAATCACGCTGCCCGCCAGTTTTTGTGTAAACATCGGGTGGCTTGTCAGGACGCCGGTATCCAGCACGGCCACCGCCCATCCGCTGCCCTCGTAACCATAGTCCCAGGCTTCGTCGGCGTGGACGATGGCGGTGCTTTGCTGCAAAAACAGTTCAAAGCGGCCATCTTCGACCACGCTTTTGACCAGCGACGACGCGCGCAGCGCCTTCAAGCCAGCCTCGTTCACCTTCAGGGCGATGAAGGGGATATGCCAGTTGTTGGAGTTGGCGTAAACGGTGGCGTTCGCGCCCAGCGAGGCCATCAGCGCCTGCCGCTGCTGCTGGAAGGCCGCGAGCTGCGCCTGGGCCTGCACCTGGGCCTGCACCTGTGTCAGCGCCGCCGCCGCGTTCGCTCCGGGGCTAACACGCCCCACGTCGGCGTCCGCCTTCAGCCCCACGATCACCCGCACGGAGCCGTTCTGCCGCGCCTGCGCCAGCAGCGGGTCCTGCGCCTGCGTCAAACCGGCAAACGATAGAATGGCTAACAAGAGAGCCAGCAGCAGGGCTGACTGAAGATGTTTCGTTCGCATCACAATACCTCTCATCTTTCTCATGCCGGTCTAAAAGCTGGCGTAAAATGTCTGTGTTTTGCTCCAGGGCCCCCACGTGCCGTCGTCGCGGCGCGCGCGGATGCGCCAGTAATACAGGCCATCCTTCGGCAGCGGTCCGACCGTCCAGCCTTCCCAGTCGCGTGGGATGTCGCTGTAGGCGTACACCGGGTTTTTGAAGGCGGTATTGTCGGCCACCTGGATTTCATACCCGTTGGCCCAGCTCACCGCGTCCCAGGACAGGTCAGGATAAGGCGTGCCGAAGTAATGCAGGATGGGCGCGGCGCTGGCCGGGCTGGTCAGGTAGAAATACCAGCTTGCCCCGCCGCTGCTCCAGGGGCCGGCGTTGCCAGCGGCGTCCAGCGCCCGCACGCGCCAGTAGTAGTTGCCCGGCACCAGCGCGTTCGGTGGCGTAAACGCAGTGCCTTTAACATAGGCGAAAAAGGTGGGATTGCCGATTGGATCCAGTTCCAACGCGACTTC
>JAPKMO010000016.1 GCA_026645945.1 Anaerolineae bacterium
GGCGCAAGGCCTTGCGCCCCTACGAACCACCATAACCCTTTATGGCTCCGAACCTGGCATGATATGCAATTGCCCTGTATCGAGACGAATTTAACGCCGCTGATTAAACTTCCTATGGTATAATACCGGTATTGTGAACAATTACACAAATTGGTAAGGGAGCGTGTCGAACGCTCCTTAACGCGAGTAGACTATTTGGGAGAGATCAATCGTATGAGCCAATTGGGGACAGCTTCGAACCCATTCCGCGTGGCGATTATCGGCGCCGGCCCGTCCGGGTTTTACGCCGCCGATCATCTGCTGAAGCAGAAAGACCTGGTGGTGGACGTGGATATGTACGACCGCCTGCCGACGCCTTATGGGCTGGTGCGCGGCGGCGTGGCCCCCGACCATCAAAAAATTAAATCGGTGACGAAAGCCTATGATCGTATCGCTGCTCACCCGAACTTTCGTTTTTACGGCCATGTTGAATTCGGCAAAGACCTGACGCGGGATGACCTGGCGCGTTTTTATCACGCCATCATCTACGCCACCGGCGCGCAGACTGACCGGCGTATGGGCATCCCCGGCGAAGACCTGCCCGGCAGCCATCCGGCCACCGAGTTTGTGGCCTGGTACAACGCGCACCCGGACTACCGCGAGCTGACCTTTGACCTCTCGCAAGAAGCGGTCGCGGTGGTCGGCATGGGCAATGTGGCGATGGATGTGATTCGCATCCTGGCGCGCACACCGGAAGAACTGGAAAAAACCGACATCGCCGATTACGCGCTGGAGGCGCTGCGCCACAGCCGCGTCAAACGCATTTACATGCTGGGCCGGCGCGGCCCGGCCCAGGCGGCCTTCACCAACCCGGAGATCAAGGAACTGGGCGAGATGCAGGACGCCGAGGTGATCGTGCCGCCCGATGAGGTGCGGCTCGACCCGCTCAGCCAGGAATTTATCCTTTCCGGCGAAGACCGCAGCGCCGAAAAGAACGTGCAAATCCTCACGCAGTATTCGCTTCAACCGTCGCAGGGTAAATCCCGCCAGATCATCACCCGCTTTCTGGTATCGCCGGTGGAGCTGATCGGGACGGAGCGCGTGGAAGCTGTCAAAATCGTGAAAAACGAACTGTATCGCGCCGAGGACGGCTCGCTGCGTCCAAGACCGACCGACCAGTGTGAAGTCATCCCGGTGGGGCTGGTGTTCCGGTCGGTCGGCTATCATGGCGTACCGCTGCCCGGCGTGCCGTTTTATGAGAAGTGGGGGGTCATCCCCAACGACCAGGGCCGCGTGCTGACCGACGCCAAAAACGGCCAGCAGGTGACGGGCGATTATGTCGTGGGCTGGATTAAACGCGGGCCAAGCGGCATCATTGGCACGAACAAACCCGACTCGGTGGAGACGGTCGAGCGGCTGCTGGAAGATCAACGCGCCGGTAATGTCCTGAATCCCGACACGCCCAGCCGCGAAGCGGTGGAAAATCTGCTCAAGGAGCGCGGCGTGGCGTTTGTGACCTACGACGATTGGCAGGTGCTGGACGAAATCGAAACCCGGCGCGGCGCGGAACTGGGCCGCCCGCGTCTGAAGTTCAGCCGTGTCGAGGATATGCTGGAAGCGATCCACGAGGCCCCGCAGCCTGACCCCGCTGGAGACTGAACCCCCCGCGAGAAAACACATGCCCGGCGAAACAGCCGGGCATTTTGTTTGTGGGTGACTGGACGCGCTAGAAAGTGACCACCAGCGCGACGGGGATGCTGAGGATGGCGCAGATGATGATACCCTTGAGGTAGTTCCGCAGGTGCATCCCCCAGTCCTCGAACAGATACACCAGGTCTTCTGTGCCGGGCAGCACCGCGAACTTTGGCTTCAAAAACGCAAGGAGCAGTAAGTCCAGCACCACTGCGTCGAACAGGTTGAAGATGTTCAGTACCAGGAAGAAATGGACGAAAGCCGTCAGGAAGGAAACCGTGCCGCCGTTGGCCGCCAGCAGCTGGCCGCTGGAATAAGCCAGCGCGGCGAAGCCCACCCCGAAAAACAGCGCCGTCAGCACCAACCGCGCCCGTTTTTCGGCGCGGGTCAGCGGCGGCACGCGCTGCTGCATGGCCGCCGGATAATCGTGCAGCCACAGACGCGGGTTAACATACAGCGAGCCGAGGATAACAACGCTCAGCCCCATACTTAGAATTAGACCGTCCACCAGAACGGAAGCCAATGACAGGGTTGTCATACCGAACAGCCTTTCTCCAGGATACTGATTTTAGATTGACCTAATTATAACATGAAGTCCGTATAAATTCATCCCCCAAAAGTTGTATTCACACTCAAGCACTTCTCATATACCCACCGCATAAAATGCGTTATCTTATTGATCTGATAGCAGAGCAGTGGGCTTAAGCCCACTGTCTGGTGGGTTTATGGATAAACTCTAATCTGAACTGCCGGGTTTAACTCGGAACTGTTTGAGGAGGTTTACTGTTGAGATCATCAATCAAACGGCTGCTGCTGACCGGGCCTCTGGCGGCGCTGGCGGCGTTAGCGATTGGCGCGCGCGCCGCGCAGTTTGGCCTGCCGCTGGATACGCTGCAGCTGCCGCCGGGCTTTGAAATCAGCATCTATGCGGCGGATGTGCCGGGCGCGCGTTCGCTGACCCTGAGCGAAAACGGCACGCTGTTCGTTGGCACGCGCCGGAGCAGCGTTTACGCCATCACCGACGAAAACGGTGACCAGCAGGCTGACCAGGTGCGGGTGATCGCCACCGGCCTCACCTCGCCCAACGGCGTGGCCTTCCGCGACGGCGCGCTGTATGTGGCGGAACTGGGGCGCGTACTGCGTTATGACAACATCGAAGCCAGCCTGGATAACCCGCCCGCGCCGGCGCTGGTGCGGGACGGCTTTTACGTCGGGGCCGGCGGGCTGCACGCCTGGAAGTTCATCGCCTTCGGGCCGGACGGCAAGCTGTACGTGCCGGTGGGCGTGCCGTGTAACGTGTGCATCGAGGACGCCGCCTACGGCATCATCACGCGCATGAACCCGGACGGCTCGGAACTGGAGACATTCGCCAGCGGTGTGCGGAATACGGTCGGCTTCGACTGGCATCCCGAAACCGGCGAACTGTGGTTCACCGATAACGGGCGCGACTGGATGGGCGACGACCAGCCGCCCGACGAACTCAACCACGCGCCGGAGATCGGCCTGCATTTCGGCTTTCCCTACTGTCATGGCGGCACGATTCCCGACCCGGATTTTGGCGCGCGCCGCGCCTGCGACGAATTCACGCCGCCGGCGACCAACCTGGGGCCGCACGTGGCCGCGCTGGGGATGCGTTTTTACACCGGCGCGATGTTCCCCGAAACCTACACCAACCAGATTTTCATCGCCGAGCATGGCTCGTGGAATCGCACCACGCCCATCGGCTACCGCGTGTCGCTGGTGCGGCTGGATGAAACCGGCCAGGTGCTTGCTTACGAGCCGTTTGTCGAAGGCTGGCTGCAACCCGGCGGCGCGTGGGGACGCCCGGTGGATGTGCTGGTGATGCCGGACGGCGCGCTGCTGGTATCCGACGATCAGGCCGGGGCGATTTATCGCATCAGCTATCAGGGGTGAAAACCCCCTCATCCCAACCCTTCTCTCCCGAATTCAGCGAAGAAGGGCTAAAAACGTTCTCTGCCGGACCTTGGCGACCCGAACGGAAACAAATGCTCATGAGGGGCGGCCCGCGCCGCCCTGGATATTTTCATTTCGCGCGCGTGCCGCTACACTGAAACAGCATACCGTCATCACAAGGACTCTTACATCGTGCAGATCATTCAACAGTCCCGGCAGTATCCGCGCGCCTTCTGGCTGCTGCTGGCCGGGTTTTTCATCAACCGCGCCAGCGCGGCGCTGATCTGGCCGTTTTTGACGCTGGTGATGCGGCAGCGGTTAGAAGCGCCGCTGACGGTTATCACCTCGCTGATTTCGATTCAGGCCGTCGCCGGGCTGGTGTCTACCTCGGTCGTCGGCGTGGCTATGGATCGTTTTGGCCGCAAGCGCGCCATGCTGACCGGACTGATCGGGGGCAGCGCCGTTCTGGTCGCCATGAGCAGTGCCGACCAACTGTGGCAGTGGGCGGTGCTGATCGCCCTCTACGGGGCGCTGATCCCGATATTTATGATCGGCTCCAACGCGATGGTGGCCGATCTGGTCGCCCCGGAGGAGCGGGTAAACGCCTACGCGCTGATGCGAATGGTCGCCAACCTTGGCATCGCTATCGGCCCGGCTGTGGGCGGCTTTTTGCTCGTCGTTTCCTACACGCTCTCGTACCACATCACGGCGGTTATTAATCTACTGTTGGCGCTGCTGGTGCTAGTGTTGATCGCCGAAAGCCTGCCGCAGCGCGCGCCGGAAGCATCCCCGGAAAACCGGCACAGCGGCTACGGCGCGCTGCTGCGCGACCGGACATTTATCCTGTTTTGCGGCGTGTTTACGCTGGTTGAATTGGCGGCGGCGCTGGTGTTCGTGCTGCTGCCGGTGTATACCAAAGAAAATTTTGCCATCCCGGAAAGCCAGTATGGCTGGCTGCTGACCATCAACGCTGGCATGGTCGTCCTGTTCCAGTTCGCCATCACGCGCTTCACCAGCCGCTGCCGCCCGCTGCCGGTGCTGGCCGCCGGGGCGATGTTTTATGCGCTGGGTTTGACGGTTATCGCGCTGTCTGGGGGATTTGCCGGTTTCGCGGCGGGCATTGCTGTGCTGACCATCGGCGAACTGATGATCGTGCCGACGGCGATGGCGCTGGTGGCGGCGCTCGCCCCAGCCGACCAGCGCGCCCGCTACATGGGCGTTTATGCCCTCACCTATACTGTCGGCTCCGGCATCGGCCCGGTGATCGGCGGCCTGCTCAACGATCACATAGCGCCGGCGGCCATCTGGTACGGTGGGGCGCTGTTCGCCGCCGGGGCGGTGGTGGGTTTTTTGCTGATGGAACGGCGCGCCGCGGCCCACGCCGCCTGGGGTAAAATCTGACTGAGCCGGCTGTTATCTCTCAAAAACCGGACGCCGGGAGAAGCGAAGATGGTTTTTTCTGCCCAGGCGCTTAAAATGCAGGCGCGGGCGCTGGGGTTCAACCTGGCCGGCATCACCCGCGCCGAACCCTCGCCCACGCTGGATGCCTATTTCCGCTGGATCGAAGCCGGGATGCACGGTTCGATGGCCTACATGGCGCGCCCCGACCGCCAGGCGCGCCGCCGCGATCTGTCGGTCATCCTGCCGGGTGTGCGTTCGCTGGTGGTGGTTGGTCTGGATTACCACGTACCGGGTTTTTCACAAGCGACCTTAAACGACCCGGCGCGCGGGCGCTTTGCGGCCTATGCCTGGGGGCTGGATTACCACGACATCATGACGCCGCGCCTGGAACAACTGGCGGAATGGCTGCGTGCGGCCAGCGGCCAAAACATGACGCACCGCGTTTATGTGGATACCGGCGCGATCCTCGAACGCAGCCACGCCAGCAAGGCCAGGTTGGGTTTTACCGGCAAAAATACCATGCTCATTCACCCGCGCCGGGGCAGCAGTTTCTTCCTGGGGGAAATTCTCACCGATCTGGAATTCGATGCCTACGATACGCCGGGCCGCGCGACCATGTGCGGAAGCTGCTCGCGCTGCCTGGGCGCCTGCCCGACGGACGCTTTCCCCGCCCCTTACGTGCTGGACGCGCGCCGCTGCATCAGCTACCTGACCATCGAACACAAGGGCAGCATCAACCCCGCGCTGCGCCCGCTGATGGGCAACTGGGTTTTCGGCTGTGATGTCTGCCAAGATATTTGCCCGTTCCAGCGGTTCGCGCCGTCTTCCGGCGAACGCGCCTTCTACCCGCCGGACGTGAACCACGCCGCGCCGCCGCTGCTGGATTTATTATCGCTGGATGAAGCGGCTTTCCGGCAGCGTTTTTATGGCAGCCCGGTTTACCGCATCGGGCGCGAACGGCTGGTGCGGAACGCCTGTATTGCCGCCGGGAACTGGGGACACCCGGATGCCGCACCCGCGCTGGAGCGCCTGCTGGATGATGCCAGCCCACTCATCCGCGAACATGCCGCCTGGGCGCTGGGGTGTATCTAAAACGTGTTTGCAAACCCCTTCACCCCCAACCCGGCTCCCGAATATGCCTTCGGCGTTGGGAGAGGGGCTAAAACGCGCACAAACGGTTTTCCCCTTTCCTGGGCGGCTAAATTTTTATACTAGCAGTGGGCTTAAGCCCACTGTCGGAGGTAGGTATTCTCATCTTGTTGAGGTACTCGCCACGAGGTAGCAGCGGTTGGAAGAGGGGGAACGAGAGGTGAGGGCAGGCTGACAGTGCAAAAGCGCATAATGCGCCCTAAAACACCTCAACCGCTGTTTCGGCCAGCGGCAGCAGAAGCCGCTGGATGTCGTCCCCGGTTTCTACCCGTACGATCTGGTTTCGGATGGCTGCCGACCCCGGTTCATCAAGCTGGTATTTTGAAAGCTGGCCGCGTAGTTCCCGCACGACGACCGCTTCGTGGCTGCCGGCGTTTGCCAGTGTGCGGCGGGCGTGTTCCAGGGCGATGGCCGCGCGTTCTGCGTGAGATGGAGCAGGAAGCGGCTCGCCGGTTCGCAGTTCGTGTTCGATCTGGCGGAAAATCCAGGGCTGGCCCAGCGCCGCCCGCCCAATCATCACGCCGTCGCAGCCGGCCAGCATCAGCATCCGGGCGGCATCGCCCGCGCTGGTCACGTCGCCGTTACCGATCACCGGGATATTTACCAGCGCCTTGATCTGCCGGATGATGTCCCAATCCGCCTCGCCCTGAAAACCCTGCCGGGCGAAACGCGCATGGACGGCAATCGCCTGCGCGCCGGCCTGTTCCGCTGCGCGGGCGAAAGGGATGGCCGTCGGTTCGCCTGGCTCCCACCCGCTGCGGACTTTAACCGTAACCGGAACATCTACTGCCCGCGCCACCGCCTCGACAACCAACGCCGCCGTACACACATCCTTCAACAGCGCCGCGCCGCTGCCTTTTTTCGCCACTTTTGGCACCCAGCAGCCCATGTTGATGTCCACGATGGGCGCGCCCCAGTCAGCCACGATGCGCGCCGCCAGCGCCATCGCCGCCGGGTCGCTGCCGAACAGCTGAACGGCGAACGGGCGCTCGTCCGGCGTCCAATCGAATAAATGCCGGCTGCATTTGACGCCGCTGTTTTTGAGGATTTCGCTGCTGATGAGTTCGCTGCATACCAGCCCGCAGCCGCCCAGGTCGCGGCATAGGGTTCGGAAAGCGTGGTTGGTATGCCCGGCCATCGGCGCGAGCGTCAGCGGCGGGTTGATCGAGTGTCCGCCGATAGAAAACGGCTGAAGTGAAACGGGCATGGTTACTCCGGGATGCGGAGGCGCAGGCGCACCGTCCCGGTTTTTTCTTCGCCGGGCAGCAGCACGAACACGCCGGAGCCGGAAATGCCGTCCGCGTACAGATTAAACCCGTCGCTGGCGTTGCTCATCGGCTCGACCGCGAAAAATGGTTTCCCCTGCGGGGCATAGAGCAGCACATGCTGGAAGATGGGGTCGCTGTACATCGTCACCTGAATGTTCCATTCAGGATAAGTGATTTTGACCGGCTCGCCGTCCGGGCAGGCGGTCAGCAGGGCGTCCAGTTCGTGTTCATCCAGCACCCTGGGCAGGCGAAAATCGAGTTCCGGCTGGACGGGCGACGACGCGGTGATCGCCATAAAGTTTGTTAGTTTAAACTGCCGGTTGCAGGGGATTTGCACCAGCGGCGTATAATCGCCCAATGGCCGCACAAAATAGGGATGATGGCCGAAGCCCCCCGGCATCGGGCGCTGGTCTTCGTTTTTGAGCGCCAGCCAGAAAACCAGATCGCGGCGTTCCAGCCAGTACACCGCCCGCGCCGAAAAGCGGAATGGAAAGTTCATATCCGGGTAATCCAACGAGTTGAGACTGAGGTGAATCCGGTCGCCGACCAGGACTTCGACCCGCCAGGCACGGTCGCGCACATCGCCATGCCGTGCCGTACCGTCGTCGGGCGCAGGACGGAGGGGATAAACCTCGCCGCCAAAGCGCAACTGAGCGTCTTTAATGCGGTTGCACCAGGGCAGCATGATGAAACTGCTGCACCGGCTGGACTGGCCGTAATCTTCTTCCGGCGTCGGGCGCAGGATGTCTACCCAACCGCTGCCGCGCCGCGCGCGGGCGAAGGCGATGGATGCGCCGGTCTGCGGCAGAATACCCACCTGCCAGAACTCATTTTCGATGCTGTGGAGTTGGTTTGCCATAAAAATTGCCGCCTGAATAGCTTCACTCGCCCTGCTCATTAAGCTGGGCCAGGATTTCCTGCACCCGAACCTTAAGCCCCGGCAGATTTTCTTCGATGGATTTCCAGACCTCTCGAAGAACAATGCTCATATAATCATGAATAAGTACATCTCGAAAACCCGCAATTTGACGCCAGGGAATATCAGCATTCCGCTCTCGTATTTCAGGTGAGAGATTTTTAACAGCTTCTCCGATCACCTCAAAGTTGCGAATCACTGCATCCTGAATAAGCAGCGATTTCATAAACGCTTCCCGCCCATCCTGAACGAAATTCTCAATTCGTTGGATACGATCCAGAATTTCCAGCAAATAAACCCGATCATCTTTCACAGCGGAACTGCCTCTTTGAGGATGGTTGTACGGAGAATACCACGTAACCCCTCTTCCACCACAACATCCACTTTACGATCAAGCAGGTCTTCCAGTTCTTGCATGAAAGCGACATGTTCCAGCAGACTCCAATCGCGCTCAAGCTGAATGATAAAATCAATGTCACTTTCCGGCGAGAATTCGCCGCGCGCCGCCGAGCCGAATACCCGCACGTTGATAACGCCATAGCGCCGGGCTATTCGTAGAATCTCTTCGCGTTTATGCTCCAGAAGGTTCTGGATGCTGGCAGGATTGGGGTTGAATGCTTTTTTGCCCATAACTGTCCCTTTTACCGGTACTGCCGCCGTGCCAGCTGTCCCATAATGCCCGGCGCGAGGATATTACCCCAGATCACCAGCCGGTCAAAAAAGCGCAGCGTGACCGTTTTTTGATTCGTGCCGACCGCGCGTGCGATGGCCGCTGCCACCCGGTCGGCGCTCATGGTCGGCACGCCCTGGCCGGTGCGTTTGCCTTCCCCTAGTCGGTTTTCGTTAAATTCTGTCGCCGTTCGCCCAACCAGAAAATCCGTGACCCGGATGTGATCGGCCTCCAGTTCCAGTCGCAGCGAACGCGCCAGGCTGGACACAAAGGCTTTGCTGGCGGCATAAACCGCCGCATAGGGCGAAACCAGATTGTAGGAAACCGACGAAATGATGATGATATGTCCGCCGCCAGTCTGCCGCATGGCGGGGACTGCCGCCCGGACGGCGTGCAGTACGCCGTTGATGTTGGTTTGCAGCAGCGTTTCCAGGTCGTCCCAATCGGCTTCCACGACACTGCCGCGATGGCCGAGTCCGGCATTGGCGACCAGCACGTCCAGCCGCCCAAAACGCGCCACCGTCTGCCGCACCGCTTCCTGCATAGCGGCGGAGTCGCGCACATCGGCGGCTGCCGGCAGAAGATCGCCGTGCGGCGGGGGCAGGGCCTTCACAGCCTGTTCGAGCGCGGCCAGCCGTTCGGTGCGGCGGGCAACGGCGGCCACGTGCGTACCCTTCCGCGCAAAGGCCAGCGCCGCCGCGTAACCGATTCCGCTCGACGCGCCGGTGATGAGGGCGACACGCTCGTTCACTACTGCGCCTGCCTGATTTCCATCGTCGCCCGCAGGACTTCGTGTGGGTTCTGCGCATGGATGTAATTTTTGGTATGGCGGTTGAACAGGTAGACCCACACACCGAAACAAATAAACAAAGTCAACTCCAGCGCCACAAAGTTGATGATGTTAAGGCCGTAATAAGCGATAAAGGCTGCCACACACACCGCGCCCGCGATGCGCGATGTCCTGATAAATGGGGCGGGGTAAATGGTAGGCGCGAAACGGTCCAGTGCCAGCATGGCGATGATAAACAGCAGCGCCATCGAGTGCGCGAAAAGATTATGCACGAAGGTGCTTAGGTCAGAAATCGCGGTGGGGAACAGGCCGATGCCCACAATGCCCAGACAGATGAGCGTTAAACCCACCCGGATAAAACGAAAGCTGTTCAGCGGGATGCGTCCCATCTGATTTAACACCTGTAGATCGTCAATCAGATCGCGGGAAAAGGTCAACGCGATCAGGCCGGTCATGATGATGGTCAGATTGAAGATGATGCTCGAACCGGGGTCGTAGCCCAGAAAACTGATCGATTCGCGCCACCATTCGTCATCCTGTGCCACCAGAAAGCTGATGAAAATGCCCCCTGCCGCTACCACGCCGACCAGCGCCAGCAGGTTCTGCTTGCCCAGACCGGTGATGTAATAGGCGACGGCAAAACCGAGCGCGCCGCTGTAAACCGCGCAGATGACTGCCGCCATGATATAGGTGACGCGCGCGTTGGTGAAGGCGCTGCCAATCAAACCAAAAGCCACGCCGCAGACCACCGCGCTGATCGCCATCACTGCGAACGATACCGCCAGCCGGCCAATCCAGTCCTGCCGCCCGCGTTCAATCGTTTTTTCAACATCGGTCAGATCATCGCGCAGGTGGCTGTACAGCCGGTAGGCGATCACGCACACCGGGAAGGCAGTCAGGATAGTAAGCAGGAAACAGACCGCTCCAATAGAAAGTTCCTCCATCTGCGGCGCGGCGAACAGCGCGACCGTTTCCATGCCGCTGAACAGGAACAGCGGCACGATCAACCCGACCAGCGCCGCCGGCGGCGCGGCCAGCCTCGCATACCGCAGGCACGCCGACCGAAATGGGGATGGCGATACAGCGTCCATCGTCCCTCGCATTAAAGCTGATTGACCATAACCCGTATTTTACGGGGAAATGGCCGGTTTGCGCCGTTTGAAGACGCAGAAGTAAACGTTGCTCCAACCCGGATCGCCAAACAGGATGTCCCCCTTGCGCCCCACCCGGCGCACCGGCTCCATGCTGACCAGTTCCCAGCCCTGGGCGCCCAGGTCATCAAGCTGGCGTGTCATGGCCTCCGGCGCATAACGCGGCACGCGCTTGAGGTTCGGCCAGCGCCGTTTGACCTGTTCCTGAACATCCTTTTTCCCGGCATCGGCCCGGATGATAGTGGTCAGATATTCCCACTGTTCCATGAATGCTGCTCCTTCTGGTCAGGAAAACTCATATCAAAACAATTACATGGGCGATCCGCCAGCGGTTCAAACCGCTGGCTGCCGGCAAACCATGTCCACTCAAGTGGACACAAAAAACAAGTTCGCCCCTGTCCGCTTCAGCGGACACGGCACTGTGGCAGCCAGACACTTGAGTGTCCGGCGTCGTCCCGTCTACACCAGCGCCGGCTCGTGGTACACGCCAAACACCTCGCGCATCACATCGGTAATTTCGCCCAGCGTGCAGTAGGCGCGGGCGCAGTCCAGCAGGTAAGGCATGGTGTTGGCCGTCCCGGCGCAGGCATGGCGCAGGGCGTTGAGCGCACGTGCAGCCGCTTCGTTGTCGCGTTCCAGACGCAGCTTTTGCAGCCGCGCCACCTGCCGCTCATAACCATTGGGATCCATCTGCAAAATTGGAATGCCGGGTACTTCCTCACTCACGTAGCGGTTGACGCCGACAATCGTCCGGTCGCGGCTGTCTACCTCGCGCTGGTGGCGGTAGCTGGCGTCGGCGATTTCCTGCTGCAAAAAACCGGCTTTGATGGCCGGAATCACGCCGCCAAAATCGCTGATGCGGCGGAAATACTCGTACACGGCGGCTTCGGTCTGGTTGGTGAGCGCCTCGACGAAATAACTGCCGCCCAGGGGGTCAATCGTGTTCACCACGCCGCTTTCTTCCGCGATGATCTGCTGTGTCCGCAGCGCCAGTGTGACGGCGTGTTCGCTCGGCAGCGCCAGGGCTTCGTCCATGCTGTTGGTGTGGAGCGACTGCGCCCCGCCCAGGACGGCGGCCAGGGCTTGCAGCGCCACGCGCACCAGGTTGATCTCCGGCTGCTGCGCCGTCAGGCTGACACCCGCCGTCTGGGTATGGAAGCGCATCAGCCACGAGCGCGGATTTTTCGCGCCGAATGTTTCGCGCATTTCCCGCGCCCAGATGCGCCGCGCCGCCCGCATTTTGGCGATTTCCTCGAAAAAGTCGTTATGCACATTAAAAAAGAAGCTCAGACGCGGCGCGAAGTCGTCAATATCCAGGCCGCGATCTAGCGCCCAGCGCACGTATTCCAGCCCGTCGGCCAGCGTGAAAGCCAACTCCTGCACGGCGGTGCTGCCCGCTTCGCGGATGTGGTAGCCGCTGATGCTGATGGTGTTCCACTCCGGCAGGTGCTGCGCGCCAAATTCGACGGTATCCGTCACCAGCCGCATCGAAGGCTCCGGCGGGAAGATAAATTCTTTTTGCGCGATGTACTCTTTTAAGATGTCATTTTGCAGTGTGCCGCGCAGTTTACCCATCGGCACGCCCTGTTTTTCCGCCGCCGCGATGTAAAACGCCCAGATGATCGGGGCAGGGCTGTTGATCGTCATGCTGGTGGAGACTTCGCCCAGCGGGATGCCGTCAAACAGGATTTCCATATCTTTAAGCGAGCTGACCGCCACGCCGCATTTGCCGAACTCGCCCAACGCTTCCGGCGCGTCGGTGTCGTAGCCCATTAACGTCGCCAGATCGAAAGCCACCGACAGACCCATATTGCCCTGTTCCAGCAGGTATTTGTAACGCCGGTTGGTTTCTTCCGCCGTGCCGAAGCCGGCGAACATCCGCATCGTCCACAACCGCCCCCGGTAGCCGGTGGCATGAATGCCGCGCGTGAACGGATACTCGCCCGGCAGCCCCAGATCGCGTAAATAGTCCTGTTCGGCCACGTCCAGTGGGGTATACAGCCGCTCCACCGGCACGCTGGACTGTGTGACGAACCGCTCCCGGCGTTCGGGTTTCCGGGCGAGCGATTGATTTAACGTTTCGGCTTCCCAACGTTCGAGCGCCGCCTGAAGATTTTCCAGCATTTTTGCATCAAAAGTCATTTAATCGTCTCCAATTACCTCCCATGTACCCGTTTCGATTATAACATCGCTTGTTTAAATCCTGGCTTTGATGATTATTCCCGGCGAAAGTTTAAGACTAACCTACGATAACTTAACAGAAATATAAAACTGATTTAAAATATCGGGCATAAACGGCTGATCGAAAGGGGAAACCATATGGGGTACAGCCCTGAGCAGCAGATCGAACTCCTGACGCCCGCTATCGTCCCGGTGCAGCCGGAAGACTCGATGACCGAGGCCGGGCGAAAAATTCTACTGGCCGAACTGGTGAAAATGCTCGAACATGAGAACGGCAGCCGCACCGGCGAAGACATCGAGGATGTACACGATATGCGCGTGGCGACCCGCCGGATGCGGAGCGCCATCCGGCTGCTGAAGCCGTACTTTAAAGCCAAAGATATTCGCGTCTTCAATCGTCATTTGCGCCGCCTGGCCTGGGCGCTCGGCGATGTGCGCGATCTGGACGTGATGATCGAACAGCTTGGCAGGTATCAGGCCGGGCTGGAAGCCGACCGGCAGGTCGTCTTACAACCGGTTATTGATGAACTCCACCGGCGGCGGCAGCTTGCCCGCGAGGAACTGAACGCGCACCTGGACTCAAAAGCCTACCGCCGTTTCGTGAAGTCCTTTGCCGAGTTTTTAACCCATCCGACGCCGGAGGCCAGACCGGCGCACGATGGCGAAGTGGCGCCTTTTCAGGTGCGGCATGTTCTGCCACTGCTGATTTCGGAGCGGCTGGCTGCCGTCCGCGCTTATGATACCATCCTGCCCGCCGCCGAGCCGAAAACCCTGCACATGCTCCGTATTGAATTTAAGCGGCTGCGTTACGTGCTGTCGTTGTTTCAGGATGTTCTGGGGGGGCAGGCTAAAGAAGTAATCGAGGAAATTAAAACTATCCAGGATCATCTGGGGCGTCTTAACGACAGCGCCGTCGCCCGCGCCCGGCTGGAAGGCGTGGTGGGTGACGAAACAGACGTGCTAGATGACTATCTGGCCTTCCTGGAAACGCAGGAAATCGGGCTGCGCGATGGTTTTCCGGTGGAATGGGCGCGTTTTAACAGCCGCAAAGTCCAGCAAAAGCTGGCGACGGCGGTGCTGGCGCTGCATTAAACGTCACCCCTCGCCGGGTACGATGGAGATGGTTTCCGCCAGGGTATATCCGTCGCCTGCCGGCTTGCCGTTGATCGTGACCGGCACGCGCCGGTTGTCCGCCAGATCGTACAGGCCGATGACGATCTGGTAGGTGTCCTCGCCGGGCGGCGTTTCGGCGTTCCGCAGCAGCAGTTCGCGTTTGTCGGTGATGAACTCGCCCGGCTCCCATACCAGCGTGGAATAATAATTGCCGTCGTTGGTGCGCGTCACCGGGCCATCCCAACTGTCCCACACCTGGCCGTTTTTGTCGCGCAGGTGGATGTACACCATGTAGTCGGCGTCGGCTGGCGTCAACACTTCCCAGAACAGGTTCATTACCAGCTTGCGCCCCGGCCAGAAGTAATCTCCCCCGATGTTATGCCCCAGCAAGCGCGCGAACCCGTCGAAAACCACGTCGCCGTCGGGGGGTGGCACGCCGTTTTGGGAGCGAATAAAACGATTTTCCAGGTGCAGTTCGTAGACGGTGTAATTAAAAAAGCCATCATCCCGCCACCAGGCCAGCCGCATGATCGTATCGGTCGGGTCGTAGTCCGCCCGCGCCAGCGCCGAAATCACCTGGTTCTGATACGGGGGGATGTCCTGGTAAACGCCGCGCGTTTCCGGCATACCGTAGATGAAATAATCTACCCCGTCCAGCTCGCTTAAACGGGTGGGCGCGCCCTGGGTGCGAATATCGGCCAGCGGCATAAAAAACGGCAGCCGCACGATGCCGGGGGCGACCACGACCGGCGGCCTGCCCTGTTCGCGCTCAAAAATTTCCAGGCCGTTAACGACCGCCATCAGGGCGTCGTTGCCGGAAGCGTAGCGGCTGGTATCGTCGGGTAGTTTATCCGTCCACAGCCAGTCCCAGCCAGCGTTGGGGTCGTACAGCGCGTTCACCACACCCGGCGCGGCCAGTACACAAACGAGCGCCAGGTAAACAAGGTGTGGAGCAGGCTTGTAGGAGAGGGGCTCAGGCACTCCCTTACCTGCTTGCCACAGCCCGCGCGTCCATCCCGCCGCGATCACCGCCGTCGGCAGAATCATCAGCGGCACGATGGGGAAAGACAGCCGGTAGTGGTAGCTGTAGGAATAAAACCAGGTCACGAAATACGGCAGCGCCAGCAGCAGCGCCCAGCCGATTTGGGCCGCCTCATCCGGCCAGCGGGACAGAACCGGCTTCCTGAGCGCCCCGGCCAGCAGCGCCGCGCCCGCCGCCAGCAGCAGCCATTCCAGGGCTTCCATACGGCGCGGCGTGAAAATTGAGGGCAGCAGCGCCGCCAGCAGCAGCGCCAGCCCGAACATCATCACGAATGCGCGCGGTTTCCCCCCCGTTAACGGGGCGGGGGGAGGGGGGAGGGGGTGAAAACCGGCATACCCCACCAGCAGTATCACCGCCAGCAGCGGCCAGCCGAACTCCGCGCCGCTGCGCGCTGCCAGCGTCAGCCAGAAGCCGGATGGCATGGTGATGACCGGATGCCCCAGCAGCAGATTGCGGATGTACCAGGCCGCGCCGAGTGGAATACAGGCCACCGCCGTCCATAATACGACCTGCATCCGAAGTGGCGACACGCCATAACGTATCCCATAACGTGTCCCTACGAAACGCCGCACATACCACCACCGCGCGGCCTCAACCGCCGCCAGCAGCGCCACGCCCCAGATGAACGCGCCCATTGTGGGTTTCGTCCACATGCCGATGCCCAGCAGCAGCCCGGCGATGATGGCGTAGCGGCGAGTTAAAAGTGCTGAGTGCTGACTGCTGAGTGCTGAGTCTTCAGAACCGGCAGCCGGCAGCCGTGTCCATGCCATCAGGAAAAAGGCTGCTGCCGCCGTAAAAAGGAACGTGGTCGGGATTTCCAGGTCGCCAAAGCGCGACCACTCCCCTACGTGCGGGTACAGCGTCCAGATGGCCGCCGCGTAGATGCCGACGCGCCGGGTGAACAGGCGGCTGCCGAGTGTATAAGCCGCCAGGATGCTGCCCAGGTGCAAAAATGGGATCACGGCGCGGGCGGCATGGTCATTGATGCCGCCAACGGCGAGTTGTAAATAGGTGTATTGCAGCGGCAAAAACTGCGGGTAATAGCCGATGCTGGCCGGGATGGTGTGCGTCAGCGCGTACAGCCGCCCTTCGTAACCGTATACCCACAGCGCGTCATAAGCCGTGAACGGCCAGTAGGCCGCGCTCAACCAGCGCACCACCAGCGCGGCGGCGACCAGAACGACCAGCAGTTTTTCGTCCAGGGGCAGGCTGCCGCTGTGTTTTCCACCTCTCTCTGAGGGGGTGAGGGCCTTTTTCCGCCAGGCCAGCGCCCATCCAACCGCCGCCAGTGCCGCCGTCCCCGCCAGAATCCACTCCAGCCGCAGCGACGGCGCAGGCAGGCTGCCTAGCACAAACATCCAGGCCGTCAGCAGCGCGGGGCCAAAGGCCAGCGCCAGCAGCGCGACGACCGGGCGGTCGCGCCAATCCGCGCCCGGCAGTGCCACCAGCGCCCAGGGCAGGCCGAGGCCAAGAAAAATCCAGGCCAGCGCCGGGGTTGCCGAAAGCATACCTTCGATCCAGTAGGGCATAACCAAATCTCGATGTCACACGTAAGGAGGCGGGTTTCTAAACCCGACTATCTGACATTCCTGGCTTTCTTGGCGTTCTGGCGGTTCAATATCCATCCCGTAAGGTTATCCACCCCCAGCGCCGTCAGCAGGCCGACCGCCGGATAAACCGGCAGATAGTATCGCTGCCATTCCAACGGCGTCAAGAGCAGAGTCGCCGCCACCACACTCACTGTCCACGCGCCCACAACCAGACGAACCGCCCCGGCCTTCCGCCGCCCCCGCCACAGCGCCCACGCGCCAAACACCATCATAACCACCAGCGCGCAACCGCCAACCGCCGACCCACCCACGCTCACCCCACGCCAGGGGGACGTTTCGTAGCGGGCGATTTGATCGCCGATGAAGTTTTCCCAACCGGCCACTTCGTAATACTGCGGCAGCGCGACGAACATCTGCCGGAAAAAACCGCCCAGCATGTCGGAAAGGCCGCCGTAACCGCCAAAAGCATTGACCTGGATATCCAGCAGTTCCGCGCGCAGATTCAGCACCACACGCGGCATGACCAGTGGGTTGTCCCACCACGCCGGATTGAGCGCCAGGAAAACCAACGCCGCTGTTACCGCCGCGAAAATTATTTGCGGGAACACGATATTTCGTATCCGTCGCATCTCGCGCGGGTTTTTCACCCATTGATAGACGGCGTACCCCACGCAAGCCGCGAACACCGCCGCCGCTGTGAAGGCCGCCGTGTGTTTACTGGCGAACGCCAGTCCGCTGGCCGCGCCCAATACCAGCGCCGCCGGCCAGCCCCGGCGCTTTTCGCCAGTATCGGCGGGCGTTAGCGACCGGATGAACCACACCCCGGCCAGCACCGTTAGCAGGCTGAAAAATACCAGCGAGCCTTCCATCATTGCGCGCCGCCCATTGAGCAGCAGTGCCGGGTTGAGCGCATAGTACAGACTGGCGAAAACAGCTGTTCGCCGCCCACCCAGCGCCGTTCCGAGCAAAAACACCGGCATGACCCCGGCGGCCAGCAGTAGCGCCGACGACCAGCGCACCGTTTGCAGCAGTTCCAGCGCGGGCGCGTGGCCGTTGTTCTGGTTATACGTCCAGTCCGCGCCCCAGTCCCACTGTTCATTGATGTCCGCCGGGCTGAAGCCGCCGATATGCCAGGCCAGCCCAATAAGATATTTGGCTATCGTGCCGTTCAGCAGACGGAGGTGCTGTTCGGTTGGGCTGGCGGGTGTTTCGCTGTAGCGGATTTTGTCCAGGTCGTGGTCGAAAAACAGGTAAACATAATCGCGGCTCATATAGACCAGGGTGGATTCGTCGCCATGAAACGGCGCCAGCGGCGTCCCGGCCAGTACATAGGCAGCCAGCAGCGCCAACCAGAGCGCAGGCCAGTGACGATTCCAGAGCGGCGAGTCGAGTTTCAAACCGGGAACTCTCGTTGTGAGGATGTCCCTGCGGCGTTCAGGCAATCGTCACCAGCACTTTATTCTGTTCGACGCTTTGCCCCGCCGTGACGTGAACCGCCTGCACCGTGCCGTCGCGGGGCGCTTTGAGTTCGTTCTGCATCTTCATGGACTCCAGGATGACGACGGTCTGCCCGGCTTTGACCGCCTGGCCGGCTTCCACCGGGACGGCCACCACCAGCCCCGGCATGGGTGCTTTGACCGAAACATCGCCGGTATCGGCCATCAGCAGCGCCGCCCGCGCCGCCATCAGCTGCGCCCGTTCGTCCATCACCTGGGCGTTGTACATGCGTCCCCGCATAAAAACTTCGACCTCGTTGCCTTCACGCTCTTCGATCACCAGCTCGTAGGACAGGTTTTGCATGATGATCGAATAAAAGGCCGGGCCGAGGGCGCGGAAGTCTACCTCGCGTTTTTCGCCGTTAACCAGCAGTGTGCCGTCGCCCTGGATGTCAATCTCGAACGTTTTATCGTTAATGGTGGTCAGGTATTTCATCGGTTCATGCGCTCCCAACGGCCTACCCATTTCCAGTTGCTGGCATCGCGTGTCCCCCGTGCGACTACCTGGCTGGCGAGCTGCCGCATCCGGTGGGCGAACAGCGTGGCGGCAATGGCGGCAGTCTCCAGGTCGGACTCGTCGGGGGGCGTTTCGTAAGTCGTCATGCTAAAACGCTCCTCGACGAATTTGGTATCGAACATACCCGCCAGGAAGCTGAAGCTGTTCATCAGATTTTGATGGAAGGGGATGTTGTGTTTTAAGCCCATGATGGTGAATTCATCCAGGGCGCGCCGCATCCGCAAAATGGCTTCGGCGCGGTCTTCTCCCCAGCAGATCAATTTGGCGATCAGGCTGTCGTAATAGGGTGTAATCTCGAAGCCGCTGTACATGCCGCTGTCCACCCGTACGCCGGGGCCGGTGGGGATATTCAATGCCGTCACCTTGCCGGTAGACGGCATGAAGTTGTTGTACGGGTCTTCGGCATTGATGCGGCATTCAATCGCCCAGCCTTTCGGCTCGACAATACTCTGGGTTGGCCCCATACGCCGCCCGCGCGCGATGCGAATCTGCTCCTTCACGATGTCAATGCCGGTTACCAGTTCGGTGATGGGGTGTTCGACTTGCAGGCGGGTATTCATTTCCAGGAAGTAAAAATTTTTATCCTTATCTATCAGAAATTCAATGGTGCCGGCATTCACAAAATGCACGGCCTGGGCGGCCCGCACAGCCATTGAACCCATCAGGCGGCGCAGTTCCGGGTCTAAAAACGAACTGGGCGCTTCTTCCACCAGTTTTTGATGGCGGCGCTGGATGGAACATTCGCGTTCGCCCAGGTGAATGGTGTTGCCATGCAGGTCGGCCAGGATTTGAAATTCGATGTGCCGCGCCCCCTCGATCAGTTTTTCCAGGTACACCCGCCCGTCGCCAAAAGCGTTTTCGGCTTCCTGCCGGGCGATTTTGAGCGCGCCCGGCAGATCGTCGAGGTTTCGCACCTCGCGGATGCCTTTGCCGCCCCCGCCGCCGGCGGCTTTAACCAGCAGCGGCACGCCGATATGCCGGGCTGCTGCCAGGATTTCATCGTCCGACATGCCGGGTTCGGTGCCGGGGATGACCGGCACGCCGGCTTTTTTGACCGTTTCGCGGGCCGCCAGTTTATCGCCCATCACCGCGATGGAGTGCGGCGGCGGGCCGATAAAAATCAGCCCGGCATCCGTTACGGCCTCGGAAAAATCTTCGCGTTCGGCCAGAAAACCGTAACCGGGATGAATCGCGTCCGCCCCAGATTTGCGGGCGACTTCGATCAGCCGATCCATACGCAGGTAACTTTCGCGCGGCAGCGGCCCGCCGATGGGATAGGCTTCGTCGGCGTAACGGACGTGCAGGCTGGCGCGGTCGGCTTCTGAATAGACGGCCACCGTCTGGATGCCCAAGTCGCGGCAGGCGCGAATAATCCGCACGGCGATTTCGCCTCGGTTGGCGATCAGCACTTTTTTGATTTTGGTCTGCTCGGTTTGTTTGCTCACCATGTTGTCGTTTCCTTCTGCGGCTGTAGGGATATGCAGCCTTACAGCGGGATATTGCCGTGCTTGCGTGCCGGGTTGCTGTCGCGTTTGTTCTGGAATACCTCCAGACCGTTAATCAGCCGGGCGCGCGTATCGCGCGGCTCGATCACGTCGTCAATAAAACCACGCTCGGCGGCCACATAAGGACTGGCGAACTTATCCCGGTATTCCTGCACCAGCTCGGCCTTGTGTAAAACCGGGTCTTCGGCTTCGTCAATCTCGCGCCGAAAGACGATGCTTACCGCGCCATCCGGCCCCATCACGGCGATTTCCGCCGTCGGCCAGGCCAGGTTCAGGTCGCCGCGCAGGTGTTTGCTGCTCATCACGCAGTAGGCGCCGCCGTAGGATTTGCGCGTCGTCACCGTCAGTTTTGGCACGGTGGCCTCGCTGTAGGCATAGACGATTTTTGCCCCGGCGCGGATGATGCCGCCGTATTCCTGAATTGTGCCGGGCATGTAACCGGGTACGTCCACGAAGGTGATGAGCGGGATATTAAAGGCATCGCAAAAACGAATAAAACGCGCCGCCTTGTCGCTGGCATCAATGTCCAGCACGCCGGCCAGCACCATTGGCTGGTTGGCGACGATGCCCACACTATGGCCGCCCAGCCGCGCAAACCCGACGACGATATTGGCCGCGAAATACGGGTGAATCTCAAAAAATACCCCGTCGTCCATCACGCGGGTGATGACTTCTTTGATGTCATAGGGTTTGTTGGGGTTATCCGGCACAATCGTATCCAGTTCCGCGTCGGCACGCAGGGGGTCGTCGTTGGTCGGCACGAAAGGGGGGTCTTCCATGTTGTTCTGCGGCAGGTAGGTCATCAGCTCGCGCACCATCATGAGCGCCTGCATTTCGTTTTCGGCCACCAGATGGCAGACGCCGCTTTTGGTAGCATGGATCATCGCGCCGCCCAGTTCTTCATGCGTGACTTCTTCGTGGGTTACGCTTTTGACCACATCCGGCCCGGTGATATACATATAGCTGGTGTCTTTGACCATGATGATAAAATCGGTCAGTGCCGGGCTGTAGACCGCGCCGCCCGCGCACGGCCCCATAATCAGGCTGATCTGCGGCACGACCCCGCTGGCGAGCGTATTCCGCAGGAAGATGTCCGCATATCCGCCCAGGCTGACAACGCCTTCCTGAATGCGCGCCCCACCGCTGTCGTTAAGGCCGATGACCGGTGCGCCGGTTTTGAGCGCCATCTCCATCACTTTGCAGATTTTTTGGGCATGGACTTCGCTCAGACTGCCGCCGATGACGGTGAAATCCTGCGAATAAACGTACACCAGCCGCCCATTAATCGTTCCCCATCCCGTAATTACACTGTCGCCCAGGTATTTTTTTTTGTCCAGCCCAAAATCGTGCGAACGGTGAGTGACGAAGGCATCCAGTTCACGAAAGCTGCCAGGGTCAAGCAGGATGTCCAGACGTTCCTGGGCGGTATTGCGCCCGGCCTCGTGCTGCTTTTTGATGCGCTCCGGCCCGCCTTTGGCGCGGCTGAGGGCGCGTTTGTTTCGCAACTCTTCAATTTTTGGATTTACGGCCATGCTCCATGCTCTCCGTTGCGTGTACTTTTGAAGAACGGTTGATATATATCATCAGGATGATCGAAAGGGCAAAGATGATAATGGCTAAAAAGGGAAGGCGCTGACGATCATAGTCGGCCTGCGCGAAAATCGCCAGCCTGCCCAGGCTGTAAAACGCGAAACCAACCCCGGCATAGGCGGCATAAAACCGGGCGCGCGCCCGCCCTTGCCACAGGCCCAGCGCCGCCAGCGTCCACAGCAGCGCCCAGGCAGCCCCGGCGGCGAACTCCAGCGCGACGGGCAGGCTGACCAGGGCGCGCATCTCGTCGGTGACGCTCAGCGCGCGCCATGCCGCGCTGGCCTGGAAGATCGCCAGCAGGGCGGCCAGCCCGGTCAACCAGCGCGAACGGCGGGATTTTGCAGCATTTAAACGAGGATAATCCGGCATAGTTTGCTGATTATACTATATCTGGGTACACGCAAACGACCCTCTCAACCGACTGGTTTCAGATGATGCGAATAAACTGCCGCAAAAGGGGGATGGGTATGTGTGGAAACGGAAACAAACCGCAAAACAACACGCCGCAGGCAGAGGGCCGGACGCGGAACTCAAAACACGACAGCAGCAAACTATATGGATAAACGGAAAAGAATGAGGCTGGTAGACAGTGTGGCTTTAGCCCACTGGCAACGGGCTGAAGCCCGCTGTCCACTCAGGATCAGCCACAGTCTAATTGGTTTATCCATTAACCGGCCACGTCCAGTTTGCGGCGGCAGCATCCAGGCGGGCAGCCTGAAGAAACGCCGGCTCGATTTTCGGCGCGTCTGGCGGCGTTATACCTTCTCGACTTCCAGGAAGTCCAGTTCAACCGGCGTATCGCGCCCGAAAAAGTTGACCATGACGCGCACTTTGGATTTGTCGGGATCAAGCGCCGCTACTGTGCCGATAAAATCGTTGAACGGCCCGTCAATAATCCGCACCTTCTGGCCGACTTTAAACGTGACTTTGATTTTCGGCGCTTCGTCGGACATACGATCCATGATTTGTTTGACTTCTTCCGCCCGCAGGGGGGTTGGCTCGTTGCCCATGCCGACGAAGCCGGTCACGCCGGGTGTATTCCGTACCACGTACCAGGAATCTTCGTCCATCTTCATTTCGACCAGAATGTAGCCCGGAAACACGCGGCGCTCGACGGTGCGCCGCTTGCCATCCTTAACCTCGATTTCTTCTTCCGTCGGGACGATGACGTCGAAGATTTTGTCGCGCATACCCATTGTCTCGATGCGCTGTTCGATGGAGTGGCGCACTTTGTTCTCCTGGCCGGAGTAACAATGCACCACGTACCACAGCTTCTCGACTTCGCCCTTTTTAGGGGTAAGATCGTCTAAAAGCGGGCCAATATCGTCATCTTCCGACACCGTTTCATCACTGTCCAGATAAACGGGTTCGGGATCGTAATCGGTATCATCTTCACGCGGGTCGAAATCGTCAAACATACTATCTCTCTGCCCCTGACAGCGGCGTATAGGCCTGCCGCCAGCTTACAATACTCGTCAGAACGAGGAAGTCTGCCGGCTGTTCCGGCGCAAATAATACAGGAATGCGCCCAGAATCAGCACAAAAACGATGCCAAAAACCAGCGGACTCCGCAGCCCAAGCGCGAATAACTCATTAAACGACAGGCTGATGATGCCGAGTACCAGCGCGGAAACGATGGTCACGCTCAGGACAATGCTGGTTAAGCGCCGGGTTTCTTCGCGGCTGGGCCAGACGACTTTCTGGATTTCCGAACGCACGCCTTCCAGGTATTCTCGAAGGCCGCGTATGGGGCGGGTGATGAAATTGCCCTCGCTTTTAGAGACCTCAACTTCCTGGGTGCGGCGTCCTGGCGTTGCCCGTCCCTTGCGTTCGGTAACACCGCGCGTCAGGCCCTCTTCAACGGTGTCGTCATCATCTTCCAGATCGTCTGTCACCTCGATGTTCTGCACCGGGGTTTTGGGCGCTTCGCGGCGGAGTTTTCCCCGGCGGCGCTTGGAGTTATCATCGAGCGTCTTATGCTCAGCAGACATGCGCTGGTTCTCCCTGATACAAACGAACTCGGCCTAGTATGCAAGACACCGCCAGGAACGACGGTGTCTCGCCAGAATGAGCAGGGGAGCCAGGAATCGAACCCGGAACCTACGGATTTGGAGGCCGTTGCTCTGCCAATTGAGCTACTCCCCTAAAAGCCGCGACCTACTTGGTTTCGCGGTAAATCACATGACGCCGGACGAACGGGTCGTATTTTTTCAGTTCCAGGCGGCCCGTGTCATTGCGGCGATTTTTCTCAGTATAGTAGATGTGGCCGCTTTCGGTGCTGCGCATTTTGACCAGCACCCGGTTGCCTTTTTTCGCCATGTCTTACGCCCTTACCTGTTAACACTTACCTGACGAATAATCAAGCCATTGACGGGATTCGAACCCGTGACCTCACCCTTACCAAGGGTGTGCTCTGCCGACTGAGCTACAATGGCATTTCAGACGGCTGATCTGAAGTGGGCCCGGGAGGACTCGAACCTCCGAAGGCTTCCGCCAGTGGATTTACAGTCCACCCCCTTTGCCGCTCGGGACACGGACCCATAGTTATAACTATGTTAACTGATAGTGCGCGTACTTTTCGATACCCAAAGTGATATAACTTCGGCATTCTATTTCTGCGCTTGGTATCAAATATTTTTCGCCGTTCTCGGTCACTACGAATAAAAAATCTACTTTAGATGGATCAAAGTGGGTCGTCTTTCCTGAACCTGAGCGGTTGCCCCCTAAGACCCGCAAATTGACTTTGTAGTGACCTCTCACATCTTTATGATAAGTCGTGCGAACCTGAACCCGGTACAGCTTACCTTCTATATCCACTGCGAGATCGTATGGCAGGCTTTCAGTTAAAGGCATGAGAGTGGGGTATCCGTTCTGCATAAACCACGCAATCGCTACACCAACCCCTACATCACCTTGTTTGATGCTGTTTTTTTGATTCCGCAGCTCTAGCATACATTCAGACCCGCGTATTTAAATGTTAAATAACACATTACAACCCGCAAGCCACCACTGGGACTCGAACCCAGGACCGACCGCTTACAAGGCGGTTGCTCTGCCAACTGAGCTATGGTGGCGAATGTGTAGGCATTATACCATGCTCAGAAGGCGCGCTTCAAGGCGTTAATGCGCGTTTGAAGGCAGGTAGATTGTAGTGGATGGGTATGGGATTGTCAATATAACATTTCCGCCCGGCGGCCAGGGATGTTGCGTGGTTTAGCCCGGCAAGCTCGGCAGGCTTATATTGACTTCATTAATCGGCTGTGCTAGACTTTTCCCCACTGATTCGCTTGTATCAAAGCTTAAATGCAGAGAGGGTGAAAGGCCATCAGTTCGATAAATTATCGCGTAAACGAGCAGATACGTGCGCGTGAAGTTCGCCTCATCACCGATACCAACGAAAACATCGGCGTGGTATCACTGCGGACGGCACTGGAGATGGCCGAAGCCAGAGAACTTGATCTGGTCGAAGTGTCGCCCAATGCCGACCCGCCGGTGTGTCGTATTATGGATTTTGGCAAATTTCAATACGAAAAGCGCCGCCGCGAACGCGAAGCGAAAAAACAGCAGAAAACCATCGAGATCAAGGAAATCCAACTGCGTCCGAAAACCGACCAGCACCATCTTTCCTTCAAAGTGCGTGATGCGCGGAACTGGATTCAACAGGGGATGAAAGTGCGGGTGCGGGTGCGGTTTCGAGGCCGCGAGCGGGATTATCCTGATATTGCTCAAGATCGAATGCTTCAGGTCGCTAACGAACTGCAAGATGTCGCCATGATCGAGCAGCCGCCCACGCTGGAGGGCATGACGATGTTGATGGTCCTTGCGCCCATACCGGACAAGAAAAAATAACTTCGGAGCAAAAGCGTGGCTAAGAAATATAAACTCAAAACGCATAAGGCAACGGCCAAACGCTTCCGTGTCACCGGGGGCGGCAAGGTCGTTCGCACCAAAGGCGGCAAAAGCCACCTGCGGCGGCGCACGCCCAAGCGTACCAAACACCAGTTCAAGAAGATGCTGGTGCTGGAAAACAGCACCGACGCCAAGCGCGTGAAGCGGCTTGCCCCTTATCTGAAGCTGTACCGCCAGAACCCGCCCGGCTAAAGCCGGCTTTTTATCGAAGCGTAAAACCCGGGGTGCAGGCTCCGGGTATTTGTTGTACAGGAGTAGGTTTCGTGGCTAGAACTAAAACCGGGTACGTCAGAAGACGCCACCATAAAAAAATCATCAAAATGTCAAAGGGCCAGTGGGGGACGCGCGGGCGTTTGTTCCGCCGCTCCAACGAGGCCATGCTCAAAAACCTGTGGTATTCCTACTGCCACCGGCGGGCGCGCGCGCGCGATCTGCGTCGGCTGTGGATTATCCGCATCAACGCCGCCGCGCGGCTGAACGGCCTGAGCTACAGCCGCCTGATTTACGGGCTGAAAAGGGCCAACGTTGAGGTTGACCGCAAGATTCTGGCGGACATCGCCGTGCGCGACCCGCAGACCTTCACCAAACTGGTCGCCGTCAGCCTGCAACATCAATAGTTGGCAGCCGAGTGTTTAAACTAGGGTACGCTTGTCGTACCCTTTTATTATTTGCGCCGGGTTGTGCTGCGTTCAGCCAGTTCGGTGCTTAACAGCGTCAGCCCGCGAATACGCAGGCCGTCTATCTGGCCGATTAACTGCCGCGCCCCCCGGCGGCCAAGCTCCACCACATCGGCGGCGACCGTCGTCAAACCGGCCTGCGCTGCTTCCGGGCCATCACCGAACCCGACCACAGCCACATCTTCCGGCACGCGCCAGCCGGCGGCCTGAATGGCGCGCATGGCGGCTTCGGCCATCAGATAATCGGACGCCAGTACGCAATCAAACTCACGATTCGTTTGGAGAAAATGCGCCATTGATTCTGCCGCCAGGGCGGGGATGAACTCACCGGGCAGATAGTAGTCTGGCGGAATGTTCAGGTTGTAACGCATGGCTTCCTGGCGGAAAGCCATTTCGCGCTGGATGCCGTCGTTCTGCTGCATATGTCCTTGAATGAACACGGGTTTGGCGCAGCCACAGGCGATGACCAGGTGCTGCATCAGCATGGCGATACCCTGGCGATTGTTCGGCATCACGCCGGGGATGGCCGTTCCGGGAACCTGATGGCTGATGAGCGAAAGCGGCAGGCCGTGCTCGTGCAGGGTGTGGAGCAGCTCATTGGGCAGGACATTGGCGATGATAAGCGCGCCCGCCAGCGATTCCCAGTTCAGGGGCAGGTCTTTGGCGTGGCGCGGCGGCTCGCTGACCTGGATGACATTCACGCGAAATTCTCGCTGCGCTGCCGTTTCCTGCGCGCCTGCGATCACATCCCGCTGAAAGACCTCGTAGGGGTTGTTCGTGATGATATTGATCTCGCGCATGGCACTCATAAGATGTCCAACTCGCGGTGCAGCGCCAGCGCCGCCGCGCCAATGGCGCTGAGATTGCCCGAATAAGCCAGGGAAAAGACGACCGGGCGCACAACCTCCGGCCAGAGCATAGACTCGGTTTTTTCGACGACACGGCGCAAAAAATCATCCCCCAGGTTAACGATTGGCCCGGCCAGGGAAACATGGTCTGGCCGCAGCAGGCCGATAATCCAACCCATAATCTGCGCCAGATAGGTTGACAGCTCCTCGCCTAACTGCTGCGCCGCCGGGTCGCCGTTCACGGCGCTGTAGTGGACGTGCATGTACGTAAGGCCGTTTTCCGGCAAAGTCGAGCCGGGCAGCTGCCGCCGCAGTTCAGCCGCGCGCCGCTGCACCGCCGGCCAGCCAAGCAGCATATCCAGGCGGTTTTCGCCAACGGTTGAAAAAAGGCCGCTGATGTCGCCGCCCTGGTGGCAGGTGATACCGCCGAGCGTGATGCCCACCTCGACGCTGTTGGTGACGAGTACGGTAACGAGGCTGCGGGTATGGTCATCGCCGTTGAGGCCAAAAGCGTACTGTGCCAGCGCGGTGAGTTCGGCGCTGTTGCCGGTATAAACCGGCACGTCATAACGCGCGGACAGGCGTTCCGACAGCGGCCAGTGACGCCAGCCAAGCGGCGGCGAATCGGTAATGATGCCGCTGCCGGCGTCCACTACGCCGGGAACGCCGACGCCGATGCACAGCAGAGGCGCATCCAGCTGCGCCACCAGGCCGTTAATCACGTCGGTGAGCAGGGTTTCAACGGCGTTACCCTGGGCGCTTTCCAGTTCGGCATAATGCTGCGCGGCGACCTGCCCGGCAAGATTGCACAAAACCCCGAATGCCCGCCCATTGTCCAGCGAAACGCCGATGACCTGCCGCGCCTCCGGCACGAATTTGATAAGCGTCGGACGTTTGCCCCCGCTTTCGGTGGATTCGCCCAGGCCACCTTCGGTCAGCAGGCCATCGCTTATCAACTCTCCGATTAGATCGGAGACAGTTGGTTTCGCCAGGCCGGTTTCCAGCGCCAGCGCCGCGCGATTGTTCGCCAACCCGGTATATACCGCGCGCAGCAGCAGTTGGCGGTTGTGGCGGCGCAGGTTTTCGCGGGTGGCTTTTAATGGTTTCATGGTCGCAGCTGGCAGTTGGATGGGCGGGCCGCCCGTAACACATCCCAGTTGGCCGGGTCTTCGCCGCCAATGCCCCAGATGGCGACGCCGCCGAGTTTCGGGTAAGCGGCCAACACCTGATCTAATTTATACTCTAAAGCCAATGAATCGGCGAGATAAAATGTCTGGCGGGGCAGGCCGCGCGCGTTTAATTCTACGTAGGCGTCGCCACCGGGGTCACGCTCAACCTCCAGTTTGAAGGATGCGATCAGCGGCTGAATCGACTCCCAGCTTATTGTCGTCGCTGGGGGGCGGCTGCGCTGCCAGCTGTAACCATAAAACGGCAGCCCCAAACGCACTTTGGATAGATCAACGATGGACTCGGCATAGGCCAGCACATCCAGCACCCAGGGCGTCGGGCTGATCGGGCCGGGTGGATCACTGCGGCTGGTGTAGTCGTAGGTCATGATCGAAAACACATCCACCGCCGGGGCGATTCGCGCCCAATCCTGTGCGGCTGCGCCCGGCCATGTCCCGGCGTCATCCGTTTTGGCATGGACGGCGATGGTCAGCAGTTTGCCGCGCGCGTGGAGGGCTGTTGAGAGTTCCTTGATAAAGGCCGAAAAATCGTCGCGGGTGCTGGCCGGAAAACCCTCGTAATCAATATCAATCCCGTCGTACCCCTTCGTTTCGACCAGTTCCACAATCTGCTGCACGTGGAAGGCGCGCGTTTCGGCAGGGGACAGCATTTCAAATACGCTGCTCGGTATCGAAGGAATGATGATGAGACCCAGGTCGCGCCATTCGGTGATCTGCTGCGGGTTTTCCAGGCCGGGATGGGCGTAAATCGTGCCGTCGGGGCGGGGTGAATACCAGAACGGATGCACCACGTCCAGCACATCGCGGTTAACGCGAATGGTTTCGTCGCCGCCGGTTGTCCCCGGCGAGGGATACCAGACAGAAACGCACCAGGGGGCGGTTGTTTGCTGCCCGGTAGCGGCTACTGCCGGCAGTAGCACACAGAGCAGGGCGAACAGCACCTGTTTCATAACCGCGCCGGTTCGATTCCCGGAATCGGGCAAGGCAAAACGCCGCGCGCCGGGATTTCGCCAAACAACACGCGCGCGACGGCTTCCGTTGTAACCGGGCGGATACCGTAGGCGCACAGATAAGTTTCGATCTGCGGGAAAGCGCGCAGGTCATACGGCGTTCGCAGCGCCACAACGATGGGCGTTTTACCGCGCGTTTGGAGTTCGCGCACCAGCGCAGCCTGGGCAGGGTCGCGGTCGGCGGCAATCGTGCCGATAATGATAATGTCTGCCTCCTGAGCGGCGTTGACGAGCAGCGCTGCCGCTTCGCTCGGCGCACTGTAGGGCAGCTCCAGTGCGTCCACACGCGCATGGCGCGCGCGCACCGCCGCCGCCAGGTTGATCTGCACGTCAGATGAGGTGTCGGCGGGGGTCAGGTTGACGGGGCGAACGGTAATCACCGCGATTTTTGTTTCCGGCGCGGGGCGCAGCGGCAGCCTGCCGTTATCGCGCACCAGGGTGATCGAAGCGTCCGCGATGTCCTGGGCGATCTGCCGGTGTTCGGCGCAGCCGATCACGTCCGGCGCGGGGTACGCCTGGGGCAGGGCGGCGCGGACACGGGCGATACGCTCTTGGGAGGCGGCGTTGTACAGCGGGCGCATTTCGGTGGTCAGTTCGACCTGTTCCGGCAGGTGGCCGAGCAGCACCAGGTCGGCCCCGGCTTGCAGCGCGGCGCGGATGCTGGCGCGCGTACCCATCCGGTTGGCGGCCTGCATGTCCATTGCGTCGGTCAGAATCAGGCCGTCGAAGCCCATTTTTTCCCGCAGCAGCCCGGTGAGTATCGGGCGCGATACGGTAGCGATAGACTCGGCATCCAGCGCCGAAAAGCGGATGTGCGCGGACATCACGCCGCCGACACCCGCCGCAATCGCTTTACGGAACGGATAAAGTTCCAGCGATTCCATTTCCGAGAGCGACTTGTTGATGACCGGCACATCAAAATGCGAATCTACCACTGTATCGCCGTGACCGGGGAAGTGTTTGGCCGTAGCGATGACCCCCTCGGCCTGCATCCCGGCGATGAGCGCGCTGCCCAATTCGCCGGCCAGTTCTGGGTCGGCCCCAAACGAACGGATGCCGGCAGCGATATTGTCCGGATTATTGTTTAAATCAAGCACCGGCGCGAAGTTCAGGTTGCAGCCGACGGCCAGCAGTTCCCGCGCCAGCACACGCCCGGCCAGCCGCGCCAGTTCCGGCGCGCGGGCCGCGCCCAATGCCATATTGCCGGGCAGTTCGGTCGCGCCGCCGGTGATCGCCATCAACTGCCCACCCTCCTGGTCAGTGCCGATCAGCGGCGGGGGACATCCGCCTTCGCGGGCAGCTTGTTGCAGGCTCATGGTCAGTTCGCGGAACTGCTCCAGCGATTCAAAGTTGTAAGCAAACAGGCAGAAAGCGGCGATTTCTCCGCGCCGGACGCCCTCCAGGACGGCAGGCGGCGGTGTGAAACCGCGAAAGCTGTGCATAAGCTGTGTCAAGATGCTTACCCTTTCGTGCCAGTCATGGTGATGCCCTCAACGAAGTACCGCTGTGTTAAGATGAATATGACCAGCACTGGGATGATAAATAATACGCTGGCAGCCATGATGTCCTGCCAGGGAATCGGTGATTCCTGCAAATTGTTCTTTTGCGCGACGTAAATCGGCATGGTGAACAGTTCAGCACGCTGGAGGTAAATCAGCGGGTTGATGAGATTGTTCCACTGGCCGACGAACAGGAACACCGTGATCGTCGCAATCGCCGGGCGGGACAGCGGCATGATGACATACCACCAGATTTGCAGCGGGTTCGCGCCATCAATCATGGCGGCCTCGTCCAGTTCGCGCGGGATGCTCAGCATAAACTGGCGCACCAGGAAAATCAGCGCCGCGCCGCCGGCGAAAAAGCCGGGGATGGTGATGGGATTGAACGTGCGAATCCACCCCAGGTTATGAAATAAAACGTACTGCGGCACCAGTGTGGCCTGCGCGGGCAGCATCAGCGTCCCCATCATCAGCGCAAAAACGACGCCGCGCCCTTTCCATTCCAAGCGGCTGAAGGCATAGGCCACCAGCGCAATCGAAGTGACCGTGCCGACCAGCACCACCGATACGACAAAAACGCTGTTGGTATAAGCGCGGTAGAAAGTATCCTCTTGCAGCAGCTTGGCATAGTTGTTCCATTGGGGGTTGGCGGGCAGCAGGTTTAACTGCGGCTGGCCGACCTCCTCAACGGTCTTGAGCGACGTGCCGGCCATCCAGGCCATTGGGAATAAAAAGAACAGCGATGCGGCTAACAGGATGGCGTACAGGATGAGCGCGCGCGCATCAACCGCCCGCACGAAGCGCAGGAACAGGTTCGGCTGCGCGACCTGAGGCGGGGCGGATAATTGGGCGTTGCCGGATACAGTCGCCATAGTTATGCCTCGTAATAAACCCATTTGTTATACCGGAACTGTAAGACGGTCAGCAGCACGATGATGACGGCCAAAATCCACGAAACCGCTGCGCCCTGGCCGATCTCTAACTGGCGGAAGGTGCGGTTGAACAGGAAAAAGGCCGCCGACGCCAGATCGTCCTCGGTTTGCGGCGTGCGGAGGATATAAATCGTATCGAAAGTTTGCAGCGCGGCGATGATGCCGATCACGATGTTGTAAAACATGGCTGGCGAGATCATCGGCAGCGTAATTTTCCAGAATTTTTGCCAGCGGTTCGCGCCGTCCACTTCGGCAGCTTCATAAAAAGTGCGCGGCACACCCTTTAAGGCCGCCAGGAAAATGAGCATCCCCGCCCCGGAACTCCACATGGTAATGAGGATGAGCGAGGGTTTGGCCCACAGTTCATTGGTCATCCACAGCGGCACGCGGTTTTTATCCGGCCAGGTTGCAGTCGCGGTGCGGAACTGGCTGAAGTGATAGTTGGGCTGGCCGGTGGCCTGGGCAATCTGGTCATAGGCCTGGAAGTAACGCACGCCGTCCACAATGGCGCTGACGGCGAACAGGCTGAAGGCTGCCAGCGCGACCAACGCGACTGTGCGCGCCGCGCGGGGGTAGCGGTTGTTCGCCACCGCCAGGCCGCCGAGTACCAGCGCGACCAAGCCGTACAGCCACAGGGCCGCTGGTGTCGTGGCGGCGAACTCTGTTTTCAGGTAATCCAGGTTGTCGGGTTGGACGATGGCCGATTGCAGCGTTAAATACTGCGGCAGGATGGACAGGCGACCGCCGTCAAGCTGGCCGGGAATCAAACGCAGGATGATAAAACCGATCAGCAGCGCCGCGCCGCCCCCCAGAATAAAACGCCTGTGGGCCGGGGCGCGGGCGACCAGCACGAGCGCCACCGGCGCGGCGGCAGCCAGCAGCGCCGGGATATACAGCGACCGTTCCGTTTCGCCCCCCAGGACGAAAACGGCGGCCAGCGTGAGCGCCGCCAGCAGCGGCGGAATCAGCGTCCACAGGCGGTAGCGCCTGTTTTCGCCGCGATAATCCGCCAGCAGCGCGCCGAGGGCGGCCAGCGCGCCAATACCCAGCAGCAGACCGGGGTCGAGCGGATCGGCGACCAGGGCGCGGGCGGCCAGCAGAATAATTAATGTCGCGCCGACCAGTTCCGCCACCAGCCAGGCGCGGGCGCGTTTGCTGGGCGTCCATTCGCCGCGCACCAGCGACAGCAGCATCAGCGCACCGATAAGCGCGGGGACGGCATATTTAAACGGGCCGATCGGGCTGCCCTCCGCAATGCCGGCGTACAGGCTGTTAATGGCCTCGACGGTGAAAATGAAGGCGCGGTATATCCAGTCGAACAGGAAAAAGCTGCCCGCTATGTTTTGCAGCGTGACGTTAACAAAACCGCCGTTGCCGGCGAACATATACCGCCAGGCCAGCAGCGCCGCCGGGCCGCCGGCCAGAATGACCGGCAGGTAAAAAATGAGGCGGAAAATGCGGATGCCCCGCATCTGGTTGTTCAGCAGCATTGCCATGCCGAGCGCGGTGACGATTTGCAGGGGGACGCCGACGGCCATGTAATAAAACGAGTTAAACATCGCCTGCGAAAACCGCCGCCCCTGCGCCCCTTGCCCCAGCAGCAGTTCGCGGTAATTATCCAGGCCGGCCCAGGTCATCGGCTTGCCGAGTTTGTAGTCCGTAAAGCTGTAATACAGCGAGGCCAGCGCCGGGCCGAGGACAAAAATAACGAAGCCGATAATCCAGGGGGCGGCAAACAGAAATCCCCAGTATACCTTGCGCTGCTCGCTGGCAGACAGCCCACGCCAGCGGGCGACCCGCTTGGCTGCGCAGCCGACCAGGATGCTGCCGACGACGATAAAAATGGCCGTACCGGCTGCCCACAGCAGGTTTTCCCATCGCGCTTGTGAGCTGACATCCATAAAAAAGCCTTTCGTAAAAAGCGATTTTCGGGGAGGTAGAGGGGAGGCTGAGACCCCCCTCTACCGTTATTTATGGCAGCGGATTTTAATCCAGGTAGCCATTGGCTTCTAGGATGGCGTCGTATTCTTCCTTGAGGTTTCGCTGGGTGTCTTCCAGGCTCTGCCGGTCGGCCAGGTATGCCAGAACCTGCTCGCGGATGAGCGGGCGCAGTTCCGCGCTGGCGCGGATGTCGGAGAACGAGCGGCCATATTCTGCCGCCAGGTCCAGCATCTTCGCCCAGACCGGACTGTTGGCCTTCAATTCGTCCCAGGCATCCATGCGGACGGGCGTAAAGCCGGCCACGCTGGTCAGTTCAATCGCATTTTCTTTGCTGCCAATGAATTTCAGGAACTCGACGGCCAGCGCCGGGTCTTCGACATAAGCCGGGACCGACAGCCAGTCAATGAAAACCTGAACGACCGGCTGACCGTTTTCGCCCGCCGGGTAAGGCGCGATGGCGATATTTTCCCACAGCGGGTCGCTGGTGGCGGGCATATTCCACATTGGGAAAATGCCACTGATGACGTTCCCGGAAGCAATCGGCACGCCTTCAAACGGCGGCAGGCCAGCGGTCGTTTCTTCCGGCATGACGGCGCGGCGGCGGTCATACATAAACTTCAGGGCTTCGGCGGTCGCGGCGCTGTCGAAGGCGCTCGTGCCATCATCGTAATACAGCTCGCCGCCGGCGCTCCAGATGTAGGCGATGAATTCCTGGTCATCAAACAGGCTGCTGCCGATGTCCATGAAGCCCATTTTTGTCATGGCGTTGTTTTCGACGGCGCTGTTGGCCTTCACGAATGCCAGCGCATCGGCGAAGGTGAGCGGCGGAATGACAGACGGGTCAACGGCCAGGTCAGTGCGGTAAAAAACGGGGCGGGGACTCATCAACAGGGGCAGCCCACGCAGGTGGCCGTCCCAACTAACCGTGTCCAGCGCCGTCGGCAGGAACTGATCCAGTTCTTCCCAATCCCTGAGATATGGGTCGAGGTCTTTAAGCAGTTCGCCAAAGATGTCGGCATATTCCGAACCCAGATACACGATGTCCGGCCCGCTGCCAGTGGTGATCCAGCCCGCGACGGTGGCATCAAATTCGCCCCAACCGCCGGTCAGGATTTCAAGGTTGACGCCAGGATGGTCGGCTTCAAAGGCGGGGAAGGCCACTTCGTTGAACCACTTAATCGTGTTTTCGGTGAGGCCGGTGATATAAATTTCGAGAGACTGATCTTGAGCGGACACCGGCAGAATGCCTGCCAGCAGCAGCGCGGCCACAGCCGCCAGGAGCGCAAAACGGTGTTTCATGCGGACAAATCCTCCTCAAAATAAACGTTTGGACGGGAAGGAAACCTGAGGTTTCCTCAAAACCGAACCGGATAGTTAGTTATATTAACTTACTTACCTGAAGCATATAACGAAAATCGGCATTTGTCAACCAAATGCCCAGTGATTCGCCGGCGCTTTTCAGCCGTAGTAGAGCGCAGCGGGGTGCTGCTCTTGAAAAGTATGAATAATCTATCCAGAGGCCGATCTTTATATTAATTATTCGTAACTGAAGCTATAGTGGGGCTAAGCGAGAAAGTTTGACAAGACCAGTATGATCTATGAACACCCGCGATGCCATTATTGCTTTGAGCGACCGAGCCTGGGCGCTGCGAACAGAAAGCCCCGCCCAGGCGCGCGCGCTGGCCGAGCAGGCGATGTCCCAATCTACCGAAATCGGTTTTGACGAAGGTCTGGCAGGCGGCCTGCGCGTCCTGGGCTGGTTAAATATGGAGGTTGGCCGGTTTGCGGAGGCGCTGCCGCAGGCTTTACGCGCCCTTCAACTGTACGAACAGATCGGCGATACCGAAAAAAAGACCCACCTTCTCATCGTACTTTCTCAAATTCACACGCGGTTAGAAAACTACCCCGCCGCTCTGGATTATGGTCTGCAAGCCTTAAAACTCAGCCGGCAGCACGGTTACGCCCACCACGAAGCTCTGGTTTACCAGGGGTTAGGGGCCGCCTACGGCATGTCCGGCAGCCCAAACGAAGCCCTCAAGTATTTTCAGATGGGCATGGAAATCAGCATCCGCCTGGACGATCTCGCCCTTCGGTCGCGGGCTTTTAATAATCTGGCCTACCTGTACTGCACGATGGGGCATTATTCCGAAGCTCTCGAACCGGCGCTGGAAGCCCTGAAAATGCTGGATAAGGTCGAAAATCCCGGCATTAGGACCGCCACGCTGCACACCCTAGGCGCGATTTATGCCGGCCTGGAAGATTACCCGCAGGCGCTGGAGTATCTGGAGGCCGGCATGGCCGCCAGCCCGGTAGATTTTAACCGCCTGGCCTGCATCATCGAAAGCGCCCGCATTGAAATCCGTCGCGGTAGTTATCCGCAGGCGCTCCGGTGGCTGGACGAAGCCCGCGCAATAGCCGAACGCCTGAACGCGCCCAACTCAACCGCACAGATTTTCCGCCTGTATGCCGATCTCTATAAAGCTCTGGGAGACTTTCAAAACGCGCTCGATTATTTTGAAAAGTTCCACGCCGCCCACGAAATCGCCTTTAGCGAGCAGTCTGACCGCCGGATGAAAAGCCTTCAGATTATTCATGATGTCGAAACCGCCCGCTTGGAGGCTGAGGCCCAGCGCCAGAAAAACGCGAATCTCCAGTCTCAGATCGAGCAGCACCAGCAGAGCATCGCCAATTTGGACGCCTACGCCGATATGGTGGCGCATGACCTTAAAAACCCGATCAGCATCATCATGGGTTATACCGAACTGCTGCTGCAAGACCTGGGCGAAGCCCTGGACGATCAGAGCCGCAATTACCTGATGGGTATTGCCGAAACGTCCGGCAAGATGAACGAACTGGTTGACGAGCTGTTAAACCTGGCGCGCGTGCGGAAGCAGGAAATTTTGCCCCAACCAGTGGATATGGAAGCCATTTTTCGGCAGGCCGAGCGCCGGGTCGAACATCTGGTTATCCGTTATAAGGCGACCATCAGCCTCGAAACCGCGCTCCCGGCGGCCTTCGCTTACCCGGCCTGGGTGGAGGAAATCTGGGTGAACTACCTCACTAATGCCTTGAAGTACGGCGGCCAGCCTCCCCGCATCGCGGTCGGCGCTTCACCGAACGGTGGTTTTGTGCGCTACTGGGTGCGCGACAACGGCGACGGCTTGACGCCGGAACTGCAAGCCCAGATTTTCCGCAGCAAATATGAACGGTTCGGCAAATATCAGATCGAAGGACACGGCATCGGCCTGACGGTTGTCAAAACCATCGTGGATAAACTGGGCGGCGAAGTCGGCATTGAAAGCGACGGCCTGCCCGGACACGGCTCGACCTTCAGCTTTTCGCTGCCGGTCAAGTCTGATACCGCTCTGTGAAACCTACTTCCAACCTAAACTGACCTGCGTCCGCCACCTTTGCCCTGCATTATGCGTACATGAAATATATCGCGGAATCACCCGCGCGTTCGTGTATAATTGCACATGTAGCGGATAAGAGAAGGATAACCATGCGGATTATCGTACATACCGGCAAAGGCGGTGTGGGCAAAACCAGTATTTCGGCGGCCACCGCTTTGCGCTGCGCCGAGATGGGCCTCAAAACCATCGTCATCAGCACCGACACCGCCCACAGCTTGGCGGACTCGCTGGAAAAATCAATCGGCCCGGAGCCGGTCGAACTGTACCCAAACCTGTGGGCGCAGGAAGTGGACGCGCGCTATTCGATGGACAAATACTGGGGGACATTCCAGAAGTACATGGTGGCGCTGTTCAGCCGCCAGGGTGTGGAAGACATCGTGGCAGAGGAAGTCACCATCCTGCCAGGACTGGAAGAAGGCGCGCATCTGCTGTGGATTAACAAATATGTCGAGGATGGGCAGTTCGATGTGCTGATCGTGGACGCCGCTCCTACTGCTGAAACGCTCCGCCTGCTCAGCCTGCCGGACGTAACGCGCTGGTGGTTTGAAAAAATCTTGACTATCACGCGCGGCGCGTCCCGGATTCTGCGGCCCATCGGACGGCTGGTCAACCGGGGCGATGCCGTGCCGGACAGCAGCGCCTGGGACCAGGTGCAAAACCTGTTCGCCACCCTGGATAAAGTGCGCGAACTGCTGACGCAGCCGGAGATGAGCAGCATCCGGCTGGTGGTCAACCCGGAGAAGATGGTCATCAAAGAAACGCAGCGCACCTACACCTATCTCAATCTCTATGGTTATGCCACCGATGCCATTGTGTGCAACCGCATCATCCCGGATGAAGTGACCGACCCCTATTTTGCCATGTGGAAGGCCAACCAGCAGGAAAACATCGCCTTCATCGGCGAAGCCTTCGGCGAGCTGCCTTTAATGAGAGTGCCGCTCTTCGGCCAGGAAGTGACCGGGCTGGACAGCCTGCGCCGGCTGGCGCAGGCGTTGTACGGCGATGGCAACCCCGCCCGCAAGCTGTTCGACGGCCAGACGCACCGCATCGAAACCGACGCCGACGGCACGCATACATTGATCGTCCCCCTGCCGTTCGCCGATAAACAGGATATGGATATGTACCGCTCGCGTGATGAAATCACGCTGCGGGTCGGCCCATATCGCCGGAATATCGTGCTGCCCTATGCGCTATGGGACTTAGAAATTGCCGATGCCAGATTTGAACAATCTACCCTCCGTGTCCAGTTCCGAAAGGACGAACGGGTACAGAAACAACGGGTCCGCTGATTCGGTCGCCTTTCACGCCGCACTGCCTGGAGATATGGCAGAAACCCCGCCGGAAATTCCGCCCGTTCCGGCGGGCTGGCGCTCGCTGCGAATGCAGTACCGCTTTGGGCGAACGCTCATTTTTGCGGTGTGGTTGTTCGTGCGCGTGTTGTGGTGGTATTACGTCATGCCGCGTATCATCGGCCAGGCGCGCGTTGAAAGCAGCAGCAACCACCGCTGGACGCTTTACGCCCGCGAATTTCGCGCTTTCGCTGTCAAACTGGGCGGTATGATGATTAAACTGGGGCAGTTTATATCCACCCGCATGGATGTGCTGTCGCCGGAAATCATCAACGAAC
This sequence comes from Anaerolineae bacterium, assembly GCA_026645945.1. Lineage (GTDB taxonomy): Bacteria > Chloroflexota > Anaerolineae > Aggregatilineales > Phototrophicaceae > CFX2. Next base: position 38,968 of record JAPKMO010000016.1, read on the forward strand.
TAAGCGGCCTGCAAGACGAAGTGCCGCCCGTTCCTAACGATCAGATCATGGCCGTGCTGGAAGGGGAGTTAGGCTCGACTGCCGAGCGGTTCGCCTGGATAGATGAACAGCCGGTCGCCGCTGCGTCGCTGGGGCAGGTGTACCGCGCCCGTTTACACAACGGCGAGCGCGTCGTCATCAAGGTGCAGCGCCCTGGCATTCGAGAAATCGTTTATACCGATCTGGCGGCGCTGCGGGTTGTAGCGCGCGTTGCTGCCTGGGTGCCTTTCATCCGCCGCCGCGCCGATACCGTCGCCCTGGCGCACGAGTTCGGACGGGTGCTGCTGGAAGAACTGTCGTACCGGCACGAGGCTTACAACGCCCGGCGTTTCGCCCGCATTTTTCAGAATGACCCCGGCGTTTACATCCCGGCCATTTACGCCGAACACTCCACCGATGCCGTCCTAACGATGGAGGACGTGACCACCATCAAAATCAATGACCATGCGGCGCTGGAAGCCGCCGGCATCAGCCGCAAAGCGGTCGCCAAACGATTGATGGATACCTATCTGAAACAGGTTTTTGAGGAGCGTTTTTTCCACGCCGACCCGCACCCCGGCAACCTGTTTATTTACCCGCTGCCGGTCGAAAACGGCGGCAAACATTCCGCCAAACAAGGCCGCCCGTTTTACCTGATTTTTGTGGATTTCGGCATGACCGGCTCGCTCAGCCCGCAGATCGTCAGCGGTATGATAAACACGCTGGCAGCGGTCGTGAATCGCGACCCGGACAAACTGGTTCGCAGCTACCAGGAACTTGGCTTTCTGCTGCCCGATGCCGACCTGGAGCGCATCGAAGAGGCCACCAAAGCCGCTTTCGACCAGGTGTGGGGCCTAAGCATGACCGAGATCAAAAACGTCAGCTACAGCGAAGCCCGCGCGCTTGGCAGCGAGTTCAACGATCTGCTGTTCGCCATGCCTTTCCAGGTGCCGCAGGATTTTATCTACCTGGGGCGCTGTATGGGCATCCTCAGCGGCATGGCGACCACCCTTGACCCGAATTTCAACCCCTGGCAGGAACTTCAGCCGTATGCCCAGAAGATGATCGCCCGCACCTTGGGCAGCGCCAACAGTGGCGAATGGGACGGTGATCTGCTGAATCTGCCCATCCTGCAAAGCCTGCTCAACGGCAACGCCGGGCAGGTCATTTCTGAGATCGGGCGAACCTTCCTCAACCGCGCCATCACTTTTCCGCAGCAGGTGGACAGCGTTCTTAGCCGCGCTGACCGGGGCGAGCTAACCCTGCGCGTTTCGCCCAGTCCGACCTATCGCAAACAGCTTCAGCGCATCGAAGCCCAGGGCAAACGCACCGTGCGCGCCATCGTCTTTGGCAGTCTGCTGGTGGCGTCCACGCTGCTGTACACTAATGGGGATACCCTGCCCGCCGCTGTTGGTTACATCTTTTCCGGTCTGACGCTGCTCAGCTTGTGGTTTGGAGGGGACTAGCCGTTGGCAGGGGCGCGGAAATACGCCCCTTTAACCACCGGTTGGCAAAAAACCGTCAGATGATCTCCAGCCAGTCGCCGTCTTCGGTCTGGATATAACGGCGGTCGTCGCGTTTGGCTTTCTCGCCGTCGTTTTTGGGTTTTTCGGTTTCGCGCCAATCGCTGCCGTTCCAATGGCGTGCGCCTTTCACCAGTATGATGCCCAGGCCGATCAGCAGCAGCGGCCACAGGAACTTAGTAGCCACGCCGAGTACCAGGAACAGCACCAGCAGCATCCCCGGCCAGAAGAAGAAAAACCCGCCCCGGCGGTGCATCCAGGGTTTGCCCCAATGATGTCCCCGGTGATGTCCCCAATGATGCCCGTAATGTTTCCAACCCTTGTGCATCTCTGTTTTCCTTTTCTATCGCTACTACTCATTTGTACGCAGGATAACGCGCAGGGGTCGCGCAGACCTACCCAAAAGTTTAGGGGTTATGGGGGAAAACCAAAGCGGGAAGTCCGTATAGACTTCCCGCCGAGGTGTTTTGGGCAGGGCGCGATCACTCGCGCCCGGTGTGATTCGTTTAGTAGTTCGGCTCCAGCCAGTACTGGCTGCCGCTGCCTTCCGCTGTCCAGCCGACCAGGCCGTTGTAGTTCACCAGCCACCAAGCCGTGTTTTGAGCGCAGTTCGGCCCATCGAGAACTGTGAAAACGCCGCCTGCCGGGATGCTGCCGGTCACGAAACCCTGATAAGAGGGAAACTCGCGCATCCGGTTCGGCAGGTTCGGGTACAGCGTCACCCGTCCCTGGCCGCCGATGTTCAGCCGTGACGGCATGAAACCGGGGCAGACCGTACTTCCGCTGCCATACCAGGGTTCAACCCAATAGTGACTCGTGCCTTCACCTTCTGCCGTCCAGCCGATCAGGCCGTTGTAGTTCACGTACCACCACCAGCGGCCGTCGCTGCCGCATTCCGGCCCGCCGATCACGCTGAATACACCGCTGCCGGGGATGCTGCCGATTTCAACGCTGTTCGCGCCGGAGCTGCGCGTGCCGGGCGCGCTGCGTACGATATTGGGCAGGCCGGGCGTCACCCGTCCCTGGCCGCCGACCCACAGCCGGTTTGGCAGCGTGCAGGTCGGTGGGGGCGGCGACGTGAAAAACGGCTCCAGCCAGTAGGTGTAGTAACCGTCGCCCTCCGCCGTCCACCCGGTTTGGCCGTTGTAGTTCACCTGCCACCAGTAAATGCCGGATATACACTGCGGCCCGCCGATGACGGTGAACAGGCCGCCTGCCGGAATCGAACCGATCTTCGCCCCATAACCGGGCGTGCTGCGAATGGTGTTCGGCAGGTTCGGGTACAGTGTCACCCGCCCGGTTAAACCGACGCCCAGGCGCGGCTGCTGGTAACAGTTGTAGAGCTGTCCGCTGCTTTCCGCTTGCGCCGGGATTGCTCCGAACAGCGCAGCGGCCAGGATGGACGCGAGCAGTGTCAGTGTAAATAAATGCCGCATGGAAACCCCCTTGCGATCATTACAAACGATATTATTATAGGTTCAAGAGTGGGGGATTTCGCCCGACTTTAGGCGGATTTTCAGCCGCCGGTCGCCCTACGGGTAGGTTTATTTGTCGTTTGAGAAGCATAAAAAAATAAAAGGGAGGGCTGCAAACCCTCCCCATGCACCAAACACCCGGTCAAAACGCGGCAGGATTAATCCACCTGCACTTTGACCTTGGCTTTACCGGTTGTTGAAGGCCGGTCGTCGTCTTCTTTTTCGCCTTCGGCGCTGCCGGTCGCTTTTTCGATCTCGGTGATCGCGGCATCTACCAGCACCTGAAAGCCCTTGATGAACTCCTTGCTGGCTGCCGAACCGTGTTCCTTGAAGCCGTCCGGCAGCAGCGCATCCAGCGCCTTGCCGGCTTCTTCAAGCGCCCGGCGCTGATGGTAGATGAATGCCTCCAGGGGGGTTTTGCCTTCCTCTTCAGGCACATCCACGATTTCGGGATTCTGATCCACGTTGGGGTTCTCGTTATCGGTCATGTTGGCTGTTCTCCTCGTTAAGCCATCTGCTTATTGTACTATACGCAGCGCCGCCCAGGGAGTTTCGGGCCAATTTGCGCTTCAATACCCGCGCGTGCGTTCCAGGCGGTTGAGCAGCGGGCGATTTTCGGCGTAACGCTGTAAATTTTCGGCGAACAGCGCCGCCGCTTTTTCGTGATAGCGGCTGCTGTTGCCCGCCACGTGCGGGCTGATGATGACGTTTTCCATGTTCCACAGAGGGCTGCTGGAAGGCAGCGGTTCTTCCTCAAATACATCCAGGGCCGCCCCGGCGATTTTGCCGGCTGCCAGCGCCGAAACCAGCGCCGGCTCGTCCACCAAGCTGCCGCGCGCCACGTTGATGAGGACGGCGGATTTTTTCATTGCATTCAGCACCGTTTCATCCACCAGATGGCGCGTGCTGCCGGTCAGCGGCGCGATCAGCACCAGAAAATCGCAGGCGGACGCCATCGAAGCCAGCGCCTCCGGCGGGTACAGCCGGTCGGGGATGCTGCCTTCGGGGTCGCCCAGGCCGGCCTCCTGGTATTTATCTTCCGGCTGGGCCGGGTTTTTGACATCCCGCTTGGCGGCCAGCACCGTCATACCCAGCGCGTCGGCCAGCCGCGCCAGTTCCCGCCCGATGCTGCCGTAACCTACAACGCCCAGCGTCAGCCCGCGCAGTTCGCGCGGGGCGAACAGTTTGTGCTGTTTTTCCGGCCATTCCGCTTGTGCCTGCAAACGCAGCATGGTGGGTAGTTTATAAGCCCAGGCCAGCATCATCATCAAGCAGTATTCTGCCAGCGGCGTGGCGTGAATGCCGCTGGCCGTCGTCACCTCCACATCCTCCGCCTGGATGATCGGCTCTCGAAGGATATGGTCAACGCCGGCGGTGTGCATCTGTATCCAGCGCAGCCGGGGGGCGCGCGCCGGGTCCGGCAGGTACGACGCCGTATACAGCACTTCCGCTTCTGCAAGAGCGGCGTCCGGCACGTGCGGGAAGTGCCGCTCGATGGTGTAACGCGGCGATACTGCCCGCAGTTCCGCCATGATCTCATCGGAGAAATTCATCGCCACCACCACGCGAATCGTTTCGTTGTTGGGCATGGATATGTTTCCTTTGCTGGTGTCCGGTGTGTCCAATCCTGCCGCCGATGATAGGCCGTTTGGCGCTCTCCCGCAACCGGGATGGCCGCATGAATTCCGTAGCGCCCGCCCTCTGGCCGTGTTAAAGTAAACGTCTTATGTAATCACCAGGAACGCCAGATGATAAAAAACCTTTGCGCCTTTGCGTTGAATCTTTTGGAGGGATGATATGGGTTTAATGGACGGTAAGGTGGCGCTGATCTTCGGCGTTGCCAACAAAAATTCGATTGCCTGGGGCATCACCCGGCGGCTGCACGAAGAAGGCGCGACCATCGGCCTCAGCTACGCCGGCGAAATCATGGAAAAGCGCGTTTTCCCGCTGGCGCAGGAGATCAACTGCGATTTTGTCGAACCCTGCGATGTCACCAGCGATGAGCAGCTTGATGCGCTGTTCGCCAAAGCGAAAGAACGTTTTGGCAAAATAGACACGCTGGTGCATTGCGTCGCTTTCGCCAACCGGGAAGACCTGGGCGGGCGCTTCGTGGATATTTCCCGCGAAGGTTTTAAGATGGCGCTAGACATCAGCGCCTACAGCTTGGTGGCGATGGCAAAACGCGCCGCGCCGCTGATGACCGACGGCGGCAGCATCATGAGCCTGACCTACTATGCCGCCGAAAAAGTGATGCCCAAGTATCACGTGATGGCCGTCGCCAAAGCCGCCCTGGAAACCATCACCCGCTATCTTGCCAACGATCTCGGTCCGCAGGGTATCCGCGTGAATGCCATCAGCGCCGGGCCGATCAAAACGCTGGCGGCGGCGGGCGTGCCGGGCTTTCGGCTGATGCTCAAATATTCGGAAAAAGCCGCCCCCCTGCGCCGGCTGGTTTCACAGGAAGAAGTGGGCGACACTGCACTGTATCTGGCTTCCAACCTCAGCCGCAGCGTAACCGGCGAAGTCATCCACGTGGACGCCGGGTTTAACATCCTGGGGTTGACTGCCACCGAGGACGAACTGGGCGGGCTGGTGGAATAAATTCACTGCAACCCGTTTTGATCGGTCAAGCCGTGCAGGGGCGCGCACATCGGCGCGCCCTCAGCTTGTTCACTTGTGCCATAACAGCAGCCCGCGCCCGCCTTCCGCCAGCGCGGCAGCGATGATAGCTTTTGCCAGATCGGGCAGCAAGAACGGCGCCCCCCCGGCGGCCCAGGCTGCCGACCAGTCCATACCGGCGTACATCTGAAGATGCGCCACGCCGAACAGGTACAGCACAGCGATCCCGGCCACGCCGGCCAGCCACCGCTGCCACAGGCGCGATCCACCCCGTTCCGCCAGCCAGCCGGCGGCGGCAGCCGCCGCGATGAAACCGACCAGATAACCTCCAGTCGGGCCAAAAAGCGCCGCCGTCCCCAGGCCGCGCGCGTCCAGCGGCAGCCCCACCGCGATTAGCGCCACATAAACCACCTGGCTGATCGCGCCATCGCGCGCGCCCAGCATCAGCCCGGCCAGCAGCACCGCCAGCGGTTGCAGTGTGAACGGAACCAGGCCGGTTTCAATCGTCACACGCGCCGAAAGGATGGTTAGCAGCGTGAAAACAGCGGCGGCGGCCAGGCGGTATACCTGACCCTGATAACGAATTTGCGGCAGCGTTCGCAGCACGGTTTTTTCCTTTCTTTTATTCACTCACCGCCTACAGCCGATTGTCCGGCGTCGGCTCCACCTTTACATCCACCAATTCCCATTCCGACCGCATACGGTCGTTGACGTGGTTTTCCTCCACCAGCGTCACGCGCGTTCCCAGACTTTCCAGGTCGTAGCGCGTCAGCCAGCGCCCCACCTGCTGCGAATTGCGATAAAAAACCAGCCGCGCTTTGGAGTCCATCCGGCGCAGCCGGCCTTTAGCCTGGTTGAATTTCAGGTTTTTCAGTTCGTCCCGCAGTTGGGCGCGCTGCTGTTCGTCAAGATAAGCCATTACGGTATCCTCGTTTGGTTTCGGCAAATAGCGTGCTTATTGTATAATTTTCACTGCTAACAGCCAAAGGGGAAATTCATGGTGGATGCCTATACGGTCAGCGAAATCACCGTTTATATCCGCCGGCTTTTTGAACTGGACGAAGGTTTGCAGGATGTGTGGGTGGAAGGCGAAGTTTCCAACATGACCCGCGCTTCGTCCGGCCACTGGTATTTCACCATCAAAGATGCCGAGGCGCAGTTGAAATGCGCCATGTGGCGTTCCAGTGCAGAGCGGCAGTCGTTCGTGCCGCGCAATGGTGATGCAGTCGCCGTGCATGGTCGCGTCAGCGTTTACGAGCCGCGCGGTGAGTACCAGCTTTACGCTGACCGCCTGCGACCGCGCGGCGCGGGCGACCTGTACCAGCAGTTCGAGCAGCTTAAACGCACCCTGGAAGCGGAAGGTTTATTCGACGAGGAGCGCAAGCGCCCCATCCCGGTTTTTCCGCACCAGATCGGTATTGTCACTTCGCCGGAGGCCGCCGCATTCCAGGATGTGCAGAATGTTCTGCGGCGGCGTTTCCCGCTGGCGCAGCTTATCTTAAGCCCGACGCTGGTGCAGGGCGCCGACGCTCCACCAATGATCGTCGCCGCGCTCGAACGCCTGAACGCCCGGACGCAGGTGGATGCGATTCTGCTGGTGCGCGGCGGCGGCAGCATCGAAGACCTGTGGGCGTTCAACGACGAGCGCGTGGCGCGGGCGGTGGCTGCCAGCCGCATCCCGGTCATCACCGGCGTCGGCCACGAAACCGACTTCACCATCGTGGATTTTGTGTCCGACCTGCGCGCCCCCACACCTTCGGCGGCGGCGGAACTCGTCACCCCCAACATTGACGACCTGCGCGCCGATCTGCGCGACCGCGAAACTTACCTGCGCGATCTGATAACCGATCATTTGGCGGGGCTGCGCGGCGATTTATCGGTCGCCCAGCGAACGCTGGGGCATCTTTCCCCGGCGGGGCGGATTCGCATCCTGCGGCAGCGCGTGGATGATTGGAACGCCCGCCTGCTCAACCGCCAGCGCGAGCATTTCAGCCGTCTGCGCGAACGCCTGGAAAGCCGGCAGGCCGCGCTCGCCGCCGCTAATCCGGCCTCGATCCTGGCGCGCGGTTATGCCATTGTGTCGCTCAGCGAAGATGGGCGGCGGCTGTCCGGGGCGGAGGGGGTCAAACCCGGCACAGGAATCACCGTGCAGTTCCACGACGGCGACCTGAAGGCACGTGTGGAGGATAAGGAAAGCCATGAACGCTATAAACGAACTCTCTTTTGAAGCTGCTTTTGAAGAACTGGAAACAATCATCGCCAGATTAGAGTCCGGCGAACTTTCGCTGGATGACTCGGTGAGTTTATTCGAGCGCGGACGTTCACTCTCGGAACACTGTCAGGCGCTGCTGGATAAAGCCGAACTGCGCGTCAGCCAGCTCACAGACGACAGCCCGGCCTAATTCCCGCACTATCCTAATTGGGATAACTCAGTGTCCGGCTCGTCACTTGCGCGCCCGCACGCACAAGAAGGCCGGTTCGCGGTCGAGTCTGGCGTATTCTTCCGGGTCTATCTCGCGCAGCGCCTCCACCGGCTGCGGCTCCAGCAGCCGGTCAAGCTGGAAGCCGGCGGCCAGCACCGGGCCGATCATATCTTGCAGCGGGCGGCGGTAGCCTTTTACTACCGGATAGGGTTCGCCGAAACCTTTCCAGGTGTATTCAAACATCTCCACGTCGTAATACCGCTGCGCTGCGCCGATGCGGCTTGCCAGAAACCAATCCCCCATCGGATGCCCGCAGGAAAACACCAGCCATCCGCCGGGTTTCAAGATGCGGTAGAACTGCTCCATGACGGGCATCCAGTCCTCGATATAATCCAGCACCAGCGGACACAGCGCCCCATCGAATGATGCGTCTTCAGCAAAGTCAAGCGGCTGCGTCAGGTCGGCGCGGTACACCACCGCCCGGTCGCCCACGCGCCCCCGCGTGATGGTGACAAAATCCGGCGTTACGTCGAAGGCTACCACTACCGCCCCTTGATCGAGCAGCCATTCGGTATTGAAGCCCGGCCCGCAGCCGGCGTCCAGAATGCGCTTGCCGGCCACGTCCGGCATCAGCGAACGGGTAGCCGGGCGCTCGTAATAAGCATTATGCGGCTTGGTTTTGGCGATTTCGGCATACCGGTGGGCGAACTTTTCGTAGTTCAACTCGCCCAGAGATTTTGGCGTCTCAGAGGTCATTGGGTTTCCTCGCAGGTATCATTAACGTGGGTCACATTGTAGGCGAAACGGTCTGCCATGCCCAGGCCCGCTCCTGCCAGATCACACGCCCCAATCCCGGCGGCGGCATGTGGTAGCCGAAAACCGGCGTATCTGTGTCCGCCAGCATTTCCAGCAGGCGGCGGCGCGTGTTAATTGCCAGCAGCGGGTCATCCTCGCCCATGATGTTCCAGCCGGGCTGTTCCAGGTGAATCGGGTGCGCGAACACGTCGGGAATGTAGATCAGCCGCGACCCCGCCGAAACGATCTCGACGGCGATATTGCCCGGCGTATGCCCCGGCGCGGGCAGCGCCCGCACCCCCGGCGCGATTTCCCCGTCGCTTTCGATCAGATAGAGCCGGTTCTCCAGCAACCGCAGCGCCGTCTGCGCCTGCTTCCGGCGCGCGTCGTTCACGCCGGGTCTTTCCGCCGTCCAGAAATCCCACTCGGCGCGCGTCAGCAGGTAGCGGGCATTCGGAAACGCCGGCTGGCCGCCGGTGTTCAGCGCCCCGCCGATGTGATCGGCATGGGCGTGAGTCAGCACGACGATATCCACGTTCTCCGGCGTCAAACCCGCCGCCGCCAGGCTTTGCCGCAGTTTGTCCGCGCTGGGGCCGCCGCGCCGCCCGATGCCCGTATCTATCAAAAGGCGCTGCGCCCCGGTATCCACCAGCAGGCAGTTAAACGGCGTGACCATCTCCGCCGCCAGCCCATGCCGACTTAACGCCGCCGCCAGTTCGCCCGCCGGCGCATTGGCGAAAAAGGCGCGCGCCGGGTAAGTATGCTGGCCGTCGCTGATCGAAAAGCAGTTCAACACGCCAACCTGGAAAGTGAAGGGATGCAAGGCGAAACCTTTCCGAGCGAATCAGGCCGTTCGCCGCAGTACCCAGATCATAAAGGGGCTGCTGTCGTCCTAGTCTACCCCTAGTTTTATGGAGTAACAATTGCTCAGGCGACGCGGCTGACCGGACAGGTGTAGTCGATGCCGGAATGCAGCCGCTCACGGTTGTAGAACACCTTGATGCAGTCAAACAAAGCCATGCGTGCTTCTCGGTGTGAAGCGAATATGGGCTCCGGTATCGCCTCCAGTTTCACCGTTGCGAAGAAACGTTCTGCCGCCGGGTCACTCGTTAAACAGTTCGCCAACGCTGCGGCCTTCGTGCGCCCGCAGGATTACCTCGCCCAGCAGCGGCGCGACCGAAAGCACCGTCATATTCGGCAGCTTGCGCTCCGGCGGCAGCGGGATGGTATTGGTGGTGATGATCTCTTTCAGGTTCAGGCCGCGCAGGCGTTCTGCGCCGATATCCGACAGGACGGCATGGGTGAAGGCCAGGTACACGTCGCCTACGCCGTCGGAGCGCAGCGCCTCGACCACGTTTAACATTGTGCCGGCGGTCAGCACCTCATCGTCTACGATCAGGACATTTTTGCCCTTTACATCACCGATGACGGTCAGCGCTTCCGACTGGCCGGTATTAAAGAGCCGCCGTTTTTCGACCACCGCCAGGGGGGTGCCGAGTTTCTCCGCCCAGTTGCGGGCTTTTTTGGCGAAGCCCAGATCAGCGGATACAACCGCCAGATTATCAATGTGCCGCTCTTTAACGTAATCGCTCATCAGGTGGAAGGCAGTCAGCGCATCGCCAGGGATGTTAAAAAAGCCCTGAATCTGGCCGGTATGCAGGTCAATCGTGATATACCGGTCGGCGCCGGCGGTTTCGATCATGTTGGCGATCAGGCGCGCGGTGATCGGTACGCGCGGCTGGTCTTTTTTGTCCGAGCGTGTGTAGGACATATACGGAATGACGACGTTGATACGCCCGGCGGAGTCCCGCTTCACGCAGTCCACCATGATGAGCAGTTCCATGAAGTTATCGTGCAGCGGGTGCGACATCGTTTGCACGATGTACACGTCCTGGCCGCGCACGCTTTCCTTAAGCTGAATGAAGATGTTCTCGTTGGGAAAGACAATTCGCTCCGACTCGCCCAACTCGATGCCCAGGTAAGCGCCGATCTGCTGGCATAACGCCACCGACGCCGACCCTCCAAATAACATGATCTGTCCGTATTGACCCATTGTCAATCTTCCCGAATGCGCGCGCGTCCCGCGTGTGAGCTTGGTGCCAGGCACCTTCGCCAGCGTGACATCCATTGTTAATCCACTCCCTCACATTCAAATGGCCGATTTACCCGGCCATACGTCAACACGATTGACTATGCAGGGACAAAATCATATCCACTGCCGACTGGGGGGCCAGTTCGCGTGTTTGAATGCGGTGGATGACATCGGCGAAAACCTCGCCGGACACCGCCTTAAGGAGGCGCGCCATTAACTCTGCTTGCAAACGGTCGTGAAGTTCGATTTCGATGTGCTGTCGTTCCAGGTCGTCAAGCGCCTGCGTTTCGATCAAATACTGGCGATGCGCCTCCAGCGCCGCCATCAGGTCGCCGATACCGCTGTTTTCTGGGGCGATAGTGGACACGACCGGCGGAATCCAGAGGGAGGCATCTGTCATGTCGGCGGGGTTTTCTGCCGGCAGCAGCCGGCCATGATGAGCGATCAGGCCGGCGCGCGCGGCGGGATGCCCCATCTCCAGCATGGCTTTTAAGGCGCGCGCCGTATTGTCCGCTCCCGGACGGTCGGCCTTGTTCACCACCAGCACGTCGGCAATCTCCAGGATGCCGGCTTTAATCGCCTGCACGTCGTCGCCCAGGCCCGGCACTTCCACGACGATGGTGGTTTGCGCCGCCCGCGCGATGTCCACCTCGCTTTGGCCCGCACCGACTGTTTCGACAAAAATGATCTCGAAACCGGCAGCGTCCAGCACGCGGATAACGTCGCGGGTCGCCCGCGCCAGCCCGCCCAGGCTGCCGCGCGTCGCCATACTGCGGATGAATACGCCCCGGTCACCGGCCAGGTCACGCATTCGGATGCGGTCGCCCATGATCGCCCCGCCTGAAAATGGGCTGGTTGGGTCAACCGCTACGATGCCGACAGTTTTACCGGCGGCGCGGAAAGTTTTTGCCAGCGCGTTCACCAGGGAGCTTTTGCCTGTGCCGGGCGCGCCCGTCACGCCGATAATCCAGGCGCGGCCAGTGCGGGGAAACAAAGCAGCGAGGGCGGTATCCGCACCCTCGCGCTTGTTTTCGACAGCTGTTAAAAGACGTGCCAGCGCCCGGCGATCACTGTTGAGCATGGCCTGAACCAACGCATCCATCAGCCGGCGTTTCCACCTTTCGCCGCCATAACCTGCTGAATATGCCGGATGATGTCTTCGGTGTTCGTGCCGGGACCGAACACGCCGGAAATACCCATCGCTTTCAGCGCCGCGATGTCCTCTTCGGGGATGATGCCACCGACCAGCAGCGCCACATCTTGCAGGCCGCTTTCGTCCATCAACTGGCGGATGCGCGGCACGAGCGCCATGTGCGCGCCGCTGAGGATGCTTAAGCCCACGACATCTACGTCTTCCTGCAAGGCGGCCTCGGCCACCATTTCTGGCGTTTGACGCAGCCCGGTATAGATGACTTCCATGCCGGCGTCGCGCAGGGCGCGGGCAATCACTTTCGCCCCCCGATCATGGCCGTCCAGTCCGGGTTTGGCGATCAATACACGAATCGTCTGGTTTATGCTCATGATGATCCTGAAGTTCAGCCGCAGGGGAGACCCCCACTTAATGTTGAGATAACCTATTCAAATTATATCAGAAACCCCTATTCGTCCCAACAGACCGAAACCAGAGGGCAGGGCAATTGCATATCATGCCAGGTTCGGAGCCATAAAGGGTTATGGTGGTTCGTAGGGGCGCA